>JAZQWC010000023.1:0-80632 GCA_045632125.1 Bianqueaceae bacterium
TACGAGGAGGCATAAAATGAAACTCGTATTTTCTACTAAACATGTAAACCGTGCATCCTTTTTGGATCTGTGCCGCTATGCCTACGACTATGGCTATACAGGCTTTGAGATCTACGATGCATTAAAAGAAAGAAGACAGCATGCGGACAGTGTACTGCGCAATGATCGTGCGGCCGACTCCAACCGTAAGCTTTTGAACCGTGGTCTTTCCGTGTCTGCCTTGACCATTCCCCAGCCGGTGGAGAGTGAGGAAGTGACCTCCGATATGTTGGTTCGCTATGTGGAACTGGCTCGAGGAGCCGGTATCGAGCGCGTGATCCTGCGCATCGAGGAAAAGGTTTCCAATGAGACTTTGGAAAAGAAGATGGCGGCTGCCATTGCCAAGGCAGAAAAAGCTGACATTCAGATCCTGTTGGAGACCGTGGGCTACTTGGCTGAAACGGAAAATGTAACGGATATTATTAACTTCTTTTCTTCTGCTGTTTTGGGCGCAGCCTGGAACATTCGCGGCACCTTCTTTGGTGCGGGTGAAAGTGCAGAAACCACCATTAAGAAGCTGGGCGCTTACATCAAATATGTGCGTCTGGGTGATATGAAAGATGATCATACGGTGCTCATTGGCGAGGGCGACCTGCCGGTGGACAAGGTGATCAATGCGCTGACTTCTTTGAACTATGACGGCTATATCTGCTGCGCATGGAACGATGAGGTAAATGACCCTGATATCGTGCTGACCCACTTTGCCAATTATATTGCGTCTCTTAGCCGTGATAAAAAAGAATATGACAAGGCTTACTATAACCGTGATAAGACCGGTACCTTCGTGTGGAAGAAGTACGATGTAATTGATGCTACCTTCTCTGATGTGCTGGATACCATGGTGGAAAAATATCCGGACCAGTATGCCTTTAAATATACGACTTTGGATTATACCCGTACGTATACTGAATTCCGACGCGATGTGGATGAGTGTGCGGCTGCTCTGATTTCTTTGGGCGTAAAAGCCGGCGATCATGTGGCGGTGTGGGCGACCAACATTCCTGCCTGGTTTATTACCTTCTGGGCTACCACCAAGATCGGTGCGGTTCTGGTTACCGTTAACACAGCGTATAAGATCCACGAGATCGAGTATTTGCTGAAACAGTCCGATACCCATACTTTGGTCATGATCGAAGATTGTAAGGATATTAACTATCGTGAGATCATTGAAGAACTGTGTCCCGAACTGCAGACTTTGACTCCCGGCGAGCCTTTGTATTCGAAGAATCTGCCCTTCCTGCGCAACGTAGTAACCGTTGGCTTTAATATGGCCGGTTGCCTGAATTGGGAGCAGATGCTGCAGCGTGCTGCCCTGGTGCCCCATGAAGAGGTACGCCGCCGCGCTTCCCTGGTTAAACCCGATGATGTATGTAACATGCAGTACACCTCCGGTACCACCGGCTTCCCCAAGGGTGTTATGCTGACCCATCGCAATATTGTCAATAATGGTAAGACCATTGGCGACCGTATGGACCTGTCCACCGCGGATCGTATGATGATCCAGGTGCCTATGTTCCATTGCTTCGGTATGGTGCTTTCCATGACGTCTACCATGACCCATGGCGGTACTTTGCTGCCCATGCCTTACTTCTCTCCGAAGTCTTCGCTGGCATGTATCAACGATGAGCACATCACCTGCTTTAATGGTGTGCCCACTATGTTTATTGCTTTGTTTAACCATGCAGACTTTGCTAAAACCGACTTCTCCTACATGAGAACCGGTATCATGGCGGGTGCCAACTGTCCGGCTGATCTGATGCGCCGTGCTTCTGTTGAGATGAACATGCGCGAGATCATTTCCGTATACGGCCAGACTGAAGCCTCGCCCGGGTGTACCATGGGTGAGGTGAATGAGGATCTGGATCACCGCGTAGAAACAGTAGGTAGTGCCTTCCCCAACGTGGAATGTAAGATCATCGATCCCGAGACCGGTGAAGAACTGCCCGACGGCGAAAGCGGTGAGTTTGTGGCCCGTGGTTTTAATATTATGAAGGGTTATTACAAGATGCCCGAGGCAACCGCACAGACCATCGATGCCGATGGTTGGCTGCACTCCGGTGATATCTGCTGTCGTACGCCCGATGGATATTTTAAGGTAACCGGTCGTTTGAAGGATATGATCATCCGCGGCGGCGAGAACTTGTATCCCCGTGAGATCGAAGAGTTCTACTTGACCAATCCAAAGGTGCGTGACGTACAGGTAATTGGCGTGCCGGATGAACGATACGGCGAAGAATGCTGTGCCTGGATCATTCTGCACAAGGGTGAGACGGCGGATGAAAACGAAATGCGCGAGTTTGGCAATGCTTCCATTGCTCGCCATAAAGTACCTCGCTACTTTATGTTTGTAAAAGAGTTCCCCATGAACGCTGCCGGTAAGATCTTGAAATACAAGATGCGAGAAGAAGCGGCAGAGAAGTTGGGATTAAAGAAATAAAAGTAAATAAGCAGCGGTGCTATCTCGAACTACGGTGGTATGTTCTCGATAGTACCGCTGCTTTGTGGTCTTTTTGCAAGCCTTGTGGAGCCGAGGATCTTTTGGTTGTTTGCGTTCAGTTGCAAAATCGATTTTTCAATTTTTAACTGAATCTGTTCATTTAATAGGGTTCGTTTGAGGGTAGTGTGACTGAAACATTCCGTTATTACTAGTGAAATCGTAATCGAGTAACTGAAAATCTTCAGTTACCCAGTAGAGAGAAGAAGAGGAATAACTGAACGGTTCAGTTATTTTTCGAAAAATAAAAATTGTAACTGAACGAATGTCTTCAATTACAAGATTACATGTTTGCTCAGCCATTTGGCAACGCCGTCGGCGTTGTTGCTTTCGATTATCCCTGTGGCAATGGCCTTTAATTCAACCACTGCGTTGGAAACAGCGTAGCATTCATCGGCGATCTCAAACATAGGAAGGTCGTTGAGACCATCGCCGAAGGCGACGATGCGGTCGCAGCCGTAAAGCTCTTTGACCTGTAGAATGGCAGAGGCCTTAGAAGCTGATTTGGGTAGAATTTCCAACCACATGTCATCGGAGTAGACATCTTTTTGATACATACAATTATACCGATCGCGGATGGATTCATACACCGGGATCAGCTTAGAAGGTTCATCGATATTGGTAAAATAGTAGACCTCGCCAAGAGAAAGGTCGGCAACGGATGAAACCGGGTTATCCCGCACATCACCTTGACGGCTGTTTAAAAAGCGCCTCAGGCCGGGAGAAACAGCAGAGGGAATATAGGAAAACTTTTCAAAGTCGGATTGCAGCGAATATACCAGTGGTGCTATATCGTGCGCCTGCAAAATTTCCAACAGCTCTGTAGCTTCCGCAGCAGAAAACGTGTTGGAAATCAGTCGCTTACCGGTGGCATTGTCGATTACAAAAGTACCATTATAAACGATCAGAGGCATCTGTGCGTTTAAGCCAACCGTAGCTTTTCGGGCGGTAATCATAGAACGGGCCGTGGCGTAGGAAAAGATCATGCCTCGGGTGACCAGATCATTGATAACGGAGCAGCTGTAAGAGGAAACTTTTTGATCGCTGCCCAGCAGCGTGCCATCCAGATCGGTGACATATAAGGTTTTATTCATTGGAAACCTCTTCCTTGTCAAACAAATTATCACGGGTAATATTATTCAGCCATTTGCCGCTGCGGTAGTGTCCGATGACCCAGGGCCACTTGGCAAATTCATCGGTACAGAGCAAGAAATATACCCAAAGTACAGGAAGATCCAGTACAAAGGCCGCGATAAAGCCTAGTGGAACGGCGTAGATCCACATGTCAACAAAGTCACAGATGCAGCCGAACTTGCTGTCACCACCGGCGCGAAATACACCGCCGATCAGGGTGGTGTTCACGCCCTGACCCATTACATAGTAGATATTGATCAAAAGCATATATTTCAAATAATGCATGGCGGTATCCGTCAGCTCCGCGTAGCGGAGCACCAGGGGCATGATCAGAAGAATGATGAGTCCGCCGATGGCACTGGTGATCACGGTGAGGCGTACCGATTTTTTCGCGCCTTCGCGCGCCTCCTCTAAACTGCCGCGGCCAATGATGTTGCCAAGCAAAATGCCGGCGGCGTTGGCGGTGCCGAAGCAAAGAATGGTACCGAAGTTGCGGACGATGACAACGAAGGAGTTGGCGGCTACGGCATCGGTGCCCAGATGGCCGAGAATAACGGAATACATGGAAAAGCCGACGCTCCAAATGATATCGTTGAGTAGAGCGGGCACGGAAAGCCGTAGAAAGTCATGGGAGAGGAGCTTGTTGCTGCGGAACAGATAGCGAAGATCCAACGTGATGTCTTTGCTGCGGGCGGATACAATGAAGCAGGCGATGAGCTGGATCAGGCGGGACAGGGTGGTGGCTAGGGCGACACCGGGTGCGCCCATTTTAGGTGCGCCGAACAGACCGAAGATGAACACAGCATTGAGGGCTACATTTAAAATAAAGGCGAGCATGTTGAGGGCGGTGCTGATGCCTACGCGGCCGATGCTGCGCAGCACAGCCAGGTAGATCTCGCTGATGCCCCAGCAAAGGTAGCACAGGCTGAGGTAACGCAGGTAGGAGGCGCCGATGGTGATGAGTTCGGCGTCGTTGGTGAAAACCGTCATCATGAGCTCGGGGATGAGAAGGGCAGCTGCGGCGATCAGCAGAGCTAGTACCAGAGAGAAGCGCAGGGCAATACCTTCCACCACCTGAATAGCGCGCAGATCGCCTTTGCCGTGATATTGGGCGCAGAGCATGGTGGCGCCGGTGCCTAGACCATAGAAAACCATGAAGAGTATGTTGGTATAATTAGAAGCCAGAGAAACCGCAGAAATGGAAGACTGACCCACATAATTCAGCATTACCACGTCGGCGGAGCTGACGAAGGAACTGAGCAGATTTTGCAGAATGATGGGCAGTACCAACTTAAAGATTTGACGATAGAAAGACGGCGTTTGGCCGCTGCGAGCAGTGAGTGTGTTGGTCATGGAAACCTCCTGAGTAGAAAAGCCGGCAAAGCCGGAAAAATGATGAATCAAGTGGCCTTATCGTAACATAATGTAAACGGTAAAACCATGGAGAATACGTATAAAAAATACCGATTTGCATAGATTAAATGCAGATCGGTATTTTTGTGTTAGTTGCCTTCTTCGGGGGCTGTGATTGCTGTGCCCTGCAGAATGGTATAGATAAATTTGATCTGTTCCTTTACTGTCTCGATTGGAAAGTCCTGACTGCTCAGGGCCTCGTAACCTTGGGAAATAAAATCATCGGCCAGTTCCACAAGTTCCTGCGGAAGTGACTCGGTGTTTTTCAAAGCATATATGAGATTAGAAGCTTCGAAGTAGCGAATATCGCTGGAAAGCTTCCAGCCTTCGTATACAGTATGATCGCAAAGGCCGTAGAAAGGGCCAATCAAGGACAGAAGGAAGGCATTTGAGGCAATTTCCTGTCGATAAGTGCTCAAGCATTGCTGGAAGCATTCTCGAAAACGTTGAACCATTGCTCTTTCCTCCAAACAAATGAAATATACATCTAACTTTTGTATGATACCATAGAGTTGTTATGGAATCCTTCTAAAAATATGAATTTATAATAAATATCTATTACGAAAGTGTTACAAGTGGAGGAGGAAGGCGGGTTTGGATGAAAATTGAAGCCGTATGGGTGCGTCTGTGCCAATTTGGAGGGAATACACACTTTTTCTTGAAAAATCCTGCCGGATATGATATATTATTGATAGGATTATATACAAATGCAGGAAGGTAACAAAATGACGCTGAAACAAGGCTTATTGATCACCATGGAAGGGCCGGATGGGTCCGGAAAAACAATGCAGATGGATCTGCTTGAAAAAGCACTGCGCGAGCAGGGATATCCGGTGATCCGCAGCCGTGAACCCGGTGGCACACCGATTGGTGAAGCGATCCGCAGCGTGATTTTGAATCCGGAGTATACCGAGATGGATCAGATGACCGAAGCCATGCTATATGCCGCATCCCGCGCACAGCATGTGGCTGAGAAGATCAAACCCGCCATGAAAGACGGCTATATCGTATTACTGGATCGGTTCCTTGATTCCAGTTTGGTGTATCAGGGGATTGCCCGCGGCATGACCATCGAGACGATTGAAGCGATCAACCAATATGCTACCGGAGGCCTGCAGCCCGATGCCACCATTATGGTGTATATCGATTATGAAGAAGGATTGCGCCGCAAAAAGCAGCAAAACGGTAGTCTTGACCGCATGGAAGCTCAACAGGACAATTTCCATCGCCGTGTCAACGAAGGGTATCTGCAGCTGGCTCACCGCTATCCGGAGCGGATTCAGCTCGTGGACGGTGCCCGCGATCCGCAGACCATTCATCAAGATATTTTGAAACGCGTGAAAGACCTGATCTGTGCGAAAGCATAAGAAGCAGGGAGAGCGATTCTAAAATATATACTTATCTATTCGTGCGTGAAAGGGCAAGCATGCGAAAGGTTTGAACTAAAAGCGCACAAAACATAAACGAGGAGGAATCAAAATGAAACTTGTATTAGCGATCATCCATGACGAAGATGCTCAGAAACTCACCACTGCACTGAACCGCAGCAATTTCCAGGTAACCAAGCTGGCCAGTACCGGTGGATTCCTTCGTGTCGGTAACACAACCATGCTGATCGGTGTAGACTCCGACAAACTGGATCAGGTTCTGAAGATCATTCACGACAAATGCCAGACGGTTAAGCAGATGACCATCGCCAACCAGCCCTACACCACCACCGCAGAAGGTTATGTTCCCTATCCTATTGAGGTAACAGCCGGCGGCGCAACCGTATTCGTTGTTGACGTAGAGCAGTTCCACAAATTCTGATTTTGAGAGGAGGGGCTCCCAATGGCTGATCAGTTGAGCAGAGAGGGAGCCTCTTTTTCTGCAATACTTGGACATGACGGAGCAAAGGCTCATTTGCAGGCGGCCCTGGCTGACCGGCAGATGAGCCATGCCTATTTATTAGAAGGTACCCACGGAGTGGGAAAAAAGACGTTGGCAAATGCCTTCGTCAAGACCCTGCTGTGCCAAGCGCCTATAGTAGGCCCAAACGGACAGCAAGACTGCTGTGGTCGTTGTCAGTCCTGTCGCAGTTTTGACCATGATAATCATCCGGACGTGAAACGGATCCGTACACTGCCGGATAAAAACACCATTTCTGTTAAGCAGATTCGTGATGAATTGGTGAAGGACATCAGCATCAGACCCTACGGCGGACAGTATAAGATCTACTTGATCGAGGAAGCAGAGCGGCTCACAGTAGAGGCACAAAACGCCATGCTGAAGACCTTGGAAGAGCCTCCGTCGTATGGGCTAATCATTATGATGGCGGAAAGTGCAGCCGCATTTTTGCCCACCATCTTGTCTCGTTGCGTAAAGATCAGTCTGCAGCCACTGGATAGTAAAGTGGTCAAGGCAGAACTGGGGCGCAGAGGAGTGGAAAGCGGAAAAGCCGGCATTGCCGCTGCCTTTGCCCAAGGATCGATTGGACAAGCACTTAAACTGTGCGAAGATGAGAATTTTGAAGAAATGCGGACAGAACTGTTTCAGTTTTTGAGCCGTGTTCCCCAGCTATCGCAGCTGGAGGTGATGAAAGGATCTCAACTTTGGGATCAGTTCAAATCGGAGCAGGAGGCACTATTTTCGCTGCTGCTCATTTGGTATCGGGATATTCTGGTATATCAGGAGACCCGGGATCCGGCGCAGATCCTGTGTGCCGATCAATTGGAGACCATTGCTTCAATGGCTTCTTATTATGAAAATCGAAAGCTCATTCAGATCACCGATAAGGTGCTGGATATTCATAAAAAATTAAAAGCCAATGCCAATGCAGCGTTGGCCATCGACTGCTTGTTGATGGAACTGAAATAGAGAGTAAGGCGGCAGATTGTTACGCCGCACTTATATGGAGGATTATTTTGACAACTGTAATTGGAGTACGATTCCGCCATGCAGGCCGAATCTATTATTTTAGTCCGGGTCCTTACCGTGTTGAAAAGGGAGAATATGTAATTGTAGAAACCGCCCGCGGTGTAGAATATGGTTTTGTAGTGACCGATCCTCGTTTGGCCGGTGAAGAAGATATTGTAGCGCCGCTGCGCAGTGTGATCCGTAAGGCTACCGAAGAGGATAAGGAAGTATATAAAAAGAATCTGCAGGCTGAAAAAGAAGCCTTTGATATCTGCCTTGGTAAGATCGCCGATCACAAGCTGGATATGCATCTGGTGGATGTGGAATATACTTTTGACGGCAATAAGATCCTGTTTTATTTTACTGCCGATGGTCGTGTCGACTTCCGTGAGCTGGTAAAGGATCTGGCTTCTTTGTTCAGAACCCGTATCGAACTGCGCCAGATCGGTGTGCGTGATGAAACCAAAATGGGTGGCGGTATCGGTATTTGTGGACGTCCTTATTGCTGCTCCACCTTCCTGACCGATTTTGCCCCGGTATCCATTAAGATGGCAAAGGATCAGAACCTGTCGCTGAATCCCACCAAGATCTCCGGTACCTGTGGCCGCTTGATGTGCTGCTTGAAGTACGAGGAGAGCACCTATGAGGATCTGACCAAGAATCTGCCCGATGAGGGTGATGTGGTGGATACACCCAGCGGTACCGGTGAAGTATTGCATGTAAACGTGCTGCGCCAGCTGGTGAAAGTGGGTATTACCCAGGAGAAGGGCGATGTTGTGATCACTGAATTCCCGCTTGATGAGATCAAGATCAACAAGAAGCGCAGACGCCGCAATAATTCCGAATATATGGACAAGGAAGAACAGAAGCAGCTGCGCGAGCTGGAAAAAGAGTTTTAAAACAAAGGAAATATTATGAATGTGAAGTGCCGCACCGATTGCGGCACTTCCTTGTATACAGGAGAAGTTATGGAACGAATCGATGAACTGCAGCGAGGTGGCTACCGCATTATACAGGATCCGGATAAGTTTTGTTTTGGTACCGATGCGGTGATATTGGCGGATTATGCCAAAGCAAAACCCGGTGAACGGGTGATAGATCTGTGCAGCGGTAATGGAATCGTGCCGATTTTAATGCTGGCACGGTATCCAAAGGCCACCTATACCTCGGTGGAGATCCAGCCGGAAATGGCTGCCATGGCCCGGCGTAGTATGGAACTGAACGGAATAGAGGATCGCATCACCGTGCTGCAGGGAGACTTGTGTGAAATCGGCAGACCCACGCCGAAAGAAGGTGAAGCCGAAACTGCCGCACTGCAGCTAAAGCCCCATAGCTTTCATGTAGTCACGGTGAATCCGCCCTATATGAAAACGGCGAATCCTAAACTGTTGAATGACACTCCGGCAGTACAGATCGCCCGTCACGAGATCTGCTGCAGCCTGCGGGATGTAATGGAAGCCGCCTCACATTTGCTGATGTCTAAGGGCCGCTTCTATATGGTACACCGGCCGCAGCGGCTGTCGGAAATTTTCGAAGAGATGCAAAGAGTTAAAATTGAACCTAAGGGCATGCAGCTGGTGCATCCCTATATCGATAAAGAGCCTACACAGGTGCTGATTGAAGGCGTATATCAGGGCGGCCGTGAAATGCGGATCAAACCGCCGCTGATCACCTATGAGGCCCCAGGAGTATATACCAAACAAATGCTGGAGGTATATGGACAAGATGGTCACCATTCGTCATTGCAATAACTATCAGCTTGAAGAAATACACCGCGCTGTTACGGAGACTATTGAAGATCTGGGTGGTTGGGAGCCCTATGTTAAGCCTGGCGAAACAGTGCTGCTGAAGGTGAATTTGGTCATGAGCAAAGGTCCGGATGCGGCGGCTACTACACATCCTGCTTTTGTAGCGGAACTTGCCCGCCAGCTGAAGGCCTACGGCTGCCGCGTGATCATCGGAGACAGCCCCGGCGGCACCTTTAACACCGCTATGCTGCGCCGCAACTACCGCGTGACCGGTATGGTACAGGCAGCAGAGGAGAGCGGAGCGGAACTCAGTTACAACACCGGAACGCGAGAAGTGGCCTGCCCGGCAGGCAAAATGCTGAAAAATTTGACCCTGACCGCCATGAGCGGGGAGGCCGATAAAGTCATATCGGTCTGCAAACTCAAGACTCACAGCATGATGACTTATACCGGAGCCATGAAGAACCTCTTCGGCACAGTGCCGGGGACGGTGAAGGCCGAATATCATGTGCGTATGCCTAAGATGGAAGACTTTGCAAATGCGCTGATCGATATTTGCGAAGCTGTTAAACCGGTACTTTCCTTTATGGATGCCATCATCGGAATGGAAGGAAACGGACCTACCGGTGGTATGCCGCGAAAGATCGGGGCTGTACTGGCGAGTGCCAATCCCTATGAGCTTGACACGGTAGCCGCCGACCTGGTGGGCCTTGGCGAGCAACAGGTGCCCACGATCAAGGTGGCTGCCGCGAGAGGTTTGGCGCCCAGCGCCGCTGCGCAGGTGCAGATGGTGGGTGAGGATCCCGAACAGTTTAGAATAACAGATTTTAAGCTGCCGGATCATATTCATTCGGATCTGTCCGGCGGAGGATTTTTGCCGAAGTTTGCCATGAAGTGGCTGCGGCCTAAGGTGCAGTTTGACCCAAGACGCTGCGTAGGCTGCGGAGATTGTGCTGCTAACTGCCCGGCGAAGGTGATTACAATGAAAAATCGTCGTCCGACGGTGGACTATAAAGAGTGTATTCGCTGCTTCTGCTGTCAGGAGCTTTGCCCGCAGAATGCGGTAAAGGTGAAGGAGTCTTGGATTTTTAAGATCGCCAACAAGATTTAAGGTGGGACTTGCAAAATGAAACGAGTTGCGATAGAATCGTAGCAAGTTTCCAAGATGAGAGACGGATACACGAAGGCATTTTAGAGGAAAATGATATGAATATAGTGATTATGGGCTGTGGCAAAATTGGTGCGGACATTTTGGCAAATATGGTAATGGAAGGCCATGATGTTACAGTAATCGATCAAGATGCTACGGTTTTGAACGATATTACTAATGTATATGATGTAATGACAATGTGCGGAAGCGGTACCGATTATGATACACTGATGGAGGCCGGTGTAGCCGAAGCGGAGCTGTATATGGCCATGACGCTTAATGATGAGCTGAATTTTATGAGCTGCTTTTTGGCACGTAAAATGGGAGCTAAGCATACGGTAGCCCGTATATCGAATCCGGAATACAGAGGAAGAGGTCTGGCTTTCATTAAGCAGCAGGCCAATATTTCCATGTTTATTAATCCGGATCAGATTACGGCAGCAGAAATTTTTAACACTTTGAAGCTGCCGAATGGTATTCGTTCTGAGTATTTTTCCAAGCGCAACTTTGAAATGATCGAGATGCAGGTGAAGGAGTATTCGCCTCTGATTGGACATAAGTTGTATGAAATTCGAAATAAGATCAAGGCTAAGTTCCTGGTGTGCGTGGTACGCCGAGGCGACCAGGTGTTTATTCCCGATGGTAATTTTGAACTGAAAAAAGGTGACATGATCAATTTGACGGCTTCTCCCAGCGAGGTAGATAAGCTGTTGAAGGCCTGCGGCTATTTGGAAAAGGGTAGCCGGGATGTTATGATTTTGGGCGGCAGCGGTCCTGCTTATTATTTGGGTAAGATGTTGGCAGAGGTCCACAGCTCGGTCAAGATCATTGAACGCGATCGTCAGCGCTGCCGTGAGCTGTGTGAAGCAATTCCGCAGGCGGTGGTCATTAATGGCGATGGGGCGAAACAGGAGATTCTGCTGGAGGAAGGTTTGGCCTCGGCGGATGCCTTTGTATCGCTGACCGGAATTGATGAAGAAAATATTCTGATGTCGATCTTCGCTGCTTCACAGAATGTGCCGAAGGCCATGACGAAGGTGGATCGCAATGAGTTCAAGGTTATGGCGGAAAAATTAGGGTTGGAAAACATTGTGAATCCCAAAGAGTTGATTTCAAACAACATGGTGCGGTATGCACGAGCATTGGAAAACTCTATGGGTAGTAATGTGGAAACTCTGTATAAGTTGATGGATGGAGCGGCAGAAGCTCTGGAGTTTAATGTAAAACCCAGCTTTAAGAAAGTGCAGATTCCTTTGAAATATCTGGATTTGAAACCCAACATTCTAATCGGTGGTATCGTGCGAGGACGCCGTACCATTATTCCCGGTGGTGATGATGTGATACAGGTGGGAGACCGTGTGGTTGTCATTGCTACGGATCAGAGATTGTATGATTTGTCAGATATTTTTAGGTAATAAATAGGAACTGAGTATATGAATCGAAAAATGGTTTTATATATGATCGGCCAGGTAATGAAGGTAGAAGGACTGCTTATGTTGTTACCGGCCGGTGTTGCGGCTTTGTATACGGAAAGCTGCGTGATTTCTCTTTTGATTTCCGCAGGCATTGCCTTTGGCATTGGTCTGGCGATGACAGTGTTTTGCAAACCGAAAAACCGCGTGATCTATGCGAAAGAGGGCTTTGTAATCGTTGCTTTTGCCTGGATCTTGATGTCAGCAATAGGCGCCTTGCCCTTTGTAATAAGCGGGGAGATCCCCTCGTTTATCGATGCTTTTTTTGAAACGGTAAGCGGCTTTACCACCACCGGAGCTTCTATTTTGGAAGATGTGGAGGCTATGAGTCGTGGATTACTCTTCTGGCGCAGCTTTACCCATTGGATCGGCGGTATGGGTGTACTGGTGTTTATTATGGCGGTGGTACCCACCATATCGGACCGATCGATCCATATTTTGCGTGCGGAGGTGCCCGGCCCTACGGTGGGTAAGTTGGTACCTCGTATGAAGGATACAGCTAAAATTTTATATATGCTGTACATCGTTTTAACGGTGGCCATGATTTTGCTGCTTCTGTTGGGTGGTATGCCCCTGTTCGATAGCGTGGTACATGCTTTTGGTACCGCGGGCACCGGTGGTTTTGGCATTAAAGCCAATAGTATCGGCGGCTATAGTCACTATCTGCAGTGGGTGATCACGATCTTTATGATCATTTTTGGCGTGAATTTCAATCTGTATTATTTGCTCCTGATCGGACGCGGAAAGGCGGCTCTCAAGAGTACGGAACTGTGGGTCTATATGGCACTTTGGATCGGTTCGACGTTGATCATTGTGATGAATCTGTCGGCCTACGGCTACGATAGTTCTATGTCGGATATTGTACGCGGTTCTGCCTTCCAAACAGCTTCTATTATGACTACCACCGGTTATGCTACGTTGGACTTTACCAAATGGCCCAATTTGTCGCAGGGTGTGCTGGTGATGCTGATGTGTATTGGAAGCTGCGCCGGTTCCACAGCGGGTGGTTTGAAAATTGCCCGCGTGATTTTGCTGGGTAAAATGATCCGCCGCGAGATCCGTCATATGCTGCATCCGCGTTCTGTGGGTGTAGTTAAATTTGAAGGTAAGCGCGTGGACGACCAGACCCTGCGCAGTGTGAGTGCGTATTTTGCGATCTATATGGTAATTTCGGCGGTGATCTTTTTGCTGCTTTGCTTCGATGGTTTTGATATGACCACCAACCTGACAGCAATGATTGCCTGCTTTAATAATATTGGTCCCGGTCTGGGGCAGGTGGGTCCGATGTATTCCTTTGCGGCATTCTCCGATTTTTCTACGGTGATCCTTTCGCTGGCGATGCTGCTGGGTCGTTTGGAAATCTTCCCCCTGCTGTTCGCATTCAGCCCGTCTACCTGGACTA
Organism: Bianqueaceae bacterium; assembly: GCA_045632125.1. Classification (GTDB taxonomy): domain Bacteria; phylum Bacillota; class Clostridia; order Lachnospirales; family Bianqueaceae; genus CALWPV01. Next base: position 13,748 of record JAZQWC010000023.1, read on the forward strand.
AGCACTAAAAGAGGAACATTATGGAAGGTAAATTATATTTGTGCCCCACACCCATTGGAAACCTGGGTGATATAAGCCAGCGTACGCTGGAAACTCTTCGGGCTGTTGATTTAGTCGCAGCGGAAGACACGAGAAATACAGGCCTGCTTCTGGCTCGGTACGAAATTAAGGTGCCGCTGATCAGTTATCATCAGCATAATGAAAAGCAGCGCTCACAGGAATTGATCGAACGGCTGCAGCAGGGTGCGCAGATCGCGCTGGTAACCGACGCCGGTATGCCGGCTATTTCAGATCCGGGGCAGGTTTTGGTGCGTCGCTGCCATGAGGCGGGTGTTTCGGTGACGGCTCTGCCCGGTCCTTGTGCCTTTGTAACAGCTTTGGCGCTGAGTGGGTTAGATTCCCGCCGTTTCGTTTTCGAAGGGTTTTTGCCGGTGGATAAAAAGGAGCGCCGTCAGGTGCTGGAGGATTTGAGAACGGCACGCCGAACTATGATCTTTTATGAGGCTCCTCACCGGGTAAAAGAAACGCTGAAGACCATGGCGGAGGTGGCGGGAGATCGTCCGGCTGCCGCGGTGCGAGAGCTGACCAAAAAGTTTGAAGAGATCAAGCTGATGAAACTGGCGGACTTGGCTGCTTACTATGAGGAAAATGAGCCCCGTGGTGAGTATGTGCTGTTGGTGGAAGGTCAAACTGCTGAGCAGCAGGAAGAGACTCGTAAACTGCAGTTTGAGGGTTTGACTTTGGAACAGCATATGGCGTTGTATGCAGACCTTCCGGAGAGGGAAGCCATGAAGGCCGTGGCAAAGGATCTGGGCATCAGCAAACGGGATGTATATGCGCAGCTGAAAAAGAGTTGAGGTAGCTAAGCGAAAGCTGAAAATTGAAAAACGTAACAAAATATTCACGAATCCGGTGTTGCCCCACCGGATTTTTTGGTATATACTAAAGAGTAGCTATGAAGAAAGGAAGTTCTCGAAATGAACGATTGTATTTTCTGTAAGCTTGCAAACGGAGTATTTCCGACAAATACTGTATATGAAGATGACATGTTCCGAGTGATTCTGGATCTGGGTCCGGCTAGCCCTGGACATATGCTGATCCTGCCCAAGGAGCATTATGCAAACCTGTATGAACTGCCCGAGGAGATCGCGGCTGAGGCTATGAAGCTGGCTAAGAAGCTGGCCATTGCGGCTAAGGCTGCTTTGAACGCCGACGGTGTGAATGTGGTGCAGAATAATGAAGAGGCCGCCGGTCAAACGGTGATGCATTATCATTTGCATGTAATTCCTCGCTTTGAAGGTGTGGGGAATGTGCCTTTGTGGGAGCCCGGCAGCGCAGCGCCTGAGGAGCTGGCTGAGCAGGCTGCCAAGATCGCAGAAAAACTGCGGTAATTGAACTTGCCTATGAGCCGGCTGATCATGATGACGGGTGGTGGCACCGCAGGGCATGTGATGCCTAATTTGGCGATGGTGAAACCACTCCGCGAAAAGGGTTACCGCATTGGCTATATAGGAAGAAAAAATAGTATTGAAGAACGACTGGCAAAGGAAGCGGGACTTTCTTTTTATCACATAACAGCCGGACGACTGCATAGGGATTTCAATTTGGAAAACTGGATCAGTCCTTGGCTGAATGCAAAAGGAATTCTGCAGGCGGTTGCCATTATCCGCAGGGAAAAACCGGCGGTGATCTTTTGCAAAGGCGGCTTCGTGAGTGTGCCGGTGGCGGTGGCAGGTCAGCTGTGCCAGGTGCCGGTGGTGCTGCATGAATCCGATATGACACCGGGCTTGGCAAACAAGTTGTGTATGCCCTTTGCAGACAAGATCTGTGTAAGTTTTGAAGAAACGCTTAAGTTTGTATCGTCTGGTAAGGCGGTGCTGACGGGCACGCCTATACGGCAGGAACTTACGGAAGGAAGCGCGAAGGAAGGCTATACCCTGACCGGGTTGACACCGGGAAAGCCGGTAATACTGGTGATGGGCGGCAGCAGCGGAGCAGGAGCCTTGAATGCAGTGATTGGAACGGCAGCGGCAGAGCTGACCAAGAGGTATCAGATCGTGCATCTGTGCGGACGGCAGCAGGCAGAGCACTGCAAACCGATGCTCGGATACTGCCCGTTGGAATATGCGGGAGCCGAACTGAAGCACCTGTATGCAATGGCAGATCTGATCGTCAGCCGGGCAGGTGCCAATGCTTTAGCGGAAATAGTGCTGCTGCAAAAGCCAAATATTTTGATTCCACTTCCAAAAGCTGTGAGCCGTGGGGATCAAATATTGAATGCCGCATCCTTTGAAAAGAAGGGGTATAGTTTGGTACTGCCCCAGGAACAACTAACAAAAGAAACTTTGCTGACAGCATTGAAACAAGTGTGGGACGGCAGAGAAAGCTACAAGGCGGCCATGGCGAAAAGCCCGGGAAAAAACGGAACCGAGGCGGTTATGGAAGCTATTGAAAAAGCAATGAGTACGTCATAATTTCCGGCTTTGCCGGTTGAAATATTGGAGGAAGATTGCCATGAATATGCAGGAAGAATTTAAAAAGCTGTATGGTGAGGGCGATGTTACATTGTATTATTCGCCGGGTCGTGTGAACCTGATTGGTGAACATATTGACTATAATGGTGGTAAGGTATTTCCTTGTGCGCTGAGCTTTGGTACCTTTGGTGCGGTGCGTGTGCGCGAGGATAGAAAGGTGCGTTTTGCCAGCCTGAATTTCCCGAAAACAGCGGAGATCGAGCTGGATGCCAATGAGTTTGATGAGAAGGATGATTGGGCCAACTATCCGAAGGGCGTGATCAAGGAGTTCCAGATGCGCGGTCATAAGCTGCAGGGTATGGATATTCTGGTGTATGGTGAGATTCCAAATGGTTCCGGTCTGTCGTCTTCTGCTTCTTTGGAAGTTTTGATCGCTGTTATGTTGAACGATCTGTTTGGCTGCGGCTATGATAAGGTGACCATGGTGCAGATGTGTCAGCACTCTGAGAATACTTTTAATGGTGTAAACTGTGGTATTATGGACCAATTTGCCGTTGGTCTGGGTCGTGAGAGCCATGCGATTTTGCTGGACTGTGCTACCTTGGACTATGAATATGCGCCGCTGGATATGAACGGCGTGAAACTGATTATTGGTAATACCAAGAAACGTCGTGGTTTGGCGGACAGTAAATATAATGAGCGTCGTGCGGAGTGTGACGGTGCACTGGCAGATCTGCAGAAGAAGCTGGATATTCAGGCTTTGTGTGATCTGACTCCGGCTGAGTTTGAGGAGCATAAGAACTTGATCCAGGGTCAGCTGCCCCAGAACCGTGCGGAGCATGCTGTATACGAAAATGCCCGTGTAAATGAGGCGGTGACTGCACTGAAGAAGGGTGATATGGTCCGCTTTGGTCAGTTGATGAATGAGTCTCATGATTCTTTGCGTGATTTGTATGAAGTAACCGGTATGGAGCTGGATACCATGGTGGAAGAGGCCAGAAAGATTCCCGGTACTTTGGGAAGCCGTATGACCGGCGCCGGTTTCGGTGGTTGTACCGTAAGTTTGGTTAAAGAAGAGGATGTGGAGCTGTTCATCGAGCAGGTAGGTAAGAACTATGAAGCTCGCACCGGTTTGAAGCCTGAGTTTTATGTGGCTGATGCCGGACAGGGTGCAGGTCGTGTGGATGCTCCGATCGAGTTTTTGTTGGAGGAACTGATCGCTTACGCTCTGGATCGGAAGCTGATCCAGGACTGTGATGCACCGCTGGTACGCAATCAGCTGCTGGAACTGTTGCAGCTGGAGGCTCCTTATGGTGAGATGAAGGGTATGCTTCCCTGTGAGGCTGCGTTTGCGGCAGCTCGTTTGGAGGCTCAGGCGGATACTCCCTATCCAATTTTGAAAAAGATCCTGGATTACATGGTAGAACATGGTTTGATCGAAGGGGAGAGTGTTACCCTGCGGGACCTGATGGATGCCAAGATTATGGGTTTTTTTACGGCAAGACCTTCTGAGGTAGCGAATACTTTTGAGTTTTTGTGCCAGGAGGGTCCGGAAAAAGCTTCTGAATATTTTTATAATCTGTCTCGCAATAATCACTATGTGATGAGCGAGCGTATTGCTAAGAACTTATATTGGCAGACCGAGACTCCTTACGGCGATCTGGAGATCACTGTCAATCTGTCCAAACCGGAGAAGGACCCGAAGGAGATTGCAAAATTGAAATTTATGAAGTCTTCTTCCTATCCGAAATGCTTGTTATGTCCTGAAAATGTAGGCTATGCCGGACGGTTGAATCATCCGGCTCGACAGAATCTGCGTCAGATTCCTATGAATCTACAGGGCGAGCAGTGGTATCTGCAGTATTCTCCTTATGTGTATTATAATGAGCATTGCATTTTGCTGAAGGGTGAGCATGTGCCCATGAAGATAAGCGAGCTGACTTTCCGCAGACTGATCCAGTTTATTGAAAAGCTGCCCCATTATTTCATGGGATCCAATGCCGGCTTGCCTGTTGTAGGCGGATCCATTTTGAGCCATGAGCACTATCAGGGCGGACACCATGTATTCCCCATGGAAAAAGCCAGTGTGCGTCAGTCTTATACTCATAGAAGCTATCCCGGCGTGACCATTAGTGTGGTGAACTGGCAGATGTCTTGTGTGCGTATTTCCGGCTCTGATAAGGAAGAACTGATTCAGCTGGCTACTCATCTGCTGAACTTCTGGGAAGGCTACAGCGATGAGCGCGTTGGTATTTTTGCGGAGACCGATGGCCAGCCGCATAATGCGATCACTCCTATTGCTCGCTTTAATGCCAAGGGTGAATATGAGCTGGATCTGGTACTGAGAAATAATTTGTGTACCGAAGAGTATCCGGACGGCGTGTTCCATCCGCATCCGCATCTGCATCACATCAAGAAGGAAAATATTGGTCTGATCGAGGTAATGGGTCTGGCTGTGCTGCCGGGTCGTTTGCAGAAAGAACTGCAGCTGATTCAAGAAATTTTGATGGGCGGCAATATGGAAGCCTTTTCTGCAGCCGATCAGGAAAGCCTTGAAAAGCACCTGCCCTGGATCGAAAGAATGCAGAAGAAATACGGTGTGGTGGCTGAGGCTGACAAGGCTGAAGCAATCGTGAAACGAGAAGTGGGCGAGATCTTCTCCCAGGTGTTGGAAGATGCCGGTGTGTATAAGAATACACCCGAAGGCATCACAGCCTTTGATCGTTTCATGCTGACAGCAGGCTGCTTGAGAAAATAAATACAGCGTTTAGGAAAATATAAAGCGAAAGGATTTTGGAACCAATGAACAAAAAAGTTGTAAAGGCAGCTTCTTTGCTGCTGGCATTACTGATGACGGTGCTGTGCCTGGCAGGCTGCGGCAGCGATGAGAAAGGCTATGATTATCAGTTTTCTGCTCCCGAGAAAGGCGAGACGATTGCGATTCTGCATACCTCTATGGGTGATGTAACCGTACGTTTCTTTGAAGATGAAGCTCCGAAAGCAGTTGAAAACTTTGTGACTCATGCAAAGAATGGATATTATGACGGAGTAGAGTTCTTCCGTGTTATTGAAGATCTGGTACAGAGCGGTGATCCGGAAAATACCGGCAAAGGCGGCGAAAGCATTTGGGGCGAGTACTTCGAGGATGAGATCGTTGACTATTTGAGCCCTTATTATGGCGCACTGTGCATGGCAAACAAGGGCCTGAATAAGAACGAGAGCCAGTTCTTTATTGTAACGGCCAAAGATACCGACACCTCTAAGGTGGAGATCTGCAATGAAACCGCAGCGAAAGCTGAAAAGGTTGCCCAGGAGAAGATCGAGATGTATCAGGAAAAGGGCGGCGCAATGTGGCTGGATGCACAGGTGGGCACCCTGTATGAGTCTAACTTCATTTATCATGCAACCCGCCATACTGTATTCGGTCAGGTGCTGGAGGGTATGGATGTAATTGAAGCGATTTCCCAGGTAGATACATACTCTGCAGTGCAGGAAACTGAGGCAAATATCGATGAGCCCGGTCAAACTAAAATTATTGAAAACAGACCTAAAGAAGCTGTGATCATTGAGAGCATCGAGATCACTACTTACAATAAGTAAATGCATGTATAATTAAAAGGCAAAACTTTCTCGTTCTGGCATAACTTGCTGCGAAAAAGTTTTGCCTTTTCTCTTTACATGGGGCATAAAAAGTGATAAAATTACAATCAGCCTTATACTAATTTTTATGTCATCGTATCAAGTTTTCTTGAACGGTGTTTTAAAGATGCGATTTTTCAATAAAAAATACGCAAAACATGAAAGGAAGAATTACTATGGCAAGAAAAATGAAAACCATGGACGGTAATAACGCTGCGGCTCACGTTTCCTACGCGTTTACCGAGGTAGCAGGTATCTACCCCATTACCCCGTCCAGCCCCATGGCTGACTATGTAGACCAGTGGTCTGCACAGGGCCTGAAGAACATCTTCGGCACCACCGTTAAGGTTGCTGAAATGCAGTCTGAAGCAGGTGCTTCCGGTACCGTACACGGTTCTCTGGCAGCCGGTGCTCTGACTACCACTTATACCGCTTCTCAGGGTCTTCTGCTGATGATCCCCAACATGTACAAAATCGCCGGCGAACTTCTGCCGACCGTTTTCCATGTATCTGCACGCTGCGTAGCTTCTCACGCACTGAACATTTTCGGTGACCATTCTGACGTATATGCTTGCCGTCAGACCGGTTTTGCTATGCTGGCTGAAACCAATCCTCAGGAAGTTATGGACCTGGGTGCTGTTGCTCACTTGGCAGCTATCAAAGGCCGCGTACCTTTCATCAACTTCTTCGACGGTTTCCGTACCTCTCATGAGATCCAGAAGATCGAAGTTTGGGATTTCGAAGACCTGAAAGAAATGTGCGATATGGATGCTGTTAAAGCATTCCGTAACCGTGCTCTGAATCCTGAGCGTCCCGTAATGCGTGGTTCTCACGAGAATGGTGATATCTTCTTCCAGCATCGTGAAGCATGCAACAAGTACTACGAAGCTGTTCCCGGTATCGTAGAAGAGTACATGGGCAAAGTAAATGCTAAACTGGGTACCGACTACAAACTGTTCAACTACTATGGTGCACCCGATGCTGAGCGCGTAATCGTTGCTATGGGTTCCATCTGTGACGTAGCTGAAGAAGTTATCGACTACATGAACGCTGCAGGCGAAAAAGTAGGTCTGATCAAAGTTAGACTGTATCGTCCTTTCAGCGCTAAGCACCTGATCGCTGCTATTCCCGAGACCGCTAAGAAGATCGCTGTTCTGGACAGAACCAAAGAGCCCGGTGCTCTGGGCGAGCCTCTGTATCTGGACGTTGTAACCGCTCTGGCTACCAATGGCGTTTCTGCTAAGGTAATCGGCGGCCGTTACGGTCTGGGTTCCAAGGATACTCCTCCTTCAAGCGTATTTGCTGTATTTGAAGAGCTGGCTAAGGATGAGCCCAAGAACCAGTTTACTCTGGGTATTACCGACGACGTAACTAACCTGTCTCTGGAAGAGAAACCCGCTCCCAATACCGCAGCTGCCGGTACTATCGAGTGTAAGTTCTGGGGTCTGGGTGGTGACGGTACCGTAGGTGCTAACAAGAACTCCATCAAGATCATCGGTGACCACACCGACAAATATGTACAGGCATACTTCCAGTATGACTCCAAGAAGACCGGTGGTATCACCATTTCCCACCTGCGCTTCGGCGACAAGGCTATTAAGAGCCCTTACTACATCAACAAGGCTGACTTCGTTGCTTGCCACAATCCTTCTTACATCCTGAAGGGTTACAAGATGGTTAACGACGTTAAACCCGGCGGTGTATTCCTGATCAACTGCCAGTGGACTCCCGAAGAGTTGGCTGAGCATCTGAATGCTGAGACCAAGCAGTACATTGCTAAGAACAACATTCAGCTGTACACTGTAAACGCTATTGACCTGGCTGTACAGGTTGGTATGGGCAAGAGAACCAACACCATCCTGCAGGCTGCTTTCTTCAAACTGGCTAACGTAATGCCTATCGAAGACGCTGTTCAGTATATGAAAGACGCTGCTACCAAGTCCTACTCCAAGAAGGGTCAGGATATCGTAGACAGCAACCATAAGGCTATCGATGCCGGTGTATCCGCATTCACCAAGATCGACGTTCCCGCTGATTGGGCAAACGCTACCGATTGTGGCGCTGCTGAGAAGTCCGAAGGTCCCGCTAAGCTGGTTAAGATGGTTGATACCATCATGAAACCCGTTGCTAAGATGGACGGTGACTCTCTGCCTGTATCCGCATTTATCGATCATGCTGACGGTACCTTCGAGCACGGTGCTGCTGCTTACGAAAAACGTGGTGTAGCTGTAAACGTTCCCGAGTGGAATGCTGCTACCTGTGTTGGCTGTAACAAGTGTGCATTTGTATGTCCTCACGCTACCATTCGTCCTTACGCTCTGAGCGAGGAAGAATTGGCTAATGCTCCTGAGAACATCAAGACCGGTTCCAAAGAAAAGACCGTTGCTAAGCAGGGTTACACCTATACTCTGGCTGTATCTCCCATGGATTGTATGGGTTGTGGCGTATGCGTAGGCGTATGTCCCACCAAGTCCCTGAAGATGGTTTCTCGCGAATCTCAGGATGATCAGCAGAAAGTATTCGATTACTGTGTTGCCAACGTAACTGAGAAAGAAGAAGTTGTTAAGAACATCAATGCTATCAGCAGCCAGTTCAAACAGCCTCTGCTCGAGTTCTCCGGTTCCTGCGCAGGTTGTGCTGAAACCGCTTATGCTCGTCTGATCACTCAGCTGTTCGGTGACAGAATGTATATCTCCAATGCAACCGGTTGCTCCTCTATCTGGGGCGGTCCTGCTGCTACTTCTCCCTACACTGTAAATAAAGAAGGCCATGGTCCTGCTTGGGCTAACTCCCTGTTCGAGGATAACGCTGAGCATGGTTATGGTATGTATCTGGGCCAGAAGGCTATCCGTGCTCGTCTGATCGATGATGTTAAGGCTATCGTTGCTTCCGATAAGGCTTGTGATGATGTTAAGGCTGCTGGTCAGGCTTACCTGGATACCCTGAATGACGGCGAGAAGAATACTCCCGCTGCTAAGGCTCTGGTTGCTGCTATCGAAGCTGCAGGCGTTTGCTGCGATCTGTGCAAAGATATCATCGACAACAAAGAATACCTGGCTAAGAAGTCCGTATGGATCTTCGGTGGTGACGGTTGGGCTTACGATATCGGTTTCGGTGGTGTTGACCACGTTCTGGCTTCTGGCGAAGACGTAAACATCATGGTATTCGATACCGAAGTATACTCCAATACCGGTGGTCAGGCTTCCAAGGCTTCTCAGATCGGTCAGGTAGCACAGTTTGCTGCTGCTGGTAAGGCTATCGCTAAGAAGTCTCTGGCTGAGATCGCTATGTCCTATGGCTATGTATATGTAGCTCAGATCGCTATGGGTGCTGACAACAACCAGACCCTGAAGGCAATCCGTGAGGCTGAGGCTTATCCGGGTCCCTCTTTGATCATCGGCTACGCTCCTTGTGAGATGCACAGCATTAAGGGTGGTATGGTTAACTGCCAGGCTGAAATGAAGAAGGCTGTTGATTGCGGTTACTGGAATATGTTCCGCTTCAATCCTGCTCTGAAGGCAGAAGGCAAGAACCCCTTCACCATGGACAGCAAAGCTCCTACTACCAGCTACAAAGAGTTCATCCTGAACGAGGCTCGTTACTCCTCCTTGACTCGCTCCTTCCCCGAGAGAGCCGAAGAATTGTTCGAGCAGGCTGAGAAGGCTTCTAAGGCTCGTTATGAGCACCTGCAGAAGCTGAGCGATCTGTACGACCCCAACAAATAATCAAATAAGCTGCGCGACCTAAAATCCCGCAACTAGCACGAGGGCGGCTCCTGCGGGAGCCGCCCGTGTTGTATATAAAGAATGAGGTTTGTCTTATCAGGGCATTGGGCATAGAAGCAGGCAGAAATTTACCTGAGCTTATATGTGCTCAAAGCCGTGGTAAGATAACAAAGGAGGAATGAGTTAAGCGTTGCTTAACTCGGTAAGCTGCAATGCAGCTTGAATCATAAGGAGGAATTTATGTTAGGAATTATAACTGCAACGATTCAGGAATATACTGCTTTGGGTAAAATTTTGCCCGGCGCAGAAAAAATTAAGGCTCAGGCCGGAATGGAATTTCTGGTGGGTGAGCTGAATGGTCAGAAAGTAGTGGGCGTTCAGGCCGGCATTGGCAAGGTGAGTGCTGCTGTATGCGCCCAGGTTATGATCGACCGTTTCAGCCCCGATGCCATCATCAACGTAGGTGTGGCAGGTGCCCTGAATCCGGAGCTTCACGTGGCAGACATCGTGATTTCAAATGATGCTGCTCAGCATGATATGGATACAACATTTTTTGGCGATGAACCGGGCTTTATCTCAGTGATCAATAAGATCTACTTTGAAGCCGATGAAAAGCTGAAACAGGCTGCCGACCAGGCGGCTGAGGCGCTGCAGATCCCTCATCGGATCGGTCGTATTGTCACTGGCGATCAGTTTATCGCAAATGCCGAAAAGAAGGACTGGCTGGTGAAACAGTTCCAGGGCGATTGCACCGAAATGGAAGGCTGCGCTATTGCACAGGCTTGCTATATGAATAACGTTCCCTTTGTGATCATTAGGGCCATTAGTGATGGTGCCAGTGATGGGGCCCCCATGCAGTATGAGGAGTTCGTCAATTTGGCCGCCGCGCGGGCTATGCAGTTGATCGAAAAAATGACCGAATATATTTAATCAGGAGGATATGAATATGATTTTAGTAACAGGCGGAGCCGGCTATATTGGTAGCCATACTTGCGTGGAACTGTTGAATGCAGGGTATGAGGTTGTGGTAATGGATAACCTGTACAATTCCTGTGAAAAGGCGTTGGAGCGTGTAGAGGAGATCACCGGTAAAAGCGTGAAATTCTACAAGGCTGACCTTTTGGATCTGGATGCACTGAACGAGATCTTCGATAACGAGCAGATCGACAGCGTAATTCATTTTGCAGGTCTGAAGGCCGTTGGCGAGTCCGTTTCCAAACCTCTGGAGTATTACGAGAATAACATTGCAGGTACTTTGAATCTGTGTAAGGCAATGCGCGCCCATGGCGTAAAGAACCTGATTTTCAGCTCCTCTGCCACCGTATATGGCGAGCAGGAAGAAATGCCCATTACCGAGTGCATGAACAAGAAACCTGCTACCAATCCTTATGGTTGGACTAAGTGGATGATCGAAGAAATTTTGAAAGATGTACATACCTCCGATCCGGAGTGGAATATTATTCTTTTGAGATACTTTAATCCTATCGGCGCTCATAAGAGCGGTCTGATCGGTGAGGATCCTAAGGGAATCCCGAACAACCTGGTTCCTTATGTGGCTCAGGTTGCCATTGGCAAACGTCCTTTCTTGCAGGTGCATGGTGACGATTACGATACCCACGATGGTACCGGCGTGCGCGATTACATCCATGTAGTAGACCTTGCCATTGGTCATTTGAAGGCTGTTGAGAAACTGGAAGAAAAGCCCGGTGTATGTGTATATAATCTGGGTACAGGAAAAGGTTACAGCGTACTGGATGTGCTGCATGCGTATGAAAAGGCCTGCGGTCATGAGATCGCTTATCAGATCGGTCCTCGTCGTGCAGGTGACATTGCCACCTGTTATGGTGATCCGGCTAAGGCAGAGCGTGAGATGGGCTGGAAGGCACAGTACGGTATTGAAGAGATGTGTGCTGACTCCTGGAAGTGGCAGTCTCAGAATCCCAACGGATACGCAGACGAAGAATAAGTTTCAGCGGGCGGTTTGACGCGGAAACCAAGGAGCTGTTTGAATGAGTAATAAGCTGATTTTTATGGCCGGCGGCGGAACCGCCGGTCATATCAACCCGAATCTGGCCTTGGTGCAGCCTTTGCAGAAGGCGGGCTATCGGGTGGAATATATGGGCCAGAAAAATGAAATGGAGTATTCGCTGGTAACGGCGGCGGGACTTCCCTTTCATCAGGTGGCAGCGGGTAGACTGCATCGCAGTTTGAATCCGGATACTTTGCTGACTCCTTTTAGAATATTGAAGGGAATCTTTCAGGCGATAAGAGTGATCCGCCGAGAAAAACCGGCGTTGATCTTTTGTAAAGGTGGGTTTGCCTGCGTGCCGGTGGCGATTGCTGGAAAGCTGACCGGAACCAAGGTGATATTGCACGAATCGGATCTGACACCGGGCTTGGCCAATAAAATTTGCGCTCCCTTTGCCAGCAAGATCTGTGTGACCTTTGAACAGACCTTGCAGCATTTGCCAAAAGACAAGACGGTGTTTACCGGAACGCCCATCCGAGCGGCCTTGAAAGATGGAAGCAGGGAAAAGGGCTTTGAGCTGACGGGTCTGGATCCGAAGGGCAAGCCGGTGCTGATGGTGGTTGGCGGAAGCCAGGGAGCCGGAGCACTTAACGATGTGATCGGTGAAAATCTGGAAGCACTGCTGAATGACTATCAGATCGTACATCTGTATGGCGGTGAGGCCAGTGGTTATACGCCGAAAGAAGCCAAGGGCTATTTCGCCTTGGGCTATGCCAAGGAAGAAATGGCCGATCTGTTTGCCATGACGGATCTTGTGCTGAGCCGGGCCGGTGCGAATGCCATCAATGAGTTTCTGCTTTTGCAGCTGCCCAGCATATTGGTGCCGCTGCCGCTTACGGTGAGTCGAGGCGATCAAATTTTGAATGCAGAGCATTTTGCGGAGAAGGGCTTTAGCTATGTACTTCCGCAGGAGAAGCTGAATCTGCAGAGCTTGCAAGCGGCACTCGGTCATGTGCAGGAGCATCGCAGTGAGTATTTGGCGGCTATGGGCGCCAGTGCGGCGAAAAATGGTACGGCAGAAGTGCTGAAAGTAATTTTGGAAACGATCATTAAAAAATAAATATGAAATGCGGGTGCGAGGCACCAGGCGTTTCGGGAAGAGGATACTATGGATGCTAAGTTAAAGAGAATGGTCGGACAGATGCTGATGTGTGGTTTTCCTTCTTTGGAGATGGATGATCAGGTAATTCGTCTGTTGGAAGATTTTGAGGTAGGTAATTACATTTACTTTACCCGTAATATGAAGACAGCTGGCCAGGTAGCTCGTATGAGTAAGGCAATCAGCGATCGTGTATATGATAAATTGGGTGTGGCTCCCTTTATTTCTGCTGACCAGGAAGGCGGTGCTGTAAGCCGTATCGTGGAGGGTGCTGCTCTGGTAAGTGGTGCTATGGCTACTGCAGCTACCGTGCCTGCTAGTGTTTCTTCTAAAGGTTTGAGCCGCGAGGCTGCGCTGGCTCGTGTAGAGAAACTGGGAGAGAACCTGGGTCAGATCCTGCGTGCAGTAGGTGTAAACTTTGATTTGGCTCCTGACATGGACGTAAATATTGAGCCCAAGAACCCCATTATTGGTGCCCGTTCTTATGGTGATGATCCGGAGCAGGTGGCTGAAAAAGGTATTGCTATGATGCGTGGTATGGAAAAAGGCGGCGTGATGGCTACCATTAAGCACTTCCCCGGTCATGGTAACGTATCTACTGACTCTCATTTGGATGTACCCCATAATACCACTTGCCGTGAGGAACTGGAAAAGACTGAATTCCTGCCCTTTGAAAAGGCAATCAAGGCCGGTGCCAGCGCGATCATGACCGCTCACGTATGCTATGACCTGGTTGATCCGAATACTCCCGGTACTTTGTCTAAGGTAATTCAGACCGGTCTGCTGCGCGAACAGTTTGGTTTTGATGGCATTGCCATGACCGACTGTATGGAAATGGATGCGATTCGTGCGAATATGGGTACCGGTGAAGGTGCAGTGCGTGCTATTGAAGCCGGTGTGGATATTTTGACGATTTCTCATACTTATGAGGCTGCTAAGCAGGCAGTGGATGCGATCTATGCAGCTTTGGAATCCGGTCGTTTGACCGAGGAACGTATTCAGAAGTCCTATGACCGCATCATGAAGATGAAAGAGAAGATGGGTCTGCTGGAGCGGCAGAATATTGATGAAGAACAGGCTGCTAAGGTGATCATGGCTGCTGAAAAGCTGATGCTGTGCCGTGAAGTGGCTACCGATAGCATTACTTTGCTGAAGGGCAGTGTGAAACTGGATCTGGAAAAACCGGACTTTTTGGTAATTGCTCCCGATAGTGCGGCTTCCACCGGCGCTGAGGATATGAGAGCTGTAAGCTTTGCAGACCGCGCTGCTGCTCGTTTTGGCTGTTTGGCTGCTAAGATCCCGTTGAATGGTGAGGCTGATGCTGCTAAGGCAATGCTGGAGTCTGCTGTTAAGATGGGCTTCAAGAAGGTAGTGCTGGGTCTGTTCAATGCTCGCTTCCGCGAGGGTCAGGTTAAGGTTCTGCGTGAAGTGGAAGCTATGCCCGGTGTACAGCTGACTGTAGTTCTGCTGGGTGCTCCCTATGATTATCCGCTGATCGAGCGTGCTGACGGCGTGGTTTGCTCCTATGAGTATACCGCTCTGAGCGTAGAGGCTCTGCTGGATGCTCTGGCCACCGGTGAATTTGCCGGTGAGAGCCCCGTAAAGTTTGAATAACTCATAAGAATAATGAATCGTTCCAGAAGTTGGGGAACATTGATGAAGAACAGTCCTGCAAATTGAGAGATTTGCAGGACTTTCATGTTTTTTGTGAAAATGTTTTCTATTGATTATTTTTGGATATCTGTTAAAATAAAAGAGAAGAATAAGCATCATAGGAAAGGAGCTATGAACAGATATGGAAAAAAGATATACAGTCTCTCAAATTCGTGAAAGACTTACGCCTGTTTTTGATAGAAATAATGTGAGAAAAGCAATTCTGTTTGGCTCCTATGTAAAGGGCAATGCAACACCAAGCAGTGATATTGATCTTTTAGTTGATAGCGGTAAAAAAGGATTAGCTTTTTTTGGTTTATTAGAAGATGTTTGTGAAAATGTAGAATGTGAAGTGGACCTAATTGATGTATCGCAAATTATACCTGGTTCTAAGGTGGAAAAGGAAATCGAGGAGACGGGAGTTATAATTTATGAGCAATGAAAAAGATAAAATTGTACTGCAAAAGATGGTAGAAAGAATTCAACGCACAATTCAATATTGTAGCGGAAGAACCTATGTTGATTTCGAAGATGAGATTATGCTGCAGGAAGCATGTGTTTTTAATATTCTTCAAATTGGAGAGATGGCAAAACAAAAATTAAGTCCGGCTATCACAGAAGCAAATTTGATGATACCATGGAAACAGATTTATGGTTTGAGAAATCGGATTGTGCACGGTTATGAAGGTGTAAGACTTAATATTGTATGGGATACAATTCAAGAAGATTTTCCGGTTTTATTAGAACAAATACTGCAGTTGATCGATACATTATAAGTTGGAATGGAAGTAGTTTATGTATAAAATAGCAATTTGCGATGACAGCCCTGCGGATACTTTGTATCTGCAGGGCCTTGTGTCAAACTGGGCTAAAAAGAAAGGTGAAATGATGGAGGTACAAACCTTTGCCTCTGCCGAAGCCTTTTTATTCGAATATGAAGAGGACAAGTCATTCGATATTCTTCTGCTGGATATTGAAATGGCGGAAATGGACGGTGTCACCTTAGCCCGAAAGGTGCGCAGCGGTAATCAGGAAGTGCAGATTGTGTTTATCACAGGCTACAATGATTACATTGCCGATGGCTACGAGGTGGAAGCCCTTCATTATTTGCTAAAACCGGTAAAGGAAGAGAAGTTGTTTGAAGTGCTGGAGAGGGCTGTAGTGAAACTTGCAAGGAACGAACAAGCATTACTGCTGGAAACTGCTGGTGGTGTGATACGAGTGCCTTTATATGAGATTCGGTGGATCGAAGTGCAGCGAAATTATGTGACGATCCATGCCGCAGAGGAGTATACGATTAAAAAGCCCCTTTCCGAGGTGGAAGCAGAGCTGGATGAAGGATTTATGCGCACGGGCCGCTCGTTTATTGTAAACCTGAAGCAGGTGCGGCGCATTGGGAAGACGGACGTGATCCTGGCAGACGGAAGCGCAGTTCCGCTGTCCAGAGGATATTATGAAAAGCTGAATCGGGCGATGATCGAACGGTTTTGAGAAAGATTACGAAAGGAGGTTACCGAATTGGGCTTGATTTCTAAAATGATCGACAAGCGTATCGCTGCTTACCAGCGGGAGCTGGTGGAGACTCACTATCAGGAAGTGGAGAATATGTATCGGCAGATCCGTGGTTGGCGGCATGACTATCGGAATCACATTCAAGTGATGAAGAGTTATGCGGCATCGGATGATATGGATGCAATCAAGCGGTATCTGGATGAGTTGGATACGGACTTGTCTACGGTGGATGTAGCCATCAAAACGGGTAATGCCATGGCAGACGCCATTTTGAACAGCAAAATTTCATTGGCGCGGTCACGGCAGATTCCGGTCACGGTGGATGCCCATATTCCGGTGGCCCTGAAGATGGCGGAGCTGGATCTGTGTGTGATCATCGGTAACCTGTTTGATAATGCCATCGAGGCGAATCTGCCTTTGCCGGAAGAAAAGCGGATGATTCGCGTGTATATGGATATGAAAAATACGCAACTCTATATGTCTTTTACCAATATGACCGCTTCAAAAAAGCGGATAAAAGAGGGCGGACGATTTCGAACTACCAAAGGTGAGGGTCATGGCTTTGGCTTAGTGCGGGTGGACGATATAGTAGCCCGCTATGGAGGCTACCTGTCGCGAAACAGCGAGGACGGAGCCTTTACAACAGAGATACTTTTACCGCAGTAATGATGTTAAATTGCAAAAAACAACTTGGAAACGCTTAATGAATAGCGTCAACAAGTTGTTTTTTTTAATTTGCGAGTATTTAAAAATTTAACTGTTTTGTCGAACCCGGGCGAAGATCAGCAGTGAAATCAACGAAACGGCCGCCCAGGAAGCAAACATGGGCAGATAGCCAAAGTGCAGGATCAGTACACCATAGAGAGCGGAACCAATGCCGCCACCGAGGTAGGTGGCAAAGTCCATAAGGCCACTCACCGATGCCACATTTCCGCTCTTTAGAAAACGAATGGGATAAATGGAAAGCAGCGAAGTATTAATCAGGGACACAGCAGTGTAAATCAGGCTCAGATACAACACAGCCACTACCGGCGATGTAGCTGCAAAACAAAGAAGCAGAGAAAAGATCGTGCAGGCGATGAAGCCGAAGGTCGATACCTGATGTTCACGTTCGCGGCATAGGCGGTAACATAAGGGGTATAACAGGCGGCCTATCAGACCAACCACTGGAATAAACAGCACGAAATAAGCAGAGGCTTCCAGATCGACCTGGAAACGATCGATAATGAACAGCACCATCCATAAGCTGATATTTTCCTTCATAACGCCATGTGCCATGGCGGGTACCAGCATCAGTCTTGTTTCGCGGTCCTTTAAAAGACCAAATAGAGACAGGTGTTTCTTTTCACCGCCGGGGGCGGAAATGCTTTTGGTGGTGAGCAGGACGGCGCAGCCGAGGATCAGAGTCAGGGCGCCGGGTACGATGAAGGCATAGCGGATGCCGAAGGCGGAGATAAAAGCTGTGTTGAGAATAATGGCCAGCATATTACCGGCGGCTACAGAAGTAACCATAAGGGAAGTTTTCTTTTTAGCGGTACGGGCATCGTAAAGGCCGGATACAATGCACAGCACCGAACTCCACAACATGGATTGGGCATAGGCATTGGTGGACCAGAACAGGAAGATCGCCGGGAAGGGCGGGAGAATACTAATGCAGAAATTGCTCAAAGCAACAACGACAAGGCCAATGGTGATCATGCGCCAGGGTGGCTGACGGTCGCTGAGGCTTCCATTAAACAAGCGACCCAGAGAATAAATGATGGAAAAGGCACTGCCCAAAAGACCAATCTGCGCGGCATCGGCTACGTTGATGTCGATGAGCACCGAACTGGCCACAGAAAGGTTGACACGGGCTACATAGATGGAGCAGTAAGCCAAATATACAATGAGGAAAATAAGGCGTTTTTTGTTGTTGGTAAACATAATACTTTCTCCGAATGGTATAAGTCATAAAATGACCTTAGAATACAGGGATCGTATCACAATACAAAGAGTTTGTAAAGGGAAAAGTGAACGGCTGCGATTCATCCCCAAGGAGAGACGGTCTGTCCCCAAAAAGAACAAAAACGGGAAAATTGGTTTATAGTAGTATCATCTAAAGGTGGGAGGATGGACGATGCCATATACATTTGAAGAAGTGATTCAAAATGAAATGATTCGAGAGCATAGAAAACGCCCACAACCGCGGTATCCGATTTGGGTCGAAGGACTAAAGGTGTTTTTAATGTTTATGGGGGCAGCCTGCATGATCTCCTATGCGGCGTATATAGCAGCAGGGTATGAGGCGGTGCCGTATACCATTGCCTTTTATGTTCAGCCTTGGCTTACGACTTATGTACGGCGTAAATGGAATGCTGTGATAAAAGATTTGATTTTGGCCGTCATTTTTGCAGCTTGGCTGCTGCTGGCTCCTAATTTGGCTACAGGTTTTACAGCGTTGGGGTATGTGATTTTGCTAACGGGGTATCAAATTATTAGGGAGTTTTCTTATGAGCCGGAAAGGGAAATCGGAACCTGTGTTGTAATTATAAATGGGGCATTTTTCTTGTTTGCTGGGTTGTTGATGATTTTACACCATCAATGGGGATTTGAGACGTTATTGAGTGTGCAGACGGTGTGCTATGCGGTGCTGCTTTTGAAGTATCGGCATTATTTGAATGTGGATGAGTTAATAGGAGAGCAAAAAAATACGAAGGAAAAAACAGAATTTTCAGAGCAGCGTATTAAAAATCATAATAACCGAATGTTTTGGGCCTTTTGCGCTATCGCTATCTTGTTAATTGTTGTAATCATTGGGCTTGGTACCGACAGAGCGCTGGCTAGGGTAGTAGATCAAGTCTTTACGAAAGCGGAAGATAATTTGAACGGTGCATGGCTGGGAAATCGGCCGCCAAGTATGGGAACATCGTTAGAGGAAGGGCGGGAGTGGCTGGTAACCGAGGATGAATTTACCTTAGCAATACTTTGTGGATACATAATTCGATGGATCTTGACATACTGGTATGTACTGGCTATTGCTGTATTTGTTTTATATTTGATCAAAGAAGATTATGTACGTCGAAAGGAAAAGCGAAATTTCGAAAAACTGGGCTATGTAGAAACAGCCGAGTTTTATAAGGGCACAGCTCAAAAGCGACGGCGTAGAAGCTTTGCTCAGGTTTTCGATAGGAGCGAAGAAAATCTGGTGCGCCGGGCGTATTACAAGAGGGTAAAGGGGGAGATGGGAAAAACAGTGGAGCGAAGCGACACACCCAGGGAAGTAGGAGAAAAATTACCAGATGCGAAACAGCTAACAAAGAGGTATAATGAGATCAGATATAAAGGAGACTGATTCGAATGAGAAAGAAAAAAGAGAAACCACGCTATAATATGTGGCAAAATAGCGGATTCATGATCCGAATGGCATGGAAGTATGAGAAGCAGGTGTTGGGCTTTGGTATTTTACAAGTGCTGGCTGTGGTTGGCAGCAGTCTGGTAAGCTTATTTGTCACGCCGGCAATCTTGAATGCGGTGCAGGCAAAGGTGTCGATTGTAGAATTGCTGCTGACCATTGTGGTATTTACTATTTTGTTAATTCTGTTCAATGGACTTAAGACCTATGTGGATCAAAATGCATTGTTTGGCCGCATCGGTGTGCGCAGTGTGCTTTTGGGTCTGCTGCATGAGAAGGTGAGTACTACATCATATATCAATATGGAAAATAAGGAATTCCAACTGCTATCGGATAAGGCTTCCGATGGGGTTTCCGGTAATCATACAGCATCTGAACAAATCTGGATAACATTGTCCGAGCTTACACAAAGTGTGCTTGGTTTTATACTATTTTTACTGATGCTGACAGGGTTGGATCTTTGGATTATGGTGTTAATTGTGATTACTTCCGCGGTGGGATATGTGGTAAATAGTAAGCTTAGCAATTACGAATACGAGCATCGTGAAGAGATAGCAGTGGCATCTAAACGTATATGGGGATATCAGGGAGCAGCTGTCGATGTTAAACTTGCCAAAGATATTCGTATATTTGGCTTGAAATCATGGTTGCAGGATGTGATGGATAAAGCAGTTAAATCATTCAATGCCTTTCAGATCAAAGCAGCCAAATTATATTTTATAGGCAACATCGTAGATCTGTTCCTAGTCTTTTTGAGAAACGGTGCCGCGTATGCATATTTGATTGGACTGGTACTGGAACGGCAACTTTCGACAGCGGAATTTCTGCTTTATTTTACTGCGGTAGATGGTTTCAGTAATTGGTTTACCGGGATTCTAAATAACATGACAAAATTAAAGCGTCAGAGCATTGAAATTTGTACCATACGCGAATGTCTAGAATGGTCGGAGCCGTTTAGGTTTGAGGATGGAAAAGCCTTAGCGCTGCAGGAGCAAAAGACTTATGAGATTTGTCTTGAAGATGTTTCATTTCGATATCCGGGTGCATCGGAGGATACGATTTCCCATTTGAACCTGATACTTCATCCGGGAGAAAAGCTGGCTGTGGTGGGCCTGAACGGGACTGGTAAGACCACGTTAATTAAGTTAATGTGCGGTTTTTTGGATCCTACAGAGGGTCGGATATTGCTGGATGGCGTGGATATTCGGGTCTATAATCGCCGTGATTATTATAAGATGTTTTGTGCCGTGTTTCAGGAATATGGGTTGCTGGCGGGTTCTGTTGCTATGAATGTAGCGCAAGAAAATAAAAACATCGATATGGAAAAGGTTAAGAAATGTATTGCACAGGCCGGTCTGACTGAAAAGATCGAAAGCTTACCTAATCAATATGAATCGCTGATGGAACGTACAGTATATGAAGATGCAGTTACCCTTTCTGGCGGTGAGACGCAGCGTTTGATGCTGGCAAGAGCCTTGTATAAAAATTCACCTATTGTGATGTTGGATGAACCTACAGCCGCCTTGGATCCCTTGGCCGAAGAAGATATTTATATGAAATATAATCAAATGACCAGTGGACGTTCTTCGGTTTATATTTCCCATCGTTTAGCATCGACAAGATTTTGTGATCGAATCATTTTACTGCAGGATGGCGGTATTTTGGAAGAAGGAACGCATGCACAACTAATGGCACTGGGCGGTCAGTACGCCCAGCTGTTTGAAGTACAGAGCAGATATTATCGGAAAGGAGAGATAGAAGATGCGGAAATCCAGTAAAAACCAGTATACATGGATAGAGACATTTCGAATGAATTGGAAGTGTATCCGAATCATCCTTTCAAAATATCCATGGACCTTGATCTTTAGATTGATCGATGTGATTTTGGCGGCAATCGTCCCTTATGTGATCATATATTTTTCTGCACAGATTATCAGTGAGTTGGCGGGTGCCTGCCGGGCCGGGCGTTTGCAACAATTAGTGCTCGTCACCTTGGGCATTACCTTGGTCTTGAATCTGGTCCGGAATCTGATAGCAAGACTGAACGAAGCGGAGAATCACACAACCTACTATTATCTATATTCGTTGTTCAGTGATAAGCTGCTGAATATGGACTTTGTTCAGGTGGATTCCAGCGAGGTACAGTCGGAATATGAGAATATTATACGGACGCTGGGCGGTGCGGGATGGGGCTTCCACCGCGTTATTGAAGTTGCTACAGCCGTGATAAATGCATTTTTTATCTTGATAGGTGGTATAGTTTTAACAACGACATTATTTACCAGTCGAGTACCAGTTACCGCAGTAGCCTATCAATGGCTCAATAATCCTTTGATTGTGGTCATTTTTCTGGGAATATTGATTTTGACAGCGATGATTGCGCCGGCACTGAGTACTCGTGCCGAAGCTTTTTGGGCTAAGCATGTAGGGGACCATGCCTTGGGAAATCGCCGGTTTGTATTTTGGGGGTACCGTGGATATCATAAAGAGGTTGCTCTGGACATTCGGATCTACCGTCAGGAAAGATTCAGCCGGGAGTTTGCATTCGATAAAACAGGAACATTTGGCACACAGGGTATATATGCCAAACATTTCAGGGGAAAAGGTGGAGCACTTTATGCCGGCTCTACTGCTGTCACCTGTATTTTTATCGGCTTTGTCTACATTTTTGTCTGCCTGAAGGCTTGGGCTGGAGCCTTTGATGTGGGCGCCGTCACTCAGTATGTGGCAGCCGTTACAGCTATGGCTAAGGGAGTGTCTGATTTATTGGCACAGGTAGGTATTATGCGCAACAATACCGGTTTCTTGAAACAAGCACTGGACTTTCTCGATATCCCCAGTGTCATGTACAAAGGCTCCCTTACCGTAGAAAAACGCAGCGACAACCGTTATGAGATCGAGTTCCGAAATGTAGGATTCAAGTATCCCGGCAGCGATAGCTGGGCATTGCGCCACGTGTCCACCAAGTTCCGCGTGGGCGAGAAATTGGCGGTGGTCGGTCAAAATGGCAGCGGTAAAACGACTTTCATTAAGTTGCTCTGCCGTTTGTACGATCCCACCGAAGGTGAGATTTTGCTCAATGGCATCCCAATCCACAAATACAATTACGCCGAATACATGGATATCTTCTCTGTTGTATTTCAGGATTTCAAGTTATTAGGTCTCCCGCTGGGAGAAAACGTGGCGGGACGATCGCAGTACGACCGATCAAAGGCGGAGAGATGTTTGGAAAAAGCAGGCTTTGCGGATCGTCTAAAGTCGATGCCTAAGGGCCTCGACACCACGCTGTATAAAGATTTTGATGCGGAAGGTATAGAAGTCTCCGGCGGTGAAGCCCAAAAGATTGCTCTGGCCCGTGCGCTCTATAAGGATGCACCCTTCATCGTATTGGACGAACCCACGGCTGCTTTGGATCCGGTGGCAGAGTATGAGATCTATACAAGATTCAATGATATTGTAGGAGATCACACGGCCATCTACATTAGCCATCGTTTATCTTCCTGTCGCTTCTGTGACCGGATCGCGGTCTTTGATGGAGGAAGCATTGTGCAGGATGGTAGCCATGAGCAGCTTTTGGTCGATGAGGCCGGAAAATATGCTCAGCTCTGGAATGCACAGGCACAGTACTATGCTGAGCAGGGCATCGAAGTTGGGGTGTAAAAATATTTTTGAAAGGAGAACTGAATAACGCAGTTTTCATAAACAGGCTTAAATAAAGGCTTGAAAGGCTATGAAGCCGCTGACAAGTGTCAAGGGGACGAACTTGTCAGCGGTTTTTTTGAATGCTATAATTCAACTTGGAAACTATTGGGGAGTTGACAATATGGTATATATACCATATAATAAAAAGAAGGAGAAAACGTGCAAAAATTTGAAGTGGTGTTTTATGAGAAGGATGATGGCCAATGTCCAGTTGAAGATTTTTTGAAAAAAATTGACGTGAAAATGCGAGCTAAGATGGTTGGACTTCTGGAAATACTGGAGGAGAAAGGAAATATATTAAGAGAACCTTACAGTAAACATTTGGAAGATGGTATTTTTGAATTAAGATGTAAAGTGGGATCTAATATTACTCGGGTGTTGTATTTCTTTTATTATCAGGGAAAAATAATACTGACAAATGGCTTTGTAAAGAAAGTGCAGAAAACACCGAGGAAGGAAATTAGTATAGCAAAGACATATAGAGCAGATTATGTTGAAAGGGTGAAAAGTGATGAAAACTCTGGAAGAATTTAAAAGAGAGCAACTAGAAAATCCGGAATTTCGTAAAGAGTATGAATCGATTCAACCGGAAATGGATGTGATTCGTGCACTGATCGATGCGCGAACGGCAAAACAATTGACGCAGAAACAGTTGGCAGAAAAAACTGGTATTCATCAGGCCGATATTAGTAAGATTGAGAATGGAACAAGAAATCCTTCTATCAATCTGCTGAAACGTTTGGCTGATGGAATGGATATGGTATTGAAGATTGAGTTTGTACCTAAACAAAAAATTTGAATCCCTCAGAAAGATTTCCGATTCACTTGCGACTATATGGTTAGAAAGACCAAAACAAATATAGAAACGAGGTAAGGATCATGAAAAAAATAGGAAAGAATAAACTTTGGATCGTAGCAGTGGCGATGGTGGCAGTGGTGCTGATTGGCTTGTATTTGCCTTTGCCATCCAATCATGAGCAAACATTGAAGGGCTTCATTTATCAGTGTAATGAGGATGGAAAAATCATCAGCATGATTCCGGCAGATGAGATCACGGTGGAAGTGGATGTAAATCGTCATCAGTATTTATTGAATGATGCGAAAACTCTGGAAGGACGTATTGAGTTTTCTAACTATATCAAAACAGCAAATGATGGCGGCCCGCTCCCGGTGGAAAATGTAGCGTTTGTATTGGAAAGCCGATATGGAGGCAAATTAGCTGACAATCAGCAGAGCAAATTTGATTCCGTTGAGGGTGTAGATCAGGATCGGGCATTGGAAAGGGAAGACCAGTCTGGAAAGTTTCTGACCTGTAGCGACATATACTATGAAGATAACGAAGCATATTACACAGGTATTTCCTATAAGAATCCGGACGACATTCCGATCCATCGCGAAATGATGTACAGCGAAGATTTCGACAGACTAATGTGGATCGACTACCACAATCAGTATGTGTATATCTGTGCGGAGAAAGCGGAAAGCAGCGATGTGATGCTGGGTTATTTTCCGGAGGCGAGAGTAGAATAACGAAGTAGACAGGAGGGTTCAGTATGAAGCGATGGCTGTGTTATTTAATACCGATCACATTTACATTCGTAGTGGCAGCGGCGCTGATTCCCTGGAATACACACTACGAGAAGACCTTTCAGGGGGTATGCTTAAAAACTAATTGGTCAGGGCAGTTGATTGCAGAGTTGGATCCAATGGATGAAGTTATTGTGGAAGTTGATTTAGATAGGAAAAATTATTTGCTGGATTTGGATGATCGGCGGAGGGCCGATGGCTGGATCCGCATTTTGGGATTGGATGAAGCAGTGAATTCGGTCGATACGATCGAATTGAATACGGGACTCTATGTGGAGCCGAATGCTAAAATAGGACGTGAAGCATTCTTTGAACAGGGAAAAGAGCGGGAAATAAAATATGGGGATATTTTCGAGACGAGAATGTACAGAGTACTGCCAAATGGATCCTACATCGACTGTGGTATTTATTATAACTCGGATTTGCAGGTTATGATGATCAAAGACTATTCAGCCTGCTGTATTTATTTTTGTTCAGAAGAAGAGATGGAATTACCGGAACTTATGAAATGTTTTGAAGATTGCTATCAGCTGAGTCCGGATCTTTTATAATCCTGAATATTCGCCATGAAAAGTCATTGCATTTTATGTTCTGTGGGTGTATACTCTTTACAATTAATTGTTTTGCAGCGAGCAAAACAACCAACGTAGGAGGAAATACATAATGAAAAAAGTTCTTTGCAGCGCACTGGTAGCAATTATGCTGCTGTGCATGACCGCTTGCGGAAGCAGCGTAGCAGGTCATTACGACTTTGAAAGCATGGAAAGTGGCGGCATTAAAATCACCGCTCAGAGCCTGAAGGATATGGGCGCAGAGATGGAAATGTACATTGAGCTTGAGGAAGACGGAACCGGCACTATGGCAAATGAAGGTGAAGTGATCGAAATGGGTTGGGAAGACGGCGAGATCTGGCCGGCAGACGATCCCGATGATCGCGTTGCTTTTACCATTGATGGTGATACTTTGACCATGGAGCAGGATGGTATTAAAATGGTATTCAAAAAATAATGCTCGTATAATATTGACGATTGTCCGCGACAAGAGTATAATATTAGAAAGCTTTCAGCCAGTGCCTGATGAGCACTGGCTGATTTTTTATTTTACTTCACCGATGGTGAAGGATTTGGAGAACGAATCATGAGAATCGTAATTAAAATAGGTACTTCTACGTTAGCTCACAGCACCGGTTTGGTGAATCTGCGCCGGGTGGAACAGTTGGTACATGTGGTGGCAGATCTAAAAAATGCAGGGCACGAAATCGTGCTGGTGTCCTCCGGTTCCATCGGCATTGGAGCCGGCAAACTGGGACTCAAGAAGCGTCCCGATGACATTCCCGGTAAGCAGGCCTGCGCCTCTGTGGGCCAGTGCGAACTGATGTATATATACGATAAACTGTTTAGCCAGTATAACCACACCGTATCGCAGGTACTTCTGACCCATGACGTGGTGGACGTGCCGGAGCGCAAACAGAATGTAATCAACACCTTCGAGCGACTGCTTCAGATGAACGTGCTGCCCATCGTAAATGAAAACGATGCAGTATCCACCGAGGAGATCGCCTTTGGTGACAACGACACCTTGTCCGCCATTGTTGGTCAGCTGGTGGGGACAGATCTGCTGATCATTCTATCTGACATCGATGGGCTATACGATATGCCGCCCCAAGGGCATCCGGAAGCTAAGCTGATTCCCTATGTGGAAGCCATCACTCCGGAAATCATTGCCGCCGCGGGCGGAAGCGGCAGCAGTTTAGGCACCGGAGGCATGGCTACCAAGATACAGGCGGCAGGAATCGCCATGGACAGTGGTTTTGCCATGAGCCTGATCCATGGCGGAAATCCGGATCTGCTGTATGATGTGGTAGAAGGTAAATCGGTGGGAACCCGTTTTGAAAAGAAGGTCGAAAAGTAAAACAGAAGGGGGCTAACAGTATGAAAACAGTATTGGAACTGGGTTTGGCGGCCAAGGAAGCCGCGAAAAGAGTAAAAACAGCCTCTACAAAAGAAAAGAATCTGGCGCTCAGCTGCATTGCTGCGGCGCTTTTGGAACAGCAAGATGACATATTAAAGGCAAATGAACTGGATCTAATTGCCGCCCGGGCGGCGGGTATGAGTGAATCTATGCAGGATCGCCTAAGATTGACGCCGCAGCGAATTGTGCAAATGGCGGAGGCGGTGCGCCAACTGGTGCAGATGGAGGATCCGATCGGAGCAGTGCTGGAAGGTAAACGAAGACCCAATGGCCTTTTGATCGAGAAGGTACGGGTGCCGCTGGGCGTTGTGGGTATTATTTTTGAGGCACGGCCCAATGTGACGGTGGATGCAGCGACGCTGTGCTTGAAGGCGGGCAATACGGTGGTGCTGCGAGGCGGCAAAGAAGCCATTCATAGTAATCAAGCGCTGGTGGCCTGCATGAAGGCGGCGCTGGCGAAGGCCGGACTGCCCGAGGCAGCGGTGCAGCTGATCGAGGATACCAGTCGTGAATCGGCCAATGAAATGATGCGGCTGCGAGGCGTGCTGGATGTGCTGATTCCCCGCGGCGGTGCGGGCCTCATCAAGGCGGTGGCGACACAGGCCAACGTGCCGGTCATTGAAACCGGTGTGGGCAATTGCCACATTTATGTAGATGCATCGGCGGACCTGGATATGGCGGTTTTCGTGATCGTGAATGCGAAAACTAGCCGGCCCTCGGTATGCAATGCGGCGGAGAGCTTGCTGCTGCACGAGGCGGTGGCGTATACACTGCTGCCGAAATTGGCGGAGGCCATGCCTCAGGTGAAGATCCACGGCTGCGAGCAGACTTGCCGGATCTTGAAAGAAGCGGGACTGGCGGTGCTGCCAGCGACGGAAGAAGATTATGCTGCAGAATATCTGGATTATGAGATCGCTGTGAAGGTGGTAAAAGGTCTGGAGGAAGCCATTGAACACATTGGGGAATATTCCACGGGGCATTCGGAGGCGATCTTGACACGGAATCTGCTGAATGCGCAGCGATTTACCGAGGCCATTGATGCGGCGGCAGTATATGTAAATGCGTCCACGCGTTTTACCGACGGCGGTGAATTTGGTCTGGGTGCGGAGATCGGCATTTCTACGCAGAAGTTGCATGCGCGGGGGCCGATGGGGCTGGAGGCCTTGACCAGTTGTAAGTTTATTGTACAGGGTAACGGACAGATTCGCTGAAAGTGCAGTGATAGAGCCTGAAAATTGCAAATCTGCTATTGAACTTTGGTTTTGAGAGTATTATAATAAGGTATTAATAACGTCATGCCGCCTTGAAAGGTGCGGCATATCAGGAGGAAAGAAAAATGAGTCAGAATATTGATTGGGGTAATCTGGGATTTGGTTATATTCCCACTGAATACCGCTACGTAGCTAAATATAAAGATGGAGCTTGGGATGAAGGTCAGCTGACCACTGAGT
This sequence comes from Bianqueaceae bacterium, assembly GCA_045632125.1. Taxonomy (GTDB): domain Bacteria; phylum Bacillota; class Clostridia; order Lachnospirales; family Bianqueaceae; genus CALWPV01. The sequence continues at coordinate 41,981 of JAZQWC010000023.1, forward strand.
CCACCATTACTTTGAGCGAGTGTGCCTGCGTATTCCAGTATGCTCAGACCTGTTTTGAAGGTCTGAAGGCTTACTACACCGAAGATGGTCATGTAGTATGCTTCCGTCCCGACCTGAATGCAGCCAGAATGGCTGATTCCTGCCGTCGTCTGGAAATGCCCGTATTCCCCGAGGATAAGTTTATTGAAGCTGTTAAAATGGTAGTAGCTGCTAACAAGGATTTCGTTCCGCCCTATGGCAGCGGTGCTACTTTGTATCTGCGTCCCTTCATGATTGGTACCAACAGTGTAATCGGCGTTAAGCCCGCACAGGAATTTGAGTTCCGTATTTTCGTAACTCCTGTTGGCCCCTACTTCAAAGGCGGCGCAAAGCCGATCTCCATTAAGGTAAGCGATTATGACCGTGCAGCCCCCAATGGTACCGGTCATATTAAAGCAGGTCTTAACTATGCTATGAGCTTGCATCCCATTGTAGTAGCTCACGATGAAGGCTTTGCTGAGAATATGTATTTGGATCCTCAGACCAGAACTAAAGTAGAGGAGACCGGTGGTGCCAACTTCATCTTTATTACTAAAGATGGCAAGCTGGTAACTCCTAAGTCCGATAGCATCCTGCCCTCCATTACCCGTCGTTCTTTGATGATCGTAGCTGAAAAGTATTTGGGTATGGAAGTAGAACACCGTGAAGTACTGCTGAGCGAGTTGGAAGACTTCGTTGAATGTGGTCTGTGCGGTACTGCGGCCGTTATCTCTCCTGTTGGTCATATTTACGATCACGGTAAAGACATTTACTTCCCCAGCGGTATGGATGAAATGGGCCCCACTTTGAAGAAGCTGTATGATACCCTGACCGGTATCCAGATGGGTCGTATTGCTCCTCCCGAAGGCTGGGTAGTTCAGGTTCTGTAATTCATTCTGTAAGCACAGAAAAGACAGGATCGCTGTTACAAAAATTAAATCAGGTAAAATGTAAGGGCTGTTTTTCCGATCCAATCAGGATCGGCAAGGCAGCTCTTTTTTGTTGTTTGCCCGAAAAAACGAAAAAAATCTTAAAAATTCTCAAAAAAATTTTTCAAAACTTAACATGGTATGTCAAGTTTGGTACCGAACTTAACATACCATGTTATTCTTTTTTCGAAAAAGATGTGGTATGCTATCGCAACAAAAATAAAGAAGCCGCAATCAGGAGGAGGTAAAAGTAAAAAATGAAAAGGAAAAAAGGGTGGTTTTTGTGGCAGTCGATTTTGATGTGTTTGGTGATCGGTGTGTTTGCGGGATGCGGACACGAAAAGAACAAGGAGGAGAAGAATGAACAGCAAAGCTACGAGGATGAATGGGTTGAAGCAGAATTGTACGATGCAAAAGAGAGTTCAGCAAGTGCAGATCTTGAGAGAAGCACGCAGAGAAAGGAGGCAGAATCTTCCGCTGACAATGGGTCCCAGGAGGCGGAAAAAGAAGTAAGCATCGAGTATGAAGAGGAGAGCGCTGGGGCTGCTATAGAAATACTGCAGCCGGAGGAAAGCGCTGAAGCGGCAGGCGAGGTGTCTCAGTGGGAAGAGAGCGTTCAACAGAAAGAGGGTAACCCGCAGGAAGAAGGCGTAGGGGAGGAAGAAAACAGCGAAAGGAGTGAAACCCTGCAACCCTATTACTTAACGGAAGCAGATAAATCTCAGGTGCTGGTACAGTTGGCAGAGCTGGGGGCGCAGTATGGTCTGACGTATCATCCGGACATTATGGAGGGCGAAACTTGGGATTCCCCTACACCGATCTATGAAGAAGAATTGATTTTCGGCAGAGAGCATGTGATGAATGCCATGCTGGAATACACCGAAGGAGCTTTTGTATTGATGCAAATGGAAAACTGTCAAGGCTTTGCTCTGTCGATTAAAGAGCGACCGAATACCTTGAGCGATGCCTACTACGAGGTATATGTGTATTGGGTTTAAGAAGGAGGGGAAGTATGACAAGAATAGAAAGATGGTTTGTCATGATGACGTGTACGATGATGGCTCTGCTTAGCTTGAACCTGTCCGCTTATGCGGCGGAGGAAGGGGGAGCGCAGCAGGCAGAGCCGCAGCAAGAAAGTATAGTGCCGGAGGAGACGGCGGCGGAAACTGCGATCGAGCCGCGATCGGTGCCGGCCGGCTATGCGGATATGCGCGTTGGAAAAATGACAGATGACGGCTTTATCAGAACCAACGGAATCTATGCAGAGTACTACTATTCGGCGCGATGGGCAGGAGAAGAAATCAGCAGTGGGGATACAGTTTTAAAACCGGGCCAGCTTACCTACTGTATCAACCCGGATGTGCCATTGATCGGAGAAAGCGGTGACGAGGCCTATGGTTATATTGGAGATAAGGATGTGATCCGTAATTTGACCACCGGCCGCATTACGGCAAAGGGTGTCATCTTTCGTATGCTGGGCCGCATCCTGCAGGTGTGCGGCACCGAGGTGACTGACGGCGGCGAATTAGCCGGCAATGCAGCGGAGGGTACAAAATATGTTGCCACACAGATGATCATATGGCAGATTGTGTGGGGCGATATGGACGCTGAGTTCAACTTGGTGGGCGATACATGGAAAAAATACGGCTGGGAGGGGATGAAATACTATCAAACAGCCCCAGCCGGAGGTAAATCGGTGAAGGAGTGGTATGATTTGTGGATCGCTCAGCTGAAAAATGCGAAAAAAATTCCCAGTTTCACTGCCGCCGCATCGGAAGCGGCTCCTACCTGTGAGATGAAGGAAGATACACTCACGCTGACCGATGAGCGAAACTCTTTGCAATACATGAGGCTTCAAGCGTCTGATCCGGCAGTTAAGCTTACGGTTTCCGGCAATCAGTTGATGATTGAAAATCCTCAAAGGGTGGATTGCACAGTGACACTGGTCAATACAGTGTGCGAAGGCGCTAAAGAACCCACTCCCATTTTAGCTCGCCGAGTTGGAGACGATCAGGTGCGGCAAACAACGATCTTGGCCTCTTCCACCAACTTGAACGATCCGGTGCAGGGCTTTTTCAAAATCAAGGCCGCCCCCGCAACGGCGGATCTACGGATTCAAAAAGTGGTGGAACAGGATGCGTATTTGAAGTCAAGCTTGCAGGGCTATCAATTCAGGGTGCAAAGCACCCAAACAGGCTATAGCCAACTTTATGAAACAGATGCAGAGGGCAAGATCTACATTCAGGACCTGCAGGTTGGTATTTATACGATAGAAGAGGTGCCTGCAGAAGGGATGAATGGGAACGGAGGTAATTTTCAGTTTGAAATTCCAAAGACGATCACTGTGGAAGTGGGGGCAAACAGGGAGGAGGTGACACAGGTCACTGTTCAAAATGAACTGCGAAGAGGATCGCTAAGGATTCTCAAGGTGGATACCCTGCAGCCGGAGTTGAAACTGGCAGGAGCGAAGTTTTTGCTGGAGAAAAAAGTATATAGTCTGCCTGAAGAAATTGAAGCGGAGGGTAGCCAGCAGGATGAGCAGGGCTGGTATCAATGGAAGGCGATAGAAGAAAAGTCAACAAATGAAAACGGAGAGGCGATCTGGGAGAATTTGACGGCGGGGGAATACCGATTGACGGAGACGCAGGCGTCGGACGGATATCAACTGTTAGCGGAGAGCGTATATTTCAGCTTGCCGCAGGGAGAAGAAAAGACTTGGTCCTATGAGGGAGTAAAAGTACCGATTAGCCGTGAGTTTGTCTTGCAGAATTTGCCGTCCTATGTTATGCCCGAGTCCGGAGGAGGCGAGGCTTGGTTGTATGTCGCCGCCTTTGCGCTTTGCGCAGCGGGAACGGGCATGGGCGTTCGATATGTTAAAAAGGAGAGGGAATAAAATGAAACGAAAAAATTGGGGGAGAGTGCTGAGCATTGGGCTTGCCGGAACGTTATGGGTGAGTTCGGCAGTTTGGGCGGCTCCGACATACAATGAGCAGATGGATCTGTCGGCGATGGAGCATCCTGATCATGCATATGACTTTGCCTATGGGGCAACGAAATATGTGATCGACACGCAAAACAGGGGTGTTTTGCACATTCATAAGACGACGGATTCGTTGGAAGATATGGGCGATGTGACGTATACGCTGTATCAGGTTGCGGCGATTGAGCAGGGGCAGCTAGATGATACAGGCTCGGTTAGTATGGAATACCGATCGCTGATCCGCGATAGTACCGAGCAAGGGACGGTGATCGATATTCCTTCGGGACTCAGCAGTACGCAGGAACTGAAGAACTGGATAAATGGGTTACTTGATGGGGAGGAGCCGGCGATGAGAATGGGGAATCGCGAGGAACTGCCCAGCTGGTCAGCGGTGACGGATCGAAACGGCAATGCGACCTTTGATGGCGATGGGGCGGGCCTGCCTCTGGGGTTGTATATTGTGTATGAGTCATCCTATTCCAATCGGGTTACGGAGGTCAGACCCTTTGTGGTTTCGCTTCCTATGGCAGCGGTGGATGAATGGGTATATGACGTGCAGGTGTATCCGAAAAATGCAGTGGCCCCTTTGTCGGTGGAAAAGCATATTGTGGCTGATAGAGGTGAGGCAGATAGCGGCTTGCCGGAGGGGATGGATGATCCAAGTAACGATGTGCTGACCGATGCGGAAGATTTTTCCATGGGTGAGAGGATTCGATACTGGCTGAGAGCCGATGTGCCGGTCACCATAGGAGAACTGGAAGTGTATTATTTGCTGGATCGCATGTCGGTGGGGCAAACATTTATCAATGATGTGGCAGAGGGAAATGCAGCTGCCCGCATGGAGGTTTGGGGCAGGACGGTACAGGGAGAAATGGTGTATATTCCCCGAATGAGCGAGGGGGTAGAGAATTATCGCGTGGTATCGGCCAAGGAGATGGAAAATATTACGAATGTTCAGGATTTTACCGATTTTTACGGGAATGATATGTCCATCCGGGCGGAGCAGCCGGAGGCATATGCACATGAAAATGCTTTTGCGGTGTTGTTTAATACTCAAAGCCTTTCGGAGGATGCAGCCGGGGATGGGACCACGAAACGGATTCCTTTGTATAGCGAGATTTATGTGACCTATGATCTGGTGCTTAACGAGAAGGCCTTGGTGGGACAGCCCGGTAACGTGAATGATGTGGCGCTGGTGTTGTCGCATAGGACCACTGATAATCGATGGGAGATTGAAAATGAAGTGCATGTACCGGAGAATGTGTTCGAAGCATTTAAAGAACCGGGCAAGCAGGATCTGGATGTGATCGATCCGCAGTGTATAGATACAAGGGTGTATACCTATGCACTTCAGGTAACGAAGGAAGGAGAAGGGAATGAAAACATGGCAGGCGTTACATTTCAGTTATGTGATAGCTGGGGAAATGTCATTAAAGTAAGCCGCTATACGGAAGAAGATCTAGAATCGTTGAAAGTGGATGGCTGCAGTGCCCGAGTGGGAGACTACTATGTGGATCCGGCTGCACAGGAAGGCGCGGAAATTGTGATCGATGATGATCAGCAGGTATATATCTATGGTTTGGGTGACGGAACGTATCAATTGGTGGAAACGAAAACACTGAGTGGATATCAGCTTCTGAAGGCGCCGGTGGTACTGACTATTGCGTCGGAGGCGGCAGATAAGATGCAGCCCATGAGCTATTGCACTGATCCGGAGGGGGCATATTTTCAGATCCAATCCGGTAAGGGCTATTATATATGGCAAGATAAGATGAAGGTGAGGATCGATGTTTCAGGCCACGAAGAGGGCAGCTTTGTGGCAGTGCAGGGAGAAGTGTATAGCTATGATGCCAAGGGAGATGACGGAAGTATGAGCCGAAATGAGGCCTTAGTGAAAACTAGATACAGCTATCGGTATACCGATTGTGAATCCATGGTGTATTGGTCTAACTATGGAATGGAAGGGGCAGATGACCGTCAGATTGCCGATGGGATCTTTAACTCTGAAAGGGGGATGTATGAAGATGGTCTGTTTGCGTTTACGGTGCTCAATCGACATGGCTTTAACGTCCCTGCCGCCGGTGGAGGGGGACAGACCTTGTATGCGATAATCGGCAGCGGTGCGGCCGGCTGTGGAATTGCAGGAATGATACGGTATTGTAAGCGTAGAAAGGAGCTGCATGCTGCATAAAAGCTGGGCAGTTTTGAGTGTACTGTTAGTCGTGGGCGGGGTAAGCATGCTTTTGTATCCGTTATGTTCCGGATGGGCAGCGGAAAACCGGCAGGACGAGGTGATCCGCACCTATCAAACTGATTTGAAGGAGTTCAGCAGATTGGAACTGGAACGGGCGCGGGCGGAGGCACAGGCATATAACCGACAGCTCAGTCAGACGGTACGGCTTTCGGAAAAAGAGGGGGAAGGAGTATGGGATCTTTCTTATGAACAGCTGTTGAATGAAAACAGGGACGGCATTATGTCTTATATTGAGATACCGAAGATCGGGGTGAATTTGCCCGTCTACCATGGCACATCGGAGGCTGTGCTTGCAAAGGGTGCAGGTCACATGCAAAATACAGCACTACCGGTGGGCGGGGCAACGACACACTGTGTAATTTCGGCTCATTGTGGGGATCCGTCGGCTGCTTTGTTTTCAGATCTGGATCAGCTGAGGAAAGAAGATATGTTTTATTTGCACACGCTAGATGAGGTGCTTTGCTACAAGGTAGATCAAATTAAGGTGGTACTGCCCGATGAAACAAAAGAATTTGGGGTGGTGGAAGGCAAAGATCATGTAACGCTGGTGACCTGTACTCCCTATGGGATCAATAGTCATCGACTATTGGTAAGAGGGGAGCGGGTGAATCAAAGCGAAATAATACAGAATCAACTTGCCGGCAAAGGAGATCGCTGCTCTGTTGGAGTTCGACAGGGGAACGCCATATTGTATACAGCAGGGATGGCAAAAGAGGCAGTTCAAAAGTTGATTTAAATAGATGACATGGGGGCCTTCATACCAAAAGACTACTGATAGAAGAAGGTTTAATTTTACACCGTAACCAAGGAATCGATGGTAAGGTCGGAGGGGGGACACCTCCTGATGTAACTAAGTCAGTTCGCCGTTAAAATCACTCTCCCAATGTGGACTCCGAAGATCTGACGCATCGATTGTTGGTACAGGCTGGGCTGAGCTGCTTGAAAGCGGCTCAGCTGCCTGAAAATAGGGGGATAGAAAATGAAAAGAAAAATGATGATCTTGGCGGGGGCATTCTGCCTATTTGTTACAACGCTGTTTGGCAGCTATAAATTGCCGGTGTCGGCCAACGAAAGAAGGATTCCGCCTTATATTTTAGATACATCACGGCAGTGTAAACTGCAAATCAATACAGATAAAAAACAAGGGACGGAGGGAGAGGAGTTGGAAATATATCAGGTGGGTCGGATCGATGCCACGAACCTTTCGCTTTCCTTTGTTTTACAGGAAGAGTTTCGGCAAAGCGAGGTGAACCTGATGGAACAGGGAAATTCCAAACGCAGAAAAATGATAGATGCCTTATATGAATATGCAAAACTGCATAAAATATCGCCGGTGGCTAAGGTGAAACTGGATGAAAACGGAAGTGCAGAACTGATGCTGCCGCAGGGGGCTTATATGATCTATCAGAGGCAGCAGGAGAAAATGGAAGAAAAAACATGGATCCAGCCCGCCTTGGTGGGGCTTCCGGGCGTGGGGGATCTTCAAAATGCCTGGAATTATGAGTTGGAGATACAGCTAAAGGCTGCAAAGGAGGCTGTGGTCACTGCGGATGCACAGGAACCGATGGTATATGCGGCTCTTGCGGGGGCTGCGATGCTGCTGCTGGGACTTTTGATGTTGGCGCGCAGGCGCGCATAAAGTGGCGAAGGTACACCGAGAGGTGTACTTTTGTCTTGACTTTTACCAATAGATTCTGTACACTTTTCGTATAGTGGAAAGAGTGCGTATTTGATACTTTGAGAATTTGAGGTAAAAGATGATGACATTTAATGAATATATTCTTTGGCTGGAAGGGGTGCCGATGTACGGTAAAAAAGACGGTACCCGTAATATGGAAAAGCTGATGGCGCGTTTTGGCGATCCGCAGGATCAGATTCCGGTGATCCATGTGGCCGGAACCAATGGTAAGGGATCTTGCTGCGCTATGCTGTCGCAGATCTTGCAGGAGAGTGGATATAAAGTAGGTATGTATACATCGCCGCATCTGGTGGAATATACGGAGCGAATTCGCGTAAATGGCAAACAGATCCCGAAGGAAGAATGGGTGCGCCTTGGTTTGAAGGTGAAGGAAGCGGCCGAGGCGATCGCGGCCGGAGGCGATAATCATGCCACCTTTTTTGAACTGGTAACGGCAATTGGTTTTCTGTACTTTGCACAGGAGCAGGTGGATGTGATCCTGTTGGAAACGGGTGTGGGTGGTCGCTTGGATGCCACGAATGTGGTGAAGGAGCCCAAACTATGTTTGATTACATCGATCAGCTTGGATCATACAAAGGTATTAGGTGATACACTGCCGCAGATTGCGTTTGAGAAGGCTGGTATTATACAGCAGGGTGCACCGGTGGTGCTGGCACAGAATCCGGAGGAAGTGCAGGCGGTGGTGCGCCAAGCAGCGACTGAAAAGGAAAGTTTGTATTGCTACAGCGGTGAAGTGACGACAGATGGCAAGGGCGGTTATAGGAATGCTGAATTTGCCTATGAAGAGTTGGAAGTGGCGCTGATCGGCGACTATCAGGTGCAGAATGTGTCGGCTGTGTTGTGCAGCGTGAAGATTTTGCAGCAGCAGGGTTGGAAGATCACCGAGGAAAGCTTGCGCAGGGGATTAAGAAATACCCGTTGGCCCGGAAGAATGGAACGCCGCGAATATGAGGGGCGTCCGGTACTTCTGGATGGAGCACATAACCCCAATGGAGCTCAAATGTTGGCAGATTATTTGGCCAAACAGTATGCGCCCGGAAGCTGTAATTTAGTTTTTAGTGCATTGACCAAAAAAGATATCAGTGGTATTGCAGAACCGCTGCGTCGGTGCCCAGCGATTGGAAATGTATATTTTACCTGTATTCATGGGGAAGATCAAATGGAGTATCTGGTACAGCTGTGGCAAAAGGGCAGCTGCATTGCAGATCCGAAAGAGGCCCTGCGAACTGCAGTGCATGAGCCGAAGGTGCAGCTAACGGTGTGTGCCGGATCGCTGTATTTGGTGGGCGAGCTCGAAACGATTATTGATGAACAATGAATGAAACTGAGTGATGCCGGCGTGACCGGCAGCGGAGGCCGTTATGTTGAATTTTTTAGGAGAACTTGCTAAGTTTCCCAAAAGTTTATCGGTGGATGAATTGTCGGGAGGCATCTCCGGTGATGAGATCCAGGGGATCGTGGATGAAAAGGCAAGGAATTTGCTGGGGCTGATTGAGTTCCAGAGGGGAGAATTGGGTGAGGCCATGAAACACTGGTCGATTAGCGAATATTTAAATCCCCGCCATAATCAAGCTACGGTCTATTTGCGCGATATTAAAAAAGAGCAGGAACTTCTTACCAATATGAGTGAGAGTCTTCATTTATATAATGAAGCCATGGATCTGGCTCAGCGGGAAAATGTGGATTTTGCCATTACCAGACTGCGCAAGGCGGTGCATTTAAATCCGCAATATATAAGGGCTCAATTGGTGCTGGCTTTGTGTTATATGCAGAAGCGGCATTATAAAACTGCGCTGGATGTGTTGGAAAAGGTGTTGAAGTTGGAACCGCTGAATCCGGATGCCAAGCGCTATTGGGTTTATATTCAGAGACAGCTGGATAAAGGACTTGAGGACGAAAGTGTAAGCGAAATTCAGGATCTGAGTCAGGAACTTTCAGTCCAACAGACTTTGGCTGAAGTGGATACCGAGGAAATTTTCCAAACTAAGGGCAAAAAACGCAGATCGATCCGCAATATGAGTGAGTCACTGAAACAGTTGATTCTGTTTTTTGCCGGAGTGCTATGCTGCGCCGGATTTATGTGGTATTTGGTTTACCCGGACCAGCTGCAAAAATTGGAAGATCAGGTGATCGAACTGGAACTGTCGCAGGAACAGCTGCGTAGTGAAAAAGAAGAATTACAGCAACAATTAGGAGGAATCGCGCCGTGAATCATAAGCATAAAATCATTGTAATTTCCTTTGATGGAATGGGAACCGATGACTGGAAGAGCGTATCAAAAATGCCGGGCTTTGCCAGATTTATGAAGGAAGCTGCGTATTGTGATCAGGTGCAGTCGGTGTATCCTACGCTGACATATCCGGCTCATTGCAGCATTGCCACCGGACGACTGCCGGTGAACCATCGGGTAGTGCAGAATCTGCTTCTGCAGCCAAATCGCATGGCATCTCCGGATTGGTACTGGAAGCGTAGTTACATAAAGGGTAAAACGATTTACGAAGCGGCCAAGGAGAAGGGTTTAAAAACAGCATCCTTTTTGTGGCCGGTAACAGCAGGGGCCAAAATTGATTATCATGTGCCGGAAATTTTTGCGAACCGTAAATGGGATCATCAGATTTTGGCATCGCTGCGAAGCGGTTCCAAAAAGTTTCAGGCAGAGTTGTTTCTGAAATTTGGTAAATTGATGCAGGGAATTAAGGAGCCCTATCTGGATAACTTCATTCATGAGTCGGTAAAGTATACTTTGACTAAATATGAGCCGGATCTGACATTGATTCATTTTGTGGATCTGGACAGTATGCGTCATCAATATGGTCATAACAGTAAAGAGGCCTTGATGGCTCTAAAACGTCACGATCAGCGACTTTCACAGCTGATGGATCTAATGGAAGGAGAACCTGTGACCTGGGTCGTACTGGGAGATCACTCCAGTTTGGATTATCACAAGGGCGTTCGTTTGAATGTGCTTCTGCAGCAGGCCGGCTATTTGACACCGGCAGAAGATGGTATTAATGTGAAGTCATATCGCGTACTGGCACAGGAGGGTGACGGCAGCGCTTATATTTATTCGCATCCGTCGTTGAATCAGGAAGCGAAAGAAGAATTGGAAGAGGAACTTAAGACCTTGTTTCAAACATTCAGTGCGGAACATGAGGACTGTATTGAGGCGATCTTTAGTGGTGAAGAAGCCGGGGCTTTAGGAGCCGATGATCGCTGCCTGCTTATGCTTGAGGCGAAAGAAGGATTTAGCTTGCTGGATACATTAAAAGGCGCTGTTGTGGATGCTGAAAAGCAACCGACCAAGGCGACTCATGGATACTTGCCGAGTAAACCGGGATATACGACGATTTTTGCCATGCGTGGCGAAAAGATTCGCCCGGGTCGCGTGGAGATTCCGATGAGTTTGATCGATGAAGGTCCCACGATTGCCCGAATCTTCGGCGGTGAATTGCCGGAGGCAGATGGAAGAGTGTGCGAAGAATTTTTTGAAGAATAATAAAGAAAACCCGCTGAAGCGGTGATCATATCGGAATTGGATGATCGTCACTTCGGCGGGTTTTTGTTTCAAGCGGATTGAACTCAGTTAAAGCTGAGCTGGATCAGCTGTTTTTGAGTACGATACGTTGAGGGGAGCTGCTCGATCAGCAAATGCATTCCGTTTTGACTGATCTCCATATGATTAATGAAAGGAGAATAGGTCTCATTGTTATGATAGAGAAGAACGGATTGCTTAGTTTCCAAATTTAAAAGATAGGCTGTGACATCCACACCGCCGCCTACCGAAGCAGGCTGCGCTACGATCAGGGTATCTTCGTAGAGAGTAAAGGAATGGATGGGATCGTGGAAAGAATATTGAGCAACCACTGAACCCTGGGAAAGATCCAGAGCGGTGATACCAATGCCATCTTGCTGCAGATATAATAGATGATCGTAGAAAAGAGGACGGCTGCTTAGTTCGGTAAAGTTGGCTAAGTAGTCGGTCAAGGGCGTGGAATAATGCAGGGGAGCTTCTAAATCAAGGAAGTGAGCCTGAGCCGGATCCCAAGGGGAGTTGAAATAGATGAAGAAACGACTTCCATCTTGGGTGGCGCAGATCATAGGCTGAGTGGCAGAGTCATACAACGGGTAATCTTCAGGAGCAATCAGGAAAGACTGCATTTGTTTTTCATCTAATTCATAAGCATAAAGAAGAGGAAAATTGGGTAGAGCCTGGTGGATCTTCTGCATTTTTTCCTGGGGAGAAATAGAGGGAAGCGATTCAACAGCGGTAACCACGGCGGAGTCCTCGGCTGCAACGGAATCATTTGCAGCGGTGGAATCGTTCACTGTTACAGACTCTTCTGTAGCGGAATCGTCGGTAGGTGCGGTGGAATCGGAAGTTTCAGTAGCCGCATCTGTGGGGACGGAGCTTTCAGCGGGAGTCTCCTCTGTGGAAGTGGAGCTTTCTGCACCGGCTGGGACGGAGCTTTCCGGTTTTGCAGTAATAGTGGTGGTTTGATCCTTCGCAGAATCACTTGATCCGTCGGAGTAACAAAGGGGCATAAATAACAGAGTAGAACCATCCGGTGACCACTGCAATGCCAAACGGGCAGAGACCTGAAGTTCTTTTAATAGGGAAGCTTCGTCTGATTGCCATAAAACTCGTTCTTTGTTGGTGGAAAGATCGACCAGCATGAGTGTCAAACAGTTGTTGATCCAGGTCTCATAGGCCGCAGTCGTGCCATCGGGAGAGTAGTGGAAATAGCTTCCGGCCGGAATCGAGATGGCATGCAGCTGTGTCAAGGTACCATCGTCTTGGATTTGCTCCAAGCTATAGGTGGTATCGCCGGAGGCTTGAGAAACTGTACGATATAAGTAAGGAGTGTCACCAAAATAGTGGGATGAAGGCTGCTCAGAAATTTCCATTTCAGAGGTGTACAATCGAATTTCGTCGGCGTTATGTACATCCCAAGATTTTCCTTCGGTTTCGGTTTCTTCGTTTTCGGTATTATGAGCCACAAGCTGTGTGGAACGATCGGGCAAAACACCTACCTTTTCCACTACTGGGTTGTGGCAACCTGAAAGGAGCAGGCAGAAAGATAGGATGAGGACCGTAAGAGGTAACAGTTTATGCTTCAAATTCATCCACCTCCTCTGAATTGAACCATACAGTGAACACGGTGGGAGCATTCGGAGCGCTTTCTACCTCGATTTGGGCATGGTGCTCCTGGGCGATCTTTTGACAAATTGCAAGGCCAAGACCGGAACTGCCGTGTTCGCGGGAGTAATTTTTATCGACCCGATAAAAGGGTTCGAAAATATGAGCCAGCTGTTCCGGTGTCATACCGTTACCGCCGTTTTTAACAGCAAGAAATACGAGCTCCTCGGTTGACGATCCCTCGGGTGCGGCGGCAGTGGAAGCTGCGCCGTCTTTTTTTCGCCGACCGGCGGTAATTTCGATGGCTTCATTGGGAGCGCCGTATTTGATGGCGTTGTCGATTAGATTAATGACCAGCTGGCGTAGGCGATCTTCCTGGCCATTTACGGTCAAATGCTCGGGACAGGTGAGTTTCAGGTGGCTCTGATAGCGGTTAGCTTTGAGCTCCATGGCCTCGGTGACACTGACTAAAAGCGTGGTTAGATCGAGAGGATGAAGCTGATAGTTATTCTTTACGTTGGACATTTCCAAAAGCTGAAGAACCATGGAGTGCAGGCGAGCACTTTCGTTTAATATATGATCCAATCCGGTTTGAAGCAGTTCGGGATCGGTGGTTCCGTTATCTTGAATGAGCTGGGCATAGCCTTGAATGGTGGTCAAGGGTGTTTTTAATTCGTGGGTCACATTATCGTAAAAAGATTGCTTGCTGTTGAGCAACTGGAAAATACGGTTACGGTCCTGCTGGATGTGGCTGAGCTGACGTTGGATGGTATCTAACATTTCAGCATAATTTTGCGATAGTTTGCCAATTTCGTCGCGGCGTCGAGCCAGCTTAAGCGAAAGGTTTTCCTTTTGCGTTTGAAGCTCCAAATTGCTAACACCTTTTTCTTTGAAATGACCGGTCAGCGCAGTTAAACGTCCAAGCGGAGTGGTGAAATGGGTTAGCATCAACACAGAAAACAACAGGGTAGCGGCCATTACAATAATGGTGATTTGAAGAACCGTACGGGTCGTGTCGGCTTTTTCAAGCTGCAGATCAGTATAATCGATATGATATAACAGGTAGCCAACGATTTCATCAGAAATAGAAACGGGGATCATAAACTTGGCATAACAAAAGGTCTCGGTGTCGTAGCGCAGCTGATAGGCAGCAGACCCGCTTTGGGCTCTTAGATAGGCAGAAGTGGGAAAGGCATCTTCGGTAAAGATGCCTCCGTGACTGGCATGGAGCAGAGTTTTATCGGTGTCATAAAAGGCTAACGGAAAATTACTGGTGGCATACAATTCATCCAGAAGTCCCGGAAGGATCCGCTGGGCCTCGGCAGGATCGCTTAGATCGGGCGAACCCTCCAACAACATTACCTGACGCACGTATACCTCGGTATTGTTGCGCAGGCGTACCAAATCGGATTCGATTTGATCTTCCATGGCTTCGCTGAGTTGATTGGTCAAAATGAAATTCAGTAAAAATACACTGGCGATGAACACGACCAAAAGCCCCAAAAACATTTTGGGGCGGATCCCGATTCGAATTCGATGCTTAGCAAAGGCGGGAAGTGGCGCATAGGGCGTAGTGTGAGCGGTGGAACCAAAGGAGATTGCCGGATCGGCGGTTGCCGCGGTGGGCTCAGCTTTCTTGCGGAACATATTTATAACCAACTCCAAATACAGTTTGTAATGAGGTGCTTAAGTCAAGCTTTTTGCGCAGGCGCTGTACGTGAATGTCCACAGTACGGGTGTCGCCCAGATAATCGTAGCCCCAGATCTGTTCCAATAGATTAAGACGGGTAAAGACTTGACGGGGATTTTTTACTAAAAAGACATAGAGGTCGAATTCCTTGGGAGTGAGGTCGATGGATTTGCCGCCCTTGGAGATGGAGCGTTCATTCTCGCGGATCACGATGTCACCTACGATGAGTTCGGGAGTTTCGGCGCCGGCGCCGCTTTCGGCCTTGTCGAAGCGTCGCAGTACGGTCTTGACCCGGGCGATGACCTCGCGCAGATCGAAGGGCTTGGTGATATAATCGTCCGCGCCGGCCTCCAAACCGTAGAGTTTATCGTCCACGGTGCCCTTAGCGGTGAGCATGAGGATCGGAATGTTGAGGGTTTCGGTGATCATGCGGCATACATCGATACCGCTGATGTCGGGCAGCATCCAGTCCAGCAGTACCACGTGGGGCAAAAATTCTTTAGCGAGGGTGAGGGCCTCGCTGCCGGTGAAGGCACAGGCGACCTGGAAGCCTTCCTTTTTAAAGCCATATTGCAGAATGCCGGAGATGGGCTTTTCGTCTTCGACAATTAAAATTCGTTTTTCTTCCATATAATAGTCCTCCGTATAAGCGACGGTCGACCGGGTAAAGGACGCGCGGGGCGCGAAATAGGACCGAGGCTAAAGCGTTGATACTTTTAGTATACATCATGCCGGTGCGAGCCGCAAGAAAGCAGATGTTTCAGGGGTGTAAACTTTTATTTTTTGAAAATTATACTTGACATTGCATGTGTGTTGTGTTAGAATAATTAACGCATGAAAAACAAGTAGAAGATCCGCTTCTCACCTTGTCATCGGTAATGTTCAATTATAACATGGAAATCCGCACATGGCAATGGTTCATATGAGAATTTCGCTCAAAGTACTGTGTATCTATTCGGTGGAAAAGCAGATGAGCGTTCCTATATAGCGGATCCAATAACGGATTCGTTTTTTTATGCGTCCATTCATATTTTTGGAGGTATCGAGCCATTAGCGAGTTAATGATCAACGAAGAGATTCGTGATAAAGAAGTCAGACTGATCGATGAAAATGGTGAACAGCTGGGCGTGGTTTCTGTGAAGGAAGCTATGAACTTGGCACAGGAAAAGAACTTGGACCTGGTTAAGATTGCACCTCAGTCTAAACCGCCGGTCTGCAAAATCATGAACTACGGTAAGTACCGTTTTGATCAGATGAAAAAGGAGAAAGAAGCTAAGAAAAAGCAGAAGACGATGGAAGTAAAAGAAGTTCGTCTGTCTCCTAACATTGATAACCATGACCTTGAGACTAAGCAGAAAAATGCTGCTAAGTTCCTTGAAAAAGGTGATAAGGTAAAGGTGTCCGTTCGTTTCCGTGGTCGTGAGATGACCCATACGGAGATCGGCCGCGAGGTTCTCAATCAATTTGCTGAAGGTATTTCCGAGGTGGGAGCTATTGAAAAGGCACCCAAGATGGAAGGCCGCAGTATGGTAATGTTTTTGATGCCCAAACGATGAGATCGCGTCTACGTTGACCGTAAACGTTTTCAAGCGTTAGGATACATTGCAATTTTAAGGAGGAAAACATCATGCCGAAAATGAAAACCAAAAAAGCTGCTGCAAAGCGTTTCAAAGTTACAGGAACTGGTAAGCTGAAAAAATTCAAAGCAAATAAGAGCCACATCCTGACTAAGAAGACCACCAAGAGAAAAAGAAATCTGAGAAAGCCCAACATGACCGACAAGACCAATGCAAAGGTTATGAAGAAGATCCTGCCTTATAGCTAATAGGGTCTCGGCACATCATTATATTTGATAACTGAAAACTTAAGGAGGATTTAATCATGGCAAGAGTTAAAGGTGCATTGAACGCACGTAAGAGACATAAAAAGACATTGAAATTGGCTAAGGGCTTCTATGGTGCCCGTTCTAAACAGTATCGCAGCGCTAAGGCTGCTGTTATGAGATCTATGCGCAGCGCATACATCGGTCGTCGTCTGAAAAAGAGAGACTTCCGTCAGCTGTGGATCGCTCGTATCAACGCTGCCTGCCATATGAACGACATGTCTTACAGCCGCTTCATGAACGGTCTGAAGAAAGCTAACATCACCCTGAACCGTAAAGTTCTGGCTGACATCGCTGTAAACGATCCCGCTGCTTTCACCAAGCTGGTTGTGACCGCTAAGGCTGCTCTGTAATTTAAACGGATTACAGATATCGAACGATTGAATCGTTTCTGAATCAAAGAAAAGAAGCACGATTTTCACAGGAAACTGTGGAATTCGTGCTTTTCGCATTTTATTGAACGGATAAAATGCTTTCAAAAGTAATGGCATCTTCAACGGCTTCATATAAATGCTCCGGTTCCAACGCTTCACGTATAAATCGCTGTACCAGAGCCTCTACAAAGCTGCGATCCGTCGAGATGTCATGGATCACCTGATTGCCCATGCCAATACCATACGATGTATAATCGCCGATATCAGGATGGGTTAGATGATCTTCTACGATGTAAAACATCTGTCTGTTCACCTTCCCATATTCTTTTGTGCCAGTACTAAAACTGTAGGAGTATCTTAGCATATAGAATAGGACGGTTTTGGAGAGTTGACTATCTTTTGCGCTATAATTATTAAAAAAGAACATTATATATGGTATAAATATATAACAATCATAAATAAATATAGTATAAAAATATTGTAAATTCACCTTTGGTCTGAATTACTATTTAATAGGTAGAACTACGGATATTTTTTAGGCTTGAAAAAGTCGAAAAAATGTAGTACAATCGAGACAATCTGCGAATTACGCAGGATCAAACGCTTTTGAAAAGGGAGAAAATTGTAATGAAAAAACGCGTATTAAGTGTTTTGGTTGCAGCTCTGTTGCTGCTGACCATGCTGACCGCTTGTGGCAGCAAGACCGACAAAGCTATGTTGGGTAAATGGGTATGTGAAATGGATTTCGGCAGCTACCTGAATGAAGGTCTGGCTACTGAGCCTGAAATTGCTCAGTATCTGATGGTTGATGAGTTCGTTCTGGAAGTTGAACTGTATCTGAATGAAGATGGTACTTATAAAATGACCGCTGATACCACCGCTAATAAGGCTTCTTTCGAAAATGTAAAGGCTGAGCTGGCTGATGGTATGGAAGATTATCTGACTGCTGCTGCAGAAGAGTATGGTTTGACTCTGGAAGATCTGCTGGCTGCATCTGAGACCACCATTGATGAAATGATGGATGAGGCTTTCGGCGATTCTATGTACTACGAGATCATCGCTGAGATGGAAGCTGAGGGTAAATTTGAAGCTGCTGATGGTAAGCTGTACATGTCTGATGGTCTGAACTACGACATCGATAAGAACGTATACGAGACCTATACTCTGAATGGCAATGTACTGACCATTACCGGCGATTCCGATGGTACCACCGACGGAATGTATCCGATGGAATTTAAGAAATAATTTGACCATTCTATAATGGATGGTATTCACAAGAAACATAAGGAGCATGGCAGTGTAAACTGCTATGCTCCTTTTTCTTGACAGACTTTCTGATACAGGATACAATATTCATATCACATTCCGGAGGTATCACCCTATGAATAATACACCTATCGTTGTGGACAGCAGTTACATTGTTCGCTGCGTTTGTATAAAAGAAGCAGACGGTCGTGTGAAGACCGTTCTTACCACTCAGGAACCCGTTAATTATGTTACCTTGACTGACGCGGAAGGCCGTAGCTGGGGCGAGTGTCATAACTTCAGCGAACCCTTTGCGTTTTTAGATCATATTTTTTATCTGCCGGAAGGTACTTTGGACAAGCCTTTGACAGTTAACTTTACCAATCGTCGTGCGAATTCTAAATATTTTGAGGCATGGCAACCAGGAGTTACCACTTTGAATCCAGAGCAGGTAACCTGGACTACGTTAGAGGACTTTATTCGGGATACCGACCATCATATCACTCCCAAGGAGATCAAAGATGGTATCGTTTGCGATGGTGTAACGTATCAGGTGTTGGAATGCGTTAATGATAAGGATCAGCCGGTTCGTATGTTTGCGATGTTTGTTGATCCTAAGAAAGCGTATTTTGCCACCGGCACAGCCGAGGATGGCTATGCACCGCATACGAAGATCCAGACGGTTAAGGGTATGGCCGAAGCAGCCATTGCAAATGGTAAGGATGTGGTGGCGGCCACTAATGCAGACTTTTTTGATATGTTTGCGGAACGTTCACCCTATATGCCGGCTGGTATCTGCATTAAGGATGGACAGGTTCTGTGTAATCCTCATTCTATGTGTACATTTTTTGGTATGGACCGCGCCGGTAATCCAGTCATCTCCAGTTTTGCGGAAAATCCGGAGTTGAAGGGCCAGCTGCTTTGTGCTTTGGGCGGCCGTGAGATCATGCTGCGTGATGGTGAAATTGCCGAGGTATCTCCTTGTGAGGCCTTTTCTTTTACCTGTCATCCCCGTACTTGCGTAGGCATCCGTGAAGATGGTACCACCATCATTTTGGTTGTAGATGGACGTCTTCCGTGGCTTTCCAATGGCGCTTCCATTGTGGATCTGGCCCGTGCCATGCAGTATTTTGGTGCTAAAAAAGCCATCAACCTGGATGGCGGTGGATCTTCCACCTTCATTGTCAAACAGGACGAAGAACTTACCATGCTCAATCGCCCTGCCGACCTGGAACGCCCCAACGAACCTCTCATTCGAGAGATCTTCAACTCGATCTTGGTAGTAAAGAAGTAAAGGCATGCATAATTGAATCATGAAATAATTGCGTTGGAGAATAAATGAAGGCAAAAATAAACCTCCAAGGAACATACCACTGTAGTTCCTTGGAGGTTCATTTTTTGCCTAATTTACTCTTCAATAACAATTACTTCGTATCCGGCATCCACAATGGCTGCGGTCAGAGTTTCTTTAGAAACATTCTGAGTCAGGGTTACATAAGCGGCCTTATCTTCCAGGCTTACTTCAGCGGATACGCCTTCGATGGCGTTCAAAGTTTTCTTAACGAAATTGGTGCAGTGGTTGCACATCATACCTTCGATGATGATTTTCATTGTAGTTTCCTCCTGATGGGTTATAGTTTGTGTATGGGTCAACGGTTCGGGCGCTTCCAACTGTATTACATTCACAGTATGGAGATCAGCAGCGGCTGAGGAAACAGCACTAGAACCGGAAGCCTTATGGGGTTTAAAGAACTTAAGACGCAGTGCATTAGATACAACGCAAACACTGCTTAAACTCATGGCAGCAGCACCGATCATGGGGCTGAGCTTGAGAGCAAAGGGAATAAAGAGTACACCGGTAGCCAGCGGAATGCCAATGCTGTTATAGAAAAAGGCCCAGAAAAGATTCTGTTTAATATTTCGAATCACAGCCTTACTGAGCTGAACAGCGGCAACCGCATCCATCAAATCACTCTTCATCAGCACGATATCGGCACTTTCCATGGCTACGTCGGTACCGGCACCAATAGCGATACCCACATCGGCTCGGGCCAAAGCAGGTGCATCGTTGATACCGTCACCGATCATGGCGGTGCGATGACCTTCGGCTTGCAAGCGTGCGATTTCTCGTTCCTTATCCTGAGGCAGAACTTCAGCAATAACAGAGGGAATATCCAACTGTCGGCGGATGGCCTCAGCGGTGCGCTTATTATCGCCGGTGAGCATAACCACATTGATGCCCATTTCCCTAAATCGGCGGATCGCCTCGCGGCTGGTGGGTTTCACCACATCACTGACCGCGATAATACCTAAATACTGTCCTTCAGCGGCGAATAGAAGCGGAGTCTTGCCTTCATCAGCTAAGCGGGACAGATCAGCTTCCGCAGCGCTGATATCGATTTGGTGTTCTTCCATTAAAGCCTGATTGCCGGCATAATAATGAACTGCGTTGATCGTACCGGTTACACCGCGGCCGGAAATAGCTTCGAAATCGGTTACCGTGGGCAGATCCAGACCTTCCGCCTGTTTTAAGATTGCTTCGGCCAAAGGATGTTCACTTTGCTTTTCCAACGCACCGGCGATCTTCAAGATCTCCTCCTGAGGCAGATAGCTAATAATATCGGTGACCTGCGGACGTCCCTGGGTAATGGTGCCGGTTTTATCCATGACAACGGTGTCGATGTTATGAGCAGTTTCCAACGCCTCGCCGGATTTGATCAAAATACCGTTTTCTGCACCTTTTCCGGTGCCCACCATAATGGCAACAGGGGTGGCCAGTCCAAGTGCACAAGGACAGGAGATAACCAGCACTGCGATACCGATGGACATGGCGAACTCGAAGGAGTAACCCAAAAGCAGCCAAACAATGGTAGCAATTACAGCGATGGTCATGACTATAGGAACGAAGATGCCGGCAATTTTGTCGGCGATCTTCGCGATGGGAGCCTTGCTGGAGCTGGCTTCCTCCACCAGCTGAATGATCTGCGACAGGGTGGTATCATCACCCACGCGGGTGGCTTTAAACTTAAAATAGCCGGTCTTATTGATAGTGGCAGACACAACAGTGTCGCCAACGGTTTTTTCCACTGGAATGCTTTCGCCGGTAATGGCGGACTCATCCAAACTGGAGGACCCTTCTAAAATGAAGCCATCTACAGGAACACGGCTGCCGGGTTTGACGATCACAATGTCGCCGGCCACCACCTGCGCGGAAGGGATCTCCACTTCAACGCCGTCGCGCTCTACCAGTGCAGTCTCCGGTGCCAGATCCATCAGTTTGGCCAGCGCCTCGCCGGTTTTACCCTTAGATCGGGCCTCTAAAGTCTTGCCCAGCGTGATCAAGGCCAAGATCATGGCCGCTGATTCAAAGTACAGATCCATGTGGTACCGATGTACCAATTCCAGATCCTGAACGCCTAAACCATAGCCCATACGGTATATGGCGAACACACCATATATTAAGGATGCGCAGCTGCCTATGGCGATCAGCGTGTCCATGTTGGGGGCACCGTGCATCAGCGTTTTAAAACCAACTTGATAATATTTTCGATTTACGTACACCACCGGCAAACAGAGCAGAAACTGCGTGAGAGCAAAAGATACTGCATTTTCAATTCCTACCAAAAAGCCGGGCAGCGGCAGCCCCATCATGGATCCCATGGAAACATACATCAAAGGAATCAAAAAGGCGAAGGAAATGATGAGACGGTGCTTCATGCTTTTCATCTGTTCGGCGAGTACGTCAGTTTTTTGAGCCTTTGGCGCAGAGGCGGCGCTGGGCGCCGAAGGCTGATCCAGCGATGCGCCGTAACCGGCGGCCACTACAGCGGAGATGATGGTATTGCTCTGAAGGCGGGTCTCGTCGTAGATGACGTTCATGCTGTTAGTCAGCAGGTTGACGTTCACCTCTTTGACGCCGTCGAGTTTGCGGACGCATTTGTCGACTCGGGAGGAGCAGGCCGAACAGGTCATGCCTGTTACATTATATTTTTCTTTCATGGGAAAGCTCCTTTTGTAAAATTGACACCCCTGGGGGGTATTGTCTCAATTTTATTTCAATTGTATGAGTTTGTCAAGACTAAGCTTTTGGCTGCGTAAAATTGTTGCGAGTAAAGGGGTCTTCAAACAAAAAAGCCTCCGACAAACTTTTCACCACATACCACTGTAGTGGTGAAAAGTTTCGCCGGAGGCTGCTGATTTAGCGATTGAAATACCGGTTTAAGTCGTTGGCGAACTGCTCAGGAATGGCTCTGGGGAAGGGCATGCTGCTGATG
Source organism: Bianqueaceae bacterium (assembly GCA_045632125.1). Classification (GTDB taxonomy): domain Bacteria; phylum Bacillota; class Clostridia; order Lachnospirales; family Bianqueaceae; genus CALWPV01. The sequence continues at coordinate 64,463 of JAZQWC010000023.1, forward strand.
TTGCCAAGGCGATCGGCGATATAGCCTAACAGCTGCGCGCTGCGCTGCAGAGACCAGGGAGAGATCAGGGCCAGAGTATCGTGGCGGGTATGCATGCCGTAACCATCACGATTCAGGGTCATGGCGGGCACGCCTTTCCAAGCAAAGCTGTTGGAGTCGCTGCCCCAGATCTGGTTCTTGGTGGTCATACCAAGACCAACTTCATGAGCCATGTACTCGATCATGTGGCAGATGGCGGGGTCGCCGGTTACACCAACTACGGTGCCACCCACTAACTGACCGGCCAGGTCAACGTTCATGTTAAACTGGTGTTTCTCCAGTTCAGCTTCGTGTTTAACCACATAAGCACGGCTGCCTACCAAGCCTTTTTCTTCGGCGCCAAACCAAACAAACTCCATGGTACGGCGGGGCTGATGTTCTTTGAAATAACGGCAGAGCTCCATGATGATGGCACAGCTGGCCATGTTATCGTAAGCACCGGGGCCCTGAGGAACAGTGTCGTAATGAGCGGTCAAGGTCAGGATCTCGTCGGCCAGATCGGTACCTTCGATGCGAGCTACCACATTGCGGGAAGTGGCTTTGCCCAGTTCCTGTTTCAGAGAAAGGCGGGCACGGGTAGCGCCCTTGGTCACGATCTCGATGGCGTCTACATGATGCAGCACAACACCCTGGATGGGGGTTTCGGGCAGGCGGGGCAGAGCGCGCGGGAAGGGAATGCGATCTACGCCTTCGTCAATGGGGTCACCGGTAATGGTAACAAAGCCTACGGCACCGGCCTTCACTAGCTTCTGGTATACATCAGGACGCATGAAACCATTGATCATAACGATCTTGCCGGCAGCCTGAGACAGGCTGATGGGGTCGCCGTTTTCCACATACAGGAAGGGAGCCTCGATGTAACCGCCGGGGGTGTTGCCGCAGCGGCCATAACCGGCAACGGTGTACGTCTTTTTATAGGGTTCGGTAATAGTTAAAGTAGCTTCTAAAATTTTGAAGGTGTCGATTTCGAACTCTTCGGTGTGGCTGTCTACGCCAAAGCTGGCCAGTTCAGCCTGAATTTCCTGAGCGGCTTTCAGTTCAGCAGGAGTGCCGGCTTCGCGGATGTAATCAAATTTTTGCATGAAGGTCAGTTGGCGCTGACCGCAGATTTCCTGTAAGTTCATGATATGTGGTCCTTTCTCATTAAGAAATTTTTAAATGTATACTTTTAGCGGCTGAATTGATCGAGAATATCCATAAGTTCGTCGATCTTTTCATCACCGTTATCATTTGCAATGGCATCGGCTACGCAGCCCTTCATGTGGGCTCGGATGATCTCTTTGTTGGCCCGGTGCAGTACAGCTTCAGTGGCCATGACCTGATGGGAGATCTCCATACAGTAGCGATCTTCTTCGATCATTTTCAAAATGCCGTCGATCTGTCCGCGGGCGGTTTTCAGCAGGCGGCTGACCTTGGCTTTATCTGCCATCATGAGCATTCCTCCAGTCTAAGGTGGCAAATGGGACGCACCTCGTAAACATTTTCACTATTTATAATTATACGCAGTTTATTCTTGTTTTGCAAGGGTAAGAAAAAGATATAAAGCTGATTTGGTTCTTTGTTGGAATACTTTTGACTTTAAATATATTTCATGATATAATTTTTAAAATTATTTTAGGAGGTTTGTTTCATGCAAAAGAAACAAAATATTTTTATTGCTGCCTTGATTATCATGGGCATTGCAGTGGGTCTTGATTTGATATTTGGAACTATTTTGGTAACACCGATTGTGAGAGCAATGGTTTTCAGTGGTTCATATGAACTGATTATGATTGTATCTATGCTTATGGGCTTTATTTCCGTATATGTGAGCGGAATGATTGCCATGATTATTTACTATAAAGCAATTTCTAAAACAAAACATATGTCTATGTGGCCTGTATTTGTTTTTCCTGCAGCTGTAGCACTTGTTTTGGTTTTTCTATCTTTTATTTTCAACTATGGTTTAGGTATGGTTGGTCTGATAACTACGATCATCAACTTTATTTTTGAAGCCGGATTGTTCTGGGGAGCAGCACTGTTATCGCTTAAAGTATCTAAGTTTAACAATCAAAGTGTACCCGTATATGCAGGTGCATATCAGCAGCAAGCTCCCGTTTACCAGCAACAGGCTCCTGCATATCAGCAGCAGGCTCCTGTATATCAGCAACAAGCTCCTGTTTACCAGCAGCAGGCACCTGTATATCAGCAGCCTACTCCTAACTATCAGCAGCAGGATGCTAATTATCAGCAAGGAGCTCAAACTCAGCAAAATGCAGGCGTGGAAGATATGGACGGACTCATGGCAGCATTACTTGGTGCGATTAAACCTACTTTGAAAGCTCCCATGACTGCGGTTCTTTGTACGCCCCAGGAACTGCGTATCACTGTAGATGCGAATGGGGAATATAGTATTGGAGGCTATGTTAACTCTCAGAATAGTTATGGTGCAATGATCAGCACTGACTTTACCGCAAAAGCCAGATATGTGAATGGTATGTGGATGATCGGCAATGTGCAAGTTGGCGTACAGAATGCCAAAAACTATGCAAAGAGCTTTGTGGCCAACTATATTGCGATTTCTATTTTTGTGGCTGTAATGGGTGGTTTGGGCTACTTGCTTTTGACTTTGTTGATCGGTTAAAATAAACTTCTACATAAGAAATACCATCGGAACTTGGTTTTCGATGGTATTTTTTCTTGTTTTAGTAGTGTAATAGGTGTATACTAAAAGATAATTAACGAATTATTGCCGATTGGATTGGCTATTGAAGGAGAAAGAGCGATGAGTGACTTAAGAATATCTGACATGCTGCAGTATCAGCGGGTGTTATTAGAAAAACATAAAGATAACTGGGACCCTCACATTCCGGAAAATGGACGCAATAGTTTGCTGTGGTGTATTGACGAAATTGGTGAGATAATTGCTATTATCAAGAAAAAAGGTGAGCAGGCCATCATGGAAAACGAACATGTGCGTGCCCACTTTGTGGAAGAGTGCAGCGACGTGATGATGTACTTTGTGGATATGTTGGACTGCTATGGCATTAGCGCCGAGGAATTCAGCGAGGCTTTTGAAAAGAAGGCGAAAAGAAATCTGAATCGTACATGGGAAGAGAACGACGCCATGTATGAAGATTAATATTAATACTGTAAAAGGAGCTGATTCCTATGGAAAGAAAACAAAATATTGTAGTAGCCGCTTTATGCATTGCGGGTATCGCATTGGGCTTTGATTTAGTTTTAAATCTTATACCGTTTGCTGGTCTGTTCTCATCATTGTTATATACACATCCTTTTGTTGTATTTAATACAATCATCAGTATTATTTGGAGTATCTTTATGTATGTAAGCATGATATGTGCCGGGCTGCTTTTTTATAAAGCCATATCTGCAACAAAAAATATGAAAGTATGGCCGATTTTTGTTATGTCAATCTTGGCAGTCGTGATTATGGAAATTCTGAATCATGTAATGCCTTATGAAATTGCCTGGAATGATAAGTTGACCTTGAGTAGAGACTACATCTTACTGGCTCTGGATTTTATCATAATGTGGGGTACAATGATGCTTGCTTTATTAGCCTCCGGCTTTAACAAGCGCAATACGCCGGTATATACATATCAGCAGCCCCCTGTTTACCAGCAGACAGCCCCCAATTACCAGCAGCCGATTTACCAACAGCCTATCAATTATCAACAGCCGCCTGTGTATCAGCAGCCGCCGACAACGAAAAACGAATAAACACAAAAATGCCATCGGGCTTAGATTGCCCGGTGGCATTTTAACATGATAAAAACTAATTAAAAACTCTTAACGAATTCAATAGCCAGATTGATCCAGCCGGCAGCATGGGGTACGATCATTTCAGGACGCTGACCGGTAATTTCGTTACAAAGGGACAGGCCATGCACGCCTTCCGGATACATGTGGAACTCGGTTTTAATATGGTTTTTCTGCAGCGCATTCAGCAGGAAGATGGAGTTTTCGATCGGAACTGCATTATCGGACTGGGTGTGCCAAATGAAGGTGGGAGGCGTATCCTGAGATACAAAATTCTCCAGAGAATGGTTTTCTTTTTCAGCCTCATACGCATCGCCTAGCAAATTCTTAAAGGAACCATGATGAGCATACTCGCCGCAGGTGATAACCGGGTAGCACAAAATCTGACCATTGGGTCGCAGCACCTCGGGGTCGCAGCCCAGTGTTTCAGCAACAAAAGGACGGCTCCAGAAGTTACCATAGCTGGCAGTCAGATGGCCACCGGCAGAAAAACCGGTCACAAAAATACGGTTAGGATCGCAGCCAAACTCGGGGCCATGCTCACGCACATAGCGGACCACAGTGGCAACCTCCAAAAGCGCGGTGGGGAAGCGAGCGGGTGCTACCGAATAGCGAACTACAACCGTGTTGATGCCGGCTGCATTATAAGCCAGTGCGATGGGCTCAGCTTCACGGTCGCTGGTCATACCATAGCCGCCGCCGGGGCAAACGACCACGGTGGGGCGCAGTCCACAGGAAATTTCCTTGGAAACTTCCAAAAAATAAGTGGTAAAGCGTGCATAATCGGCAGAGCCGGGCAGCGAAAGTTTATGAGTTTCGTAATGCATAATGTAGTACTCCTTTGATTTCGGGTGCGGCAACTGAACATGTAAAGCCGGCCGCGCCGCAGGCGCAAACCGGACGCTGTTCTTTGCCTTGTTGTCATTCATCATAGCACGGAGAAGAAGGATTTTCAAGTTAAAATCAAAAGGCTTTTGGATTAGAAGAAGGATGTCGAAGTCTTGCGCCCGGGGGCGCTTTATGATACAATCGGGGCAGTTTTACAAAAGCAGCGCAGAAGTCGCTAAACGGAGGAAATATGAAAAACAAGAAGCAGATCAATATACTCGATGAAACACGCAGCCCGATCATGACGATTCTGTTGTTGGCCTGGCCGGTATTTGTGGAGCAGATTTTTACCACGCTGGTGAGTTTTGCGGATACGGCCATGGTGGGTTCGCTGGGGGCAGAGGCTACGGCGGCGATCAGCATTAGTAATTCGCCGGTGTTTTTGCTGAACGGACTGATCATGTCTTTAGGTGTGGGTATTACGGCGTTGGTGGCTCGTGCGACCGGCCGCGGAGATGAAGAAGCGGTGCGTAAGCTGATGCGCCATGCACTGTTGGCGATCGTGTATGTGGGCATTCCGATCACGCTGGTGGTGATTGCGCTGTATCGCCAGATCCCGCTGTGGATGGGGGCGGATGCTTCCTTTTTAGATAAGGCGGCGCGGTATAATTTGATCGTGTCCTGCGGACGTATTTTCTCGTTAACGGCGATGATCTTGAATTCTGCCTTTCGTGGTTATGGCGATACCAAGACGCCCATGAAGGCCAATTTGATTTTGAATGTTGTGAATGTGATCGGTAACTTTTTGCTGATCTATCCGACGCGAATCGTTACAGTACTGGGGATTGATCTTACCATGCCCGGTGCGGGCTTAGGCGTGGAGGGCGCTGCCATAGCGACTGCGGTGGGCATGGCGGTTTCCGGCGGTATTGCGTTGCGGAATGCGTTTAAAAAGAGTAATCCGTATCGAATTTCTTTGCATGAGAAGGGTAGTTTGAAACCGGATCTGGGACTGAGTCATAACATTTATAAGATCAGTTTGCCGGCCATGCTGGAACGTCTGTGTTTATCATCGGCGGGAGTTTTGGTGGCCAGCAGTATTGCTTCTTTGGGTACGGTAAGCGTGGCTGCCAGTTCTTTGTGCGGTACGGCGGAGTCCCTTTCGTATATGCCGGCTTTCGCCTTTCAGATGGCGATCACCACATTGGTGGGTCAGGCTTTGGGTGCCGATCGGCCTCAGTTGGCAGAAAAATTCGTCAAGATCAGTAATTGGTTGGGCGGCACGATCATGTTCTTTACCGGAGCGGCGCTGTTTATTTTTGCAGAACCTATTATTGGGGTGTTTACCCCGGATCAGGACGTGATCGTCATGGCAGCGGCCTGCCTGAGGGTGGAAGCGGCCATTCAGGTACCGCAGGTGATCGGCTGGATCTATTCCGGTGCCCTGCGCGGCGCAGGTGATACCGGTGTGATCTTCTATATTAATGCAGCTACTAACTGGGGTATTCGTACCCTGGGTATGCTGCTGGGCATTCGTGTGTTTGGGCTGCAGCTGGAGCAGGCATATATTGTGGTGGCAGTGGAGATTACGGTGCGTATGGTATTGTTCTATTTTCGCTATCGCGGCGGTAAATGGAAGACCGTTATGCAGCGAATGGAAAAAAAGAGTGTGGTCAAGTCCTAAAGACCGTTGTTTGTTTGGTGCAGTTGTGATATAATTAAAATTAGTTTAAAAAGTAAAGGAGTTAATTGTACTCATGGCGTCAAACAAGAAAAAACTGAATGTGACCGATGAATCCAGAAGCACGTTTATGACCATCATTTTGTTGGCCTGGCCGGTATTTGTGGAACAGATCTTTTCCACGTTAGTAAGCTTTGCGGATACCGCAATGGTTGGTTCGCTGGGTGCTACGGCAACGGCTTCGATTAGTATTAGTAATTCACCCATCTTTCTGCTGAATGGTATCATTATGTCGCTGGGCGTAGGTATTACCGCTTTGGTAGCTCGGGCCACCGGTGCTGGAAATATTGATTTGGTTAAAAAGTTAATGCGGCATACGTTGCTTGTTATTCTATATGTGGGCGTTCCCATTACAGCAATCGTGTTGTTGTTGTCCCGTCAGATCCCGCTGTGGATGGGCGCCGGTGAGGACATTATTGATACTGCAGCACGGTACAATTTTATTGTATCCTGCGGCCGAATCTTCTCGCTGACTTCCATGATTTTGAACTCCGCCTTCCGTGGTTATGGTGATACCAAGACTCCTATGAAGGCCAACATGATCATGAATATTGTGAATGTTGTGGGTAACTTCCTGCTGATCAATCCCACCAGAGAATTAACGGTGTGGGGTTTCACCTTTACCATGCCCGGTGCAGGTTGGGGTGTAGATGGTGCTGCTGTGGCAACGGCCATTGGTATGACGGTAGCAGGTTGTATTGCCCTGCGTAATGCCTTCAAGAAGAAAAATGAATATCGTATTTCCTTTAAAGAGAAAGGAAGTCTGCTGCCGGATCGCGATTTGACCAAGCAGATCTTCAAAATTAGTCTGCCCGCTATGCTGGAACGTATGTGTATGTCTTCTTCCGGTATATTTGTAACAAGTAGCATTGCTACTCTGGGTACTGCAAATATTGCGGCTAACAGCTTGTGTTTGTCAGCTGAATCCCTTTCCTTCATGCCGGCCTTTGCCTTCCAGATGGCGATTACTACTTTGGTTGGTCAGTCACTTGGTGCGGAAAAGCCGAAGTTAGCAGAAAAGTTTGTGAAAACAACTATGATTATGGGCGTAGTGGTAATGCTCATCACTGGTGGAGCCCTGTACATATTCTCGGAACAGTTGATTGGAATCTTCACGCCGGACAAAGAGGTAATTAAGATCGCCGCCGAATGTTTGGAACTGATGGCCCTGATACAGGCTCCTCAGGTGGCTGCCTGGATCTTCTCCGGTGTGCTGCGCGGTTCCGGCGACACCACTGTCAACTTCTACATTTCCGCTTCCACTAACTGGGGCGTACGTACTCTGTTTTCTGTAATTGCGATTCGTTTCATGGGCCTGCCCTTGCTTGCTTCCTTTGCTGTCATGGCCATCGAGATCTGCGTACGACTGGCACTGCTGTATATCCGTTATCGCAGCGGCAAGTGGAAGACCATTATGAAGAAAATTGAAAAGAGACCGGCCTGAGGGTCCGACAGCTTAAGAATAAAAAGCCATTTTTCTGTGTAAAAGCAGGAAAATGGCTTTAAATTTTGGTGGAAAAGTTGTACGTCATCGAGTATAATGAAGGTAACATCAGGCTGCGGCGCACGAAGATCGGCTGCAGCCGAAAGGAGATTTGACATGATTAAAATTGGTATTATTGGTTGTGGTGGTATGGGTCACCGCCATGCTTCCTGCTACGAAGTATTAAAAGAGCAAGGTGCTATAGTAACCGCTGTTGCCGATGTGCGCCCCGAAAAGGCACAGGAGCTGGCTGAAAAGTTTGGCTGCGAAATCTATGAGACCGGTATGGAACTGATCGAAAAAGCTGATGTGGATGCTGTGGATATTTGCTTGCCTACCTTTATTCACGCCTGCCATGCCATTGCTGCCATGAAGGCCGGCAAGGCTGTGTTCTGCGAAAAGCCCGTGTGCTTGACGGTGGAAGAGGGTCATGAGCTGCTGCGCGTGCAGAAGGAGACCGGTGCCAAATTCATGGTTGGTCTTTGCCTGCGTATGTGGGATGAATATATGTGGCTGAAACAGGTATATGATGATAAGCGTTATGGAGAGCTGGAAAATGCTGTGCTGCGCCGTTTGAGCCCGGTACCCGGTTGGGGTTGGGAAAACTGGCTGCTGAATCAGGAGCGCGCCGGCGGCGTGGCCGTGGATATGCACATCCACGATGTGGATTTCATCCGCCACATGATGGGTGAGCCAGAGCAGGTGCAGGCGTCGGTTTTCCGCAACGCGGAAGGTTTGATCGAGCACATTAACGCTTCCTATAATTATGGTCGCAAGCTGGTAACCATCGAGGCCAACTGGCACTATCCGCTGGGCTTCCCCTTTGAGTCGGGCTTCCGCGTGAAGTTCGAAAAGGCTACCGTTGTTTGCGATTTCCGCAATCCGGAGCCTCTGGTGGTTTACACTGATAATCAAAAAGAAGTGATTAAGCTGGCACCGGCCTACGAGGCGGACGACCAGAGCGACGAAAACTGCAATATCACCTCTTTGGGCGCTTACTACAACGAGCTTCGTTACTTTGTGGAAGGCCTGCAGGGTCTGAACGACTTGAGCAAGGCTCCGCTGGATGAGGCCGTGAAGTCTCTGGAGTTGGTATATAAGGAGATCGAAGCTGCCGGCGGTTTTCAGAAGTTGTAAAAATTATTTTATGGAGGTATCCTACTATGCCGCATGTACAAGTACGTGTTTCTAATTCTCTGACACAGGACCAGATCGAAAAGCTGGCCGAGAAGACCCTGAATGCGATCGCTCTGATCCCCGGAAAGTCTGCTACCGTTACCATGGCCGAGATCGTTCCGAATTGCAATCTGTATTACGGCAGCGTGGAGGGCGAGCCCTGCGCAGTTGTGGATGTAGCTTGCAACAATAATCCGGATTCCGAGGCGCTGAAAGCCTATTCCAACGAGATCTGCAAGGCTTTGGTTGAGATCGCCGGAATCGACATGAAACGAATCTACATCAAACATTACGGAATTCCCGAATGGCATACAGGCAAGATGTTCATTGAGTAAATATGACGAGAAATAAAAAAGGCACTTTCGATTGAAAGTGTCTTTTTTGTTAGGATTATTTTTGTGCGATGATGTCCGCCAGCGTTACATCCGGATGCCGATACTGGTCGCGGCGGGCAATATTCTCCTGCTTGCTCATCCAAATGGCCTTCAGCGGACACCAGTGGAAGCAGGCTAGACAGGTGCTGCAGTCGTCGCCGATTACAGCCTTACCATCTTGCAGCTGAATATTGTTCATGGGACACACCTTCACGCAGGTGCCGCAACCGGTGCAGTGATCTTCGGCGGTGATGCCGCGGAAGTTGTTGGGGTAATCCACCGGGCGCAGCCCGAAAACCTCGGTGGTGGCATAGTCCTCTGTTTGCCGTGCCAGCAAGCCCGGCAGCAGGTTCGCAATATTTTGAGACTGCTCCGCAAGATACTGTGCATCCACCTCGGGAGGATTGATGAAACTGTTGCCCGGCATGGGCAGCCCCAGAGAAAGGGACAGCTTTTGGCCGCGGGTCTTCAGCAGCTGATCCATGCGTTTGGCAATATCGCCGTTGTGACCGCGATAGGTGCTCACGATGAAAATATAGGCCTCCGATTTAAACACCATTTTGCTGATCATTTCCCGAACAGGGTAGGGCATGTTACCGTAATAGATGGGAAAGATAAAACCGATGGTATCGGCTTCGTCGATTACTTTTGATACATTCTTGGTGGAGGTTACCGGTATAAGGCGGCAGTCTTCGTCGAACTTGGCAGCGATGAGCTGCTCTTGTAACAGGCGGGCAGTGGTTAAAGAATTGCCGGTGGCGGAAAAGTAGTAGAGGGTGGTGGGCATGGGTGAATCTCCAATCTTTTGTGTATAATATGAGGTGCCTATAGTATACTACAAAAAACGTGAAAGCAAAATGCAAAATGTTAAATTTCGTTGCTTGCAGTTTGGTCTATGGGAGATTATAATAGAAACTGGTTAACAAGGAGGAAGCGGCATGTTAAACGAAAAACTGAAGCAAGTGCGTAAGGCCAAGGGGCTTTCACAGGAACAACTGGCAGTGAAATTGAATGTAGTGAGACAAACCATTTCGAAATGGGAAAAAGGTTTTTCGGTGCCGGATACCGAAATGTTGATCAAAATGGCGGAGGTGCTGGATTTAAACATGAATGCATTTTTTAATGAGATTATGGACAAAAACGAAGTGAAAAAGGGATCTGAGTATGATGTGATCATCATTGGTGCAGGCCCGGGCGGTATTTTTGCTGCTTATGAATTGACTAAGCTGGATCGCAATTTGAAGATCGCTGTATTTGAGGCGGGTCATGCGCTGGAGAAGCGTCGCTGCCCCATCGATGGCGATAAGATCAAGAGCTGTATCAACTGTAAGAGCTGTTCCATTATGAGTGGTTTCGGTGGTGCCGGTGCTTTTTCCGATGGTAAATATAACATTACCAATGATTTCGGTGGTACTTTGTACGAATACATTGGTAAGAAGCAGGCGCTGGATCTGATGAAGTATGTTGACGAGATCAACATGAAATACGGTGGCGAGGGTACTAAGCTGTACTCCACGGCCGGTACTCGTTTTAAGACTTTGTGTATTCAAAACGACCTGCATCTGCTGGATGCATCGGTGCGTCACCTGGGTACCGATATTAACTATGTCGTTTTGGAAAATCTGTATGCGGATCTGAAAGATAAGGTGGAGTTCTTCTTTGATATGCCTGTGCAGTCGGTGGCTTGCATCGATGGCGGATATCAGGTCTTCTGCAAAGATGTGGCTTATACCTGTAAAGATTGTATCATTTCCGTTGGCCGCAGCGGCAGCAAATGGATGGAGAGCGTGTGCCGCGATCTGGACATTCCCACCAAGTCCAACCGTGTGGATATTGGTGTGCGTGTGGAGCTGCCCGCCACTGTGTTTGCTCACCTGACCGATGAGCTATACGAGAGTAAGATCGTATACCGTACCGAAAAGTATGGCGATAAGGTACGTACCTTCTGTATGAATCCCAAGGGTGCGGTGGTAAATGAAAACACCAACGGTATTATTACTGTAAATGGTCATAGCTATGAGGATCCGGAAAAACAGACCGAAAACACCAACTTTGCGCTGCTGGTGTCTAAGAACTTCTCCGAGCCTTTCAAAGATTCCAATGGCTACGGTGAAAGTATTGCTCGCTTGAGCAACATGTTGGGCGGCGGTGTAATCGTACAGCGTTTCGGCGATCTGATCCGTGGACGTCGTTCCACTCCCGGTCGTATGCAGGATAGTTTCATGACACCTACCCTGAATGCAACACCCGGTGATTTGAGTTTGGTGCTGCCCAAGCGAATTCTGGACGGTATCATCGAGATGATCTATGCGCTGGATAAAGTAGCACCCGGTACCGCCAACGACGATACCCTGCTGTATGGTGTAGAGGTTAAGTTCTACAACATGGAAGTGGAGGTCAGCGAGAAGCTGGAGTCCAAGTACGAAGGCCTGTATATTATCGGCGACGGAAGCGGTATTACCCATTCCCTTTCCCATGCTTCTGCCAGCGGCGTGCATGTAGCGAGAAATATTGTGGAAAAGTAAATAATAAAGCGATTGTTCTCAAATCAATTTGAAAACAATCGCTTTTTTTATTTCTCTGCAATTTTCACTTCGATCCCCAACTTGTCGAATTGCTCTAGATCCTTTTCGGCGGCGTCCCAATCGGTGATCAAAACATCCAGCTTGTCCGCCGGGCAGATGCTAATAATGGAATCGAAGCCCACTTTTTCAGTGGGATACAAACCAATGCACTGCTGCGACTGGGCCAGCACCGTGTTCACCACGCCCAGATTGCGGGACTTGTGGATGGACAGACCGAAGTTTGCGGAGATTGCCGATGAGGTGATGAAACACTTGTCAAAGCGGATCCGCCGCAGCACGCTCAGCGTGAAATCGTCGTAGAAGCTGCCATTGGGATGCATCTCACCGCCGGTCATAATCGTGGTGATTTTCGGGTATCGGCGCAGCTCCGCTGCAATGGAGATGGAATTGGTGACGATGGTGCAAGATAGGTCTTGCGGAAGACTGCGGACCAGCAGGTAGCCGATGCTGGCTCCGGTTACATACACCACATCCTGGGGCTGGATCATTTTGGCCGCTTCGCGGGCGATGGCTTGGTAGTTTTCCTTTACGGTTTGAACGCGCTCTGCGGAGGAGAGGTTATGGATGTCGGCACCGGCGCCTACAGATCGAAGGGGCAGGGCGCCGCCGTGGGTGCGTTTGAGAAGGCCTTTCTCCTCGAGGATGCGCAGGTCGCGCTTGGCGGAGTCGTAGCTGACGCCGAAGGCCTCCTCAATTTGAGCGGTGGTGATGCGGCCGGTGTCGTTTAGGGTTTTGAGGATCTGTTGATGTCTTTCTTCGATGAACATGGGAGTCTCCTTGGCAGGGGTTATTGTAGAAGCTGTTGGTGGTAGTCAGCGAAGTAGGTGTCGCATTTTTTGACTTCGCTGAGGACTTTGCGGTAGCCCTTTTCGGTTTTGTACCAGTTGTGAGCGGCCAGATTGTCGGAATCGGAGGGGACAACGTAGAACTGTACGCCGGGGAAGTGGCAGGAAAAGTGCAGGAGGGCACGGCGGGCGTGGTAGGCCTTACAGCAGAGTATGACCCGTTTGACGGGGATGTTCAGTTCTTTGAGCAAGGCGGCGGAAAATTCGGCATTTTCCATGGTATGCATGGAGTTACTTTCCTTTATGATGGCTTCGGCGGGTACACCGCTTAGGCGTAAGATGTTTTCGATGAAGTCACTTTCGGTTTCAAAGTTTCCTTTATATTTGTCCACCTGTACCTTTTCATGGGCGAAGCGGCCCAGAGCCAGAGAGTATTTGCCGGTGGCCAGAATTTTCGGGGCGAGGTCTGCCTGATAGAGCAGGGCGGCGGATTCGCTGAGTTTGTGATTGGAACCGCCGAGGACGATGATGAGGTCGCTGGGTTCGGGTTTATCGTTGATAAAAACGAAGTCGGTGATGTCGCGGATGGCACGATGGGTGGTTTGAAACTGCTTGTCTGCCAGACGCTGCAGGAAGAGGTCGGTGGTTTCGGTGACTACTCGGGTGGCATCCTCTGGCTGAGTATATGTAAAGGTATGCTCAGGGTTGCGACGATAGGTGTCGTAGTAGTTTAGGCATTCCTGACGCTTTTCCTCCATGGCGGTTTCGTCGAAGTAGGGGAGGAGATCGTTTTGAATAGGTACCAGATTCCGAATGATCTCCAGCGGTCGGTAGCCCGGATGTTGCTCCAGGAAGAGGGCATCGATATTGCTCCAATCGATGCGGGGGATCTTGGCGATAACATCTTTCTGCTCAGGATGTGCTTTCTGCTCGGCTTTGACCCTTTCTTTTACGGGGCCGATTATATTGTCCACCCAGATGATATCCGTTAACAAGTGTGCAAAGTAACCCCAGTAGAAGGCTGTTTTGCGGTTTTCGAAGTGGAAGGGGTCGTCCAGGGGACGCAGGAACGCGTCGTAAAATTTGTCGGGCTGGATGCTGCCACTGCGCTTGTGGGGCGTGTAGCTCCAGTGGGTGATCTGCGTGGGCGGATCGTAGTGGGGCAGCTTTAGAAAGGACTGATTAGATACAACTCGGCCGGAATCAGCAGCGATGTTGCCAAAGTAAAACCATTGATTGTCAAGCTCGGGAATTTGTTTTGCAATTGATTCTGCTACACGCAGATGTGTGATCCATTGTGCCATATTTCCTCCGTTCTGAAGAGGTATCGATTGTTCACCTCGTGATCTATGTATGGTGCAAATATAGCATAATCGTGAATAAATGTCAATTTAAATTAGTGAATAAACGTGAATTGTCGGAATTGCACACCCACGAAATGTAAAAAGGAATGATTTGGGTTTGCGGAGAATGAAAATGCATACCCATTGCGAAACGTTTTGGACCTGTGTGGGTTTGCAAAATGCCAAATTGCAAACCCATACGCGTAACATGGATGCTTTCATGGGTTTGCGTAAAACAAAACTGCACACCCAAAAAGAAGAAAATGTATCTTCTTGGGTGTGCAGTTATTTCAATTTCTATCATTTACAATCAGCCGTGTCGTTTTGAGCAGTTCATACTGCAGCCGGCGCAGTTGCCGCCGCAGCCCTTGCCCTGTTTTTTATCGAGGATCACCCGGCGGATGGCAAAACCCACCGCCACAATGACCACGGCAAGAATTACAAAATCAAAAATATTCATCGCAGGATCCTCTCCTTTTTCATTATATCATCCCGATCGCTAAACCGATGGTGCGTACCATCAGAGCAGCCACCCAGGCGATGCCGAGTTGCCAGAGGCCAACGCCCCAGGCCCATTTACCGCCCATCTCACGTTTTACGGCAGCCATGGCGGCCACGCAGGGAGTATACAAAAGGCTGAATACCAGCAGGGAGGCAGCAGCCAGAGGAGACATAGCGGTGGTAACAGCGCCCACGAACAGGATCTCCAGGGTAGAAACCACACTTTCCTTTGCCATGAAACCGGTAATGAAGGAAGTACAGATCCTCCAATCGCCCAAACCAAGAGGAGCAAACAGAGGCACCAGCAAACCGGAAACCATAGCCAAAATGCTATCGGCGGAGTCACTTACCATATTTAGGCGCAGATCGAAGTTCTGCAGGAACCAGATCAGGATCGTGGCAATCAAAATGACAGAGAAAGCACGCTGCAGGAAGTCTTTGGCCTTGTCCCAAAGCAGCAGGGCTACGTTTTTGGTACCGGGCATACGGTAGTTGGGCAGCTCCATAACGAAGGGAACGGCTTCACCTTTAAATAAGGTGCCTTTATAAAGGAAGGCAATGCCGATGGCCACCACAATACCCAGCAGGTACAGACCCACCATGATCAGACCGCTGTGAGCTGGGAAGAAGGCATCTACAAAGAAAGCATAAATGGGAAGCTTTGCCGTACAGCTCATGAAGGGAGTCAGAAGAATAGTCATGCGACGGTCACGGGCGGAGGGAAGGGTACGGGTCGCCATAACGGCGGGTACGGTACAGCCAAAGCCCACCAGCATGGGCACGATGCTTCGACCGGACAGACCGATCTTGCGCAGCAGTTTGTCCATGAAGAAGGCTACACGGGCAATATAACCACTATCCTCCAAAATCGAAAGGAAGAAGAACAGCGTCACAATGACCGGCAGAAAGCTGAGCACACTACCCACACCGGCAAAGATACCGTCGATCACCAGAGAATGGATAGCGGAGTTAACGTTGGCAGCGGCCAGCGCGGAATCTACCATACCGGTCAGGGCTTCAATGCCGCCTTCCAGCAGACCCTGCAGCCAAGCACCGATCACATTGAAGGTCAAGTAGAACATGGCCGCCATGATGGCAATAAAGCAGGGGATCGCGGTGTATTTACCGGTCAAAATACGGTCCATCTTGCGGCTGCGGATGTGCTCCTTGCTCTCACGAGGCTTGATCACCGTCTGCTCGCATACATTTTCAATAAAATCAAAACGCATATCGGCGATGGCAGCGCTGCGGTCCAGACCGCGCTCGGTCTCCATCTGCACAATAATATGCTCCAGCATTTCTTTTTCGTTCTGGTCCAGATTCAGCTGCTCCAAAATCAGCGCATCGCCCTCCACCAGCTTGCTGGCGGCAAAGCGCACGGGAAGACCCGCGGCCTCAGCATGGTCCTGAATCAAATGCACCACCGCATGCAGGCAGCGATGCAGGGCACCGTTATAGGCGGTCTCGTCACAAAAGTCCTGACGCAAAGGACGCTCCTGATAATGAGCCACATGCACCGCATGGCGCACCAGCTCGGAAACACCTTGATTCTT
>JAZQWC010000024.1:0-4938 GCA_045632125.1 Bianqueaceae bacterium
CTATTTCGTTCGCCCCCGCTGGGGCTTTGTGGAAATCGAAACCGACGAAGGCCTCACCGGCTGGGGCGAAGCCGTCCTCGAAGGCCATGCCAAGGCCGTTCTCGCCTGCGTCGAAGAATACCGTGACTACCTGATCGGCGCCGATCCCGCCGACATCGAAGGCATCTGGTCCACCATCTACCGCGCCGGTTTCTACCGAGGCGGCGGTGTCCTCATGAGCGCCCTCTCCGGCATTGACCAGGCCCTGTGGGACATTAAGGGCAAGGTTTTCGGCGCTCCCGTCTACCAGCTCATGGGCGGCAAATGCCGCGACAAAATGAAGGTCTATTCTTGGATCGGCGGTGATCGTCCCTCCGATGTGGGCCGGGCCGCCAAAGAAAAAATGGATGAGGGCTTCAAAGCCATCAAAATGAACGCCACCGAGGAACTGCAGATGATCGATTCCTACGATAAGATCGACGCCGTTCTGGAGCGTGTGGCTGCCATCCGCGAGGCCTGCGGCAAGCACTTCGGCATCGCCATCGACTTCCACGGCCGTGTTCACAAGCCCATGGCTAAAGTTCTGGCTAAGAAATTGGAAGAATTCGACCCGATGTTCATCGAGGAGCCCGTACTTTGTGAGAACATGGAAGCCTTCCCCGAGATTGCAGCAGCCTGCAACATTCCCATCGCCACCGGCGAGCGCCTCTTTACCCGCTACGATTTCAAGCGCCTGCTGCAGATAGGCGGCGTGGACATCATCCAGCCGGATCTGAGCCATGCCGGCGGCCTTACCGAAGTTAAAAAGATCGGCGCCATGGCGGAGAGCTACGATGTCGCCCTGGCTCCCCATTGCCCCCTTGGCCCCATCGCTCTGGCCGCCTGCCTGAACGTGGACGCCACCAGCTACAACGCCGTGATCCAGGAGCAGAGCATCGGCATCCATTACAATGTGGGCAAGAGCGTTCTCGATTACGTTCACAACGCCGATGATTTCCGTTTCACCGATGGCTTTGTGCAGCTGCCCAAACTCCCTGGTCTGGGCGTGGATGTGAACAAGGCCCTGGTAATCGAGGAAAACAAGAACCCCCACAACTGGAAGAATCCCGTATGGCATCATGCCGATGGGTCCGTGGCAGAGTGGTAAGAGAATTCGGTGGAATTATCGCTTGGCCCTATGATATTGTAAAATAAGTATTGTCTTGTTACTGGCTACCACAATTAAAACTCACCATACTGAACAGGTATACATGTACGCTATACCCGTCGAGTATGGTGAGTTTTTATCATTATAACCAGTAATTAAAGAGTAAATTACCAGTTGTCACCTGTTATTTTCAAGAATGACAACTGGTAAATATTGAAATATACATGCTGTAAATTGCATTTCGAAGGGCAAACAGCCAGTAAAATTACTAGTTGTTCCCTACAGGATTAAGCACTCACAACGGGTACACCGCCAGTGTGTACCTGTTACCTTGTAGTATTATGCAATCGACAACTAGTACTGCGGCCATCTCACGAAACAGCAAGCCAATCCAAAGGGCACTATCGACCAATTACCCTGGCCACGCTCATCACTTTATTAGAGTATTCCCTCGTTTGTCTCCCAGTCCTGTGCAAACAATCCACCGGCACCACCGGTATGCACAAACAGCACATTATCCTCCGGCTTATAAAAACCCTCTCGTGCTCGGCGTACCAAGCCCGCAAACGCCTTACCGGTATAACAGGTATCCAAAACAATACCCTCCAACCGCAGCAACATCGCGATCGCCTCATTACCCTCCTCCGAAGGAATCGAATATCCCGGGCCACACATATCCAGCAGATCCGGCACCGGGATCTCCACATCCGCATCCAGCAGCGCCGCTACTTCCTTCATCAGATTCGGCACGATCACATCAAAGGGATCGTCATCCACCATGGAGCACATCACCTGCGTATCCGGCAGGTACAACTTCGCACCCAGCACAGAACCCGCCGCCGTACCGCCAGAACCACAGGCACACACCAGATGATCAAACTGCACACCCGACTCAGCGATCTCCTTCATACAATCCACATAACCCAGACTACCCAACGCATTGGAACCACCACAAGGAATTTTATACACCTTCCGCCCCATCTCAGCTGCGATCCGGTCCATCTCCGCGTAGATCTCATCATAACTGTCGGTATCCACAAACCGAACCTCGACCCCCATCAGATGATTCAGGATCTGATTGCCCTTCCGCGCCGTCACACCGCGCTCCTTCAGTACCAAAACACAATCCAGGCCCATCTTCAAAGCACAGGCCGCCGTCAGCATCGCATGATTACTCTGCGCCTGGCCGGTGGTCATCACCAGATCATACCCCTTACTCTTAGCATCCGCTAACAAATACTCCAACTTACGAACCTTATTGCCACCCAGCGCAACCCCACACAAATCGTCACGCTTGATCCACACATTCGTGCCTAGCTCCCGGCTCATATTCTCCAACCGATACACAGGCGTAGGAAACAATCCCAAAGAAACTTTATCAAACTGATTCATAGAAACCTCCATTATAAAAACAATTGCCGCAGGCAAAAAAATGTTGTTAGTCTTGCCTTTATTGTAGCATATCATGCTCGAAAACGGAAATGCTTTTCAAATAAAAAAACAAGCCACAGGCTCTCGCCTGTGGCTTGCATCAATTTTCAATTACTTCCAAGAGAAGTTGATCAGACCCATAACGTAAATAATAACAATCGCTACAGGAACAACAAAACAGAAGATGGGCTTCATCCAGTTCTTAACCTTCAGACCCTTACCGGCATTTGCCTCAGCCAGGAAGTTGTCCCAACCCCAGCCGAAACGCTTGCTGCAGCAAAAGATCACGAAGATCAAAGAACCCAGAGGCAGCAGGTTGTTGGATACAATGAAATCCCACAGATCCAGCCATGCAGAACCTTCTGCGAAGGGCTGGAAGGGCCATACGCTGTAACCCAGCGCAGTGGTCAAAGAGGTCAGTGCAATTACAATACCGCAAAGCAAACATCCTTTAGGACGATTCCATCCGAAGATCTCACGTACACAGGCCAGAATGTTTTCAAATACAGCCAGTACGGTGGACATGGATGCAAACACCATAAACAGGAAGAAGATAGAACCCCAGAAGCGACCGCCATTCATGTTATTGAATACGGTAGCCATGGTGTCGAACAGCAGACCGGGACCTGCGCCAACTTCCAGATCATAAGTAAAGCATGCGGGGAAGATGATCAAACCTGCAGTGATAGCTACAAAGCTGTCCAGAATAATAACATTGATAGACTCGCCCATCAAAGAACGATTCTTATCCAGATAGCTTCCGAAGATAGCCATGGAACCAATACCCAAGCTCAAGGTAAAGAAGGCCTGGTTCATGGCACCTACGATTACGTTAGGAGTGATCTTACCAAAGTCGGGCAGCAGATAGAAGGCAAGACCTTCCTTTGCGCCGCTCAAAGTTGCACTGTTTACAGCCAGCACGATCATCAGTCCAAGCAGTGCCACCATCATATACTTGGTAACTCGCTCCAGACCGCCCTGCAGCTTAAAGCACAGAACAGCAAAGCCGATCACAACCGCGATCAACATGAAGGTTACATTCACACCGGGCTCAGAAATCATTTTCACAAAGCCCAGATCAGCGGTCTGACCGATAACAAAGCGGTAGAAGTAGTACAAGATCCATCCGGCTACTACTGTATAGAAACTCATCAGACAGATGTTTCCAAACAGTGCCAGATAACCATGCAAATGCCACTTCTGACCGGGCTTCTCCAGTTTCTGATACATCTTAACAGGAGATGCCTGTGATGCACGACCCAGAGAGAACTCCATGGTCATAACCGGCAGACCCAGCACGATCAAGCACAGCACGTAGATCAATACGAAACTACCACCACCATACTGACCGGTCATCCACGGGAACTTCCATACATTACCGCAACCGATAGCGCATCCTGCACTCAGCAGGATGAATCCCAAACGGGATCCCAAACGTTCACGATTTTCCATAATTCAATTGTCCTTTCTATTCTATTATATAAATAATAGCAGTATAGTATTAGCATTATAGCAGGTCTGTCACTAATTGTCAAAGCTAAACTCACTTAAAACCAATTCAAAACAAGGCTTCCATTATAGCTTCTCGTCATGTTATAATGCACTTAAAATATGACGACCTATACTCAAAGATACATTACTGAAAAGGAGTGTCTGTATCTATGAAATACAATTTTCAAGAAATGAAACCGATCCTGCAAAAGGATTTTGATGATGTTCTCGCCTCTTATCCCACCGATATGAGTGAACTACGTAGCCGCATCCCTGTCGGCGGCGATGCTTATCTGCGCAAGCAGGCCATTTTGGAGGCAGCAGCCGAGCTCTGTCCCGTGCGCCTGTTTCGGCATTATCCCTTTGCCTTCGAGGTAGATATGGGTGAGGTACGGGAAGTCTGCTATGTCGGTGTGGGCAATCTGTGTCAGTCACACAGCGGCGTGGACTTTTCCTCACTGCACAGCTTCAACCAGCTTCTTTCCCAATACCATCTTGGAAGATTCAACGACTATACCGATCATCTTCACCGCACGCTGGATCACGACAAACTCTTCGCCGTTGGTTTCCGCGGCGTCTATGAAGAATGTGCTCGTCTGAACGAACAAGAAACAGACTCCCAGAAAAAACGCTGGCGAGAGCTGGTA
Organism: Bianqueaceae bacterium; assembly: GCA_045632125.1. Lineage (GTDB taxonomy): Bacteria > Bacillota > Clostridia > Lachnospirales > Bianqueaceae > CALWPV01. Next base: position 4,696 of record JAZQWC010000024.1, read on the forward strand.
ATGACCGCCTGCCGAACCGTAAAGACCCTTGGACTTCGTCTGCGCCAACTGGCAAAGGAACAGCTGGAAACCGAATCCGATGCAGATGTCCGCCATCTTCTGCAGCGGATCGTCGATTCGGTCAACACTCCCTGGGAACCACCAGTCACCTATTTCGATGCCCTCAATATGATCCTGTGCACCACCCTGTTTATTTCCGGTCTGGACGGCGTGGAAATGAATGCCTATGGTCCGCTGGATCGT
>JAZQWC010000025.1:0-12077 GCA_045632125.1 Bianqueaceae bacterium
TACCTTGCTGGATACGGTGGCGATCAAAGAACCTCCCATGACGGTGAAGGTCATGAAAGCCAGATTAGTGGGGTAGTACTGCATTCCAAAGAAGGAAGAGGTGAAGGCGGCTGTAATGGTGGGACAGGTTCCATAGGACAAACCTGTGAGGCACAGACCTACGATGCATAAAGGCAGGGAACCGATGGATACGGCCAACAGAGTAATGCCGGCGGCGCAGGTGGTGAGCAGGTTGGCCAGCAGCATGGTTTTACGGCGGCCAATGGCGTCGAACACGGCACCGGTGATAATACGGCCCACTCCATTAAACACAGAAAGCACACCAACCAGCGTGACAGCCAACGATTCAGTGGAACCAACGGATAAAGCCAGATCCTTGGCAAAGCTAATGACAGAGCTGCCCACTGCAGCAAGAAATGAAATACACACAAAGGCCATCCAGAAAGAAGGGCGACGTAGCATTTCACCGGAGGTGTAGTTGCGGCGTTCGAAGTTTTCAGAGCTGCCGCCTTTGGAGGCTTTGGGTTGAGGCAGGGCTTGGTCGGCGGCGGGTTTTTTCAGCAGAAGAGCAGCCAGGAGCAAAATTGCGCCAATGGCGCCGCCTAAAATGACATAGGTGGTGCGCCAGCCGAAGGTGCTTTTAAACAGGGAATCGGCGAGGTTGCCCAGAATTAGAGCGGAGGCACCGAAGCCCATCATGAGGGCGCCGGAGCAGAGGCCTTTTTTATCGGGGAACCAGGCGCTAACGGTGGCGATGACCACGTTGTAGGCGATGCCGATGCCAAGACCGGCCAGTACGCCGTAGGTGAGATAGAGTAAAGTCACGGAAGAACCGGACAAAAACGATGTGAGGATAAAGCCAAGGGCTGACAGGAGGCCGGCGGAAATGATGGCGAGTTTGTGGCCGAAGCGTTTGGAAAGGCGGGCACCCAGCAGGCCGCCGATGCAGAAGAAGCACATGGCCAAGGTGAAATTCAGGGCCAGATCAGAGGCGCCCCAACTGAAGTCAGAGGCGAAGGGGGCTTTTAAGATGGACCAGGCGTATAGGATGCCGGCAAAGAGCATGGCGATGACACCAATAGCAAGATAAAACCAGCGAACAGAGAGGTTCGGTTTGGTGTTGTACATAGAGCAGTCTCCTTAGAGATAGATTTAAAAATAGACAAGTAGATATACTATACAATATTTTCTATGGAAAGTCCAGTCAAGATAGTTTAAAATATAGATACTGTGTATGGCGATTTGGGAGGTTGTGAATCATGTTGACAAGTATTGCGATAATTTTGCTGTTAGGGATGGGAGCAGGATGGTTGTTTTCAAAAATCAAACTGCCCAGCTTACTGGGCATGATTATTGTGGGAATCGTGATCAGCCCCCATTGTCTAAATTTAGTGGATGAGTCGATTTTGATGATTTCGGGAGACGTAAGACAGATCGCTTTGGTGGTGATCTTGATGAGAGCAGGCTTATCGCTGAATACAGAAGATTTGAAAAAAGTCGGAAGACCGGCTGTACTGATGTGTTTTGTTCCTGCGTGCGTAGAGATGTTGGGAACTGTTTTGCTGGCACCTCTGTTGTTTGATATATCGGTGTTGGATGCAGCTATTATGGGAAGTGTGATTGCGGCTGTTTCACCGGCGGTGATCGTTCCCAGAATGATTAAGCTGATAGAAACAGGGTATGGCCGAAAGCGTAGGATCCCTCAGCTGATTTTGGCGGGAGCGGCAGTAGATGATGTGTTTGTGATTGTCGTTTTTACGGCTCTTACAACTTTGGCTTCAACGGGTCAGATATCGGTCGGTAGCTTTCTGCAAATACCGGTGTCGATCGGGCTTGGAATTCTTCTTGGCTGGGTTGTAGGATTGATCCTCGTTGTGTTTTTCAAAAAAAAGCATATGAGGGATACGGTTAAGGTGTTGATTCTGGTAAGCGTTTCTTTTCTAATGTTAGAGGTGCAATCACAGCTGGAAAATGTGGTGGCTGTGTCGGGTCTGCTTGCTATTATGAGTATGGGAATCGTGATAAAGAAAAAGCACCCTGTTACAGCACAACGGTTGTCAGTAAAATACAATAAGTTGTGGTTGGGTGCAGAGCTTTTCTTATTTGTTTTATTGGGAGTTGCGATTGATCTGCGTTATGCGCTGGCAGCCGGGGCAACTGTGATCGTACTGGTGGCAGCAGCATTGGTTTTTCGAATGGTAGGGGTATTACTGTCGCTGCTGAAAACAGAGCTTTCCAAGAAAGAAAAATTGTTTTGTATGATGGCGTATACGCCTAAGGCTACGGTGCAGGCGGCCATTGGAACCATTCCGCTGGCAATGGGACTGGACTGCGGCAGTATGGTGCTGACGGTCGCGGTTGTATCAATTTTATTGACGGCGCCCTTTGGAGCGATATGCGTGGATAACTCTTATACGAGGTTGTTGAAAAGAGAAGAGTAAAGTAAAAGATCAATTCGCCCATTCTGGGAGTGCTTCGTAGACTACAGTCGTGCCACGATAGGGAAAGGTAAGGCGGCAGGAAAAGAGTTTTGGGGCAGTGGCTTCGTCGCGGGAGCCGTATTTGTGATCGCCTACCAAGGGAAAGCCGCGGCTGGCAAATTGGACGCGGATCTGATGGCTGCGGCCGGTGTGTAGACGGACATGGACAAGGCTGTTTTCACCTTCCGAAAGTCGCTTAAACTCCAATCGAGCTTTTTTTACGCCCTTGCGCTCCCGTTTTACAACAAAAACTTTATTTTTGCGGCTGTCTTTGAATAAAAAGTCTTCCCAGTCTCCGGCTTCCGGGGGTATGCCGTGGACAAGGGCTACATATTCTTTGATCATGAGCCCTTCCTGGACAGCTTTGGAAAGGGAAGCGGCGGCAGTCTTGGTGCGGGCATAGACCATAACGCCGCCTACATTTTTATCTAAACGGTGGATAGGAAAAACCTCGCCGCCCAGTGCTTGCGTGATGGCAGCAGGAATTTCTTGCTCGGAATCAAGGCCTACCGGTTTAATGATGACAGCAATATTGTGATCGGAATACAGGATATCCATTGGAAACCTCCGGGTTACATTCAATGTGAAAAATCAATATGTTGATAGTATAACACAAAATAGGAAAATGTTCAAAACCTTGAGAAAGAGATACGGAGGCATTGAAAAATGACTTGATTCGGTGCAATTTTGTGATATAATGCGTAACAGAAATTAGGCTGTTACAAAAGAAGAGCCAATTACAAAACAATAGAAAAAATTTAAAACGTACATAGGAGGTTTTTGTATGTGGTTAGTGTTTACCATTGTCACAACTTTGTTGTGGGGTATTGCGGAGCTTTTCTATAAAAGGGGCTCCCATGAGGACAGAAAGTATGATCATTTAAGAGTATGTGTTATGGTCGGCGCAGTTATGGGTATTCATGCGATTGTTACCTTGCTGACTTCCGATATTACATATGATCCGAGAAATTTGATCGCTTACTTGCCCGTTTCCCTTTGCTATATTTTGTCTATGGCTTGTTCATACTTTGGAATTCGATTCATCGAAGAATCTTTGTCCGATCCTATTGAAAATACCGCCGGAGCAATGTGTTCTTTGCTGTGTGTAATTTTCCTGGGTGAAAGTATTGGACTTCCTGTTTGGATCGCCATTGGCATCATCGTAATCGGTATTATTGGTGTAGGCTACACTGAGAAAAGTGCCGGTGCTGACAGAAAGAAGCGCTTGGGTAAGAAGCTTGCCATTATCGCATTCCTGATGCCCTTCTGCTATGCGATCATCGATGCTTTGGGAAGCTTTTTGGATATCTTTTTCCTGGAGATGGAAACCAGCCCGCTGGTAGGCATCACCGAAGAGAACATCGAATTGGTAGCTAACATTTCTTATGAGCTGACCTTTGCAATCGTTGGTTTGATCCTGTTCATCTTTATGAAGATCAAGGGCGTGAAATTCGAACTGCCCAAGCAGGGTGATAAGCTGGCAGCTGCTGTTTGTGAGACCGCCGGTCAGCTGACCTATGTATATGCCATGAGCGGAAATGGTGCCATTGCCGCCCCCATCCTTTCCTGCGTATGCGTAGTTTCCTTGCTGCTGTCCAGAATTTTCCTGAAGGAAAAACTGACCAAGAAACAGTACCTGTTCATCTGCATCATTATTATTGGTATTTTGATGCTGGCAGTTCTGGAAGGGGAATAATGGAAAGTGGACTAGCTTTTTTGAATCCCGAAGTATTTCGAAGAGGCTGGATGAAATATTATTTTCCAAATTAACTACACTGAGGCTGCAAAAAACATATGAAAAACTGTGGTTCACTGAAAAGTGGTACCACAGTTTTTTTATAGAGCTTTTACAGTCTTTTTGTTTTAATAAATGCTGTTTTCGTGTTTGGATTACATTATAATACTTGCAATAGGCGTAGACGTGATCGATTGAGTGTACGATTATTTTGTGCGCATAACAGGATTTGTATTGAATTGAGAATATCACATATATCAGGAGATCAAAGAGAATGGCTATTAAAAATCCGGTTGCTAAATTTATCTTGCGATTTATAAGCTGGCTGTTTATTATAATTGGTAGTTTTATCGGTGTTGTATCTGCAATATGTGCAGTGGCCGCATTGGCCGGTGGTCTGGAGATCCATTCGGTCAGTGAACGCCTGATTTTTTTCGTAATCGCAATCATAATGTCGGCGCTGTTTTTTGGCATGCTGTATGGAGGGATCCAACTTAAAAAGTATCTTTCTGAAAAGAAAGCGGTATCTAAAATAGAGGATCAATCGGAAGCACAGGAGGAAAATGTGAACCCCTTTGCTGAACCGGATGAATCACAGCATCCTATTGCGCAGGAAACAAACTCAGATCAATTAGATAAAATAGAAACAGAAAACGACTTTGAGCAAAACAAGCCAAGTTCTCAGAACGTACTTGTACTCTATAAGAAAAAATGTACAGCAAAAGTCGATATCATTAGTTAAAAAACTAGGATTCGAATTTTATGGAAGAACAGAAAAGTACCATTTTCAAGGGAAAGATTATTTGCATTATGTGTTTACGAGAAAGGGAGATGCAACTATAAGTTGCGGGAATGTATAAAAAGTCAACATCTGATTGGTAGAGAAACAAAGGGTGCTATGATACGATTTTCTTATCAAAAACAAAGGAGGAAGTTGTATGAACTTCGGAAAAAATCTACAAGTATTAAGAAAGATGACGAATTTAACACAAGAAAATTTGGCGGAGAAACTGGATGTCAGCCGTCAAACCGTATCTAAATGGGAACAGAATCTGGCTTATCCGGAAATCGAAAAGCTAATCGAAGTATGTGAACTGTTTCATTGTTCTGTGGATCAGATTTTACGTGAAAATATGATTATTAGTGATGAGGCATATTCTGAAATCAGAATAGTGACAGTAGAACCATTCCGCTATATTCCATATACAGTGGTAAGTGTAGAACCGGAAAATGACGCGATTACTCATGTAAGAAATTGGGCACAGCAATTAAAGATTGATAATCCTCATATTATTGGGTGGGATTTTCCTAATATCTCGCAGGAACAAAGCAATGTATTCCATATGCATGGGTACTCTGCTGCATTAGTACTTGATAAAAATCAAGAGATTGGAGATATTGATGCAAATATTGTGACACAGGAGCAGCAGAAATACATAACAATTACTATACACGGACCATCAGAATCTCCATTTGTTTTGATTCCAAATGCATATAAGGCATTACTCACACATATGAAAACCAATGGTATTAGAGAGAAAAGAGCTTCGTCTGTGTTGGCATGTTATGAATACGAATATGTGGACGCTGCCGGTATTGATTGTATGGATATTTTTATTGCGATTGAGTAGATGCTCTGAAAGAGTAACAGAAAAATGTGGGTATAGATACCATAGTAAAAAGAAAATTGGGACGGAATATAAGGTCAATTATATAAAAGTATTTGATTGAACCTAAGCAGGCGACTGGTTCATCCGGTCGGCTGCTTTTATGATGGAAAAATAGCGGTTGCTATGCTATAATCTAAAGCGTGTAAAATCACTTTTTAACGATGAACCCCTAGAGGGCAAAAAACGGAGTAGTACGAACCCCCCTAGTTTGACTACGTTTTTACTACTACACAAGAAAAAAGTGTGCAATGATATGCCACTTTTTGCCCAAAAGTGTAGTAAATAAATAATGAAGTATAAATGCCGGAAAATGCGATAAAACCTAGCAAAAATGGGCATATCTTGGCATTTCGAGATAGGAGAAAATCTATGATTAAAGTTCTTTTCATCTGCCATGGCAATATCTGCCGCAGCCCCATGGCTGAGTTTGTCATGAAAAAGATTGTACGTGAGAACGGCTTAGCCGATCAATTTGAAATTGCATCTGCTGCCACCAGTACCGAAGAGATTGGTAATCCCGTGTATCCGCCGGTGCGAAGCTTGTTAAATCGAAATGGCATCAGCTGTGATGGTAAAACTGCACGGCAGCTGACCAAAGGTGACTATCAATATTACGATTATCTGATCGGCATGGATCGAGCTAATTTCCGCAACATGAATCGCATATGCGCAGGCGATCCGGATGGTAAAATCAACCTGCTCATGGACTACACCAATCGCCCCGGCGATGTGGCGGATCCTTGGTATACCCGCGATTTCGAAGCCACCTGGCGGGACGTAAACGAAGGCTGTCAGGGGTTATTACAGCATATTTTAGAAACAAATAACATATAAGGAGCTGCCATGTGTATTTTTACTCAAATTCAAAAGAACTTCCCAAGCGCAGAAATCTATTCTCTGCAAAACGGAGTTAAATTATTGAAAATCAATGAACTGCAAGGTGGAACCCAACTGACTGCAATCAATCAAACCATTGTTGAAGCCGGTTATAGCGTATCTGATCAGTGTCAGGATCATGGAAGTCATTTCAGCACTTACATAAAGGGTGAGGAAGCTCTGTATCTGGCATACCATGAGAAAAACAATACTCTGCGGATCATAACCGACAACATCAAGAGCCAGCCGCCTAAGCAGAAAAATGACGAAGCTAAGTGCCTTTGTACTCCACTGCTCATTCAGGGACGCCCCATGTACTATGCCTACGACTGCGGCATGCTGTATATCATTCGTCTTACCGATGGCCGATTCATCGTCATCGACGGCGGCATGTGTGAATACGAAGAGGCCGATCATTTTCTGGAACTGTTGGATCAGCAGAATGTAACAGAGGACAAGCCCACGATTGCTGCATGGTTTATTACCCATCCTCACGATGATCACTTTAACGTGTTTGCCCGCATCATGACAGAGTACCAAGACCGCATCCATCTTGAAAGTCTGGTGTATAGCTGGGCAGAAGAAGAATACGCCCGCCCCGGCAGCGATTTGACCGACTTCAACAAGGCCATTGAAAATTTGCCAGACAGTGTTACGATCATTCAGCCCCACACCGGCCAGCGCTTTACATACAGCGGTGCAACCTTTCATATCCTGTATACCCACGAGGATGCTTGTCCCGACTTTTTGACTAACGTTAACGATACCTCCATTGTAATGCGTATGGATCTTGATGAGCAGACAGTCGAAGGTCAGCGCCGGGCCATCTTCTTTGGCGACGCCATGTTCGGCACCGCTGAGCGTCTTTGTGATACGTATGCCCCCGAGACCTTGCAGTGTGATCTCATGCAGGTAGCCCATCATGGTTATTCTGGCGGTTCCGATCGCCTGTACCGTACCGTGGATCCCAAGGTGATCCTGTGGCCGGTACCGGATTACTGGTTCTGGACCACCAGTATGTTGGATTGCAACTATTATCTGACCCATTCAGAAAAGGCAGAGGCCCTGTTCATCGGTGGTCGCCACGAAGTAACCCTGGATCTCAGTCAGCCTATTCAGGCCATCGATCCCTATGAAAAGCACAACAACGCCCAGCCCGGTGATGTACTGTATGAAGAGACCTTTACAGGAGATCGTGCATACGATCTGTACTGGAGCGCCATTAACACCGGCTATACCGACTATGTATCGGCGGCCATTACCCTGCAAAAGGGAAGCTGCCGTTTGGTGGCCGGTGAGCATCACTCCATGGGCGAACTCATGCAGCCCGGTATGCTGCGCAAAGCGCAAAACTGGACCCTGACCCTGAGTGGCCATGCTGAGCGCGCAGGGATGACCGGCTTGTTCTGGAACTATGACAGACCTGACGTATATAAAGAGGAAGAAGCCCTTCGACTGCCCGTGCAAAGCGGTGAGGACTTTGACATCGAATTGGTGGTAAACGGCGATGCCGGCAAGGCTCAATTAAAAAATAAAGGTGAGCTCATCGAAGAACTCACCTTCACTCCCTCACATCATAAGGGTTTGTATTTGATTTTACAGGATGCTGAAATCATTCTGAACCACATTAAAGTAGTGAAAAATTAATTCGATCAATCATCGGATCAATCCGAAACATTCATACGAAAATCGAACTTCTTAGGCGGCTTCGCAGTGGCTCTGTCAAAGGGCAGACCATCGCGGGCCGCTTTCTTATTTTGCCTTTCTGCGTTTTCTGCGTACTCGGTTGATATGGCGTTCAAAATCACCGGTGTTTAGCAGTTCGGCGAGAACATATTGCTCAAAAACCGGCACAGTACAGGAATAAAAACCGAGTTTCGATTCAAAGTCTTCAAGTAACGATTCCGGCAGTACCATGTAGCCCACTCGAATGGAAGGGGCAATGGTTTCGGAGAAGGTGTTTAAGTAAATTACCGATCCATGGCGGGACATGGAGTATACAGTATCTTCGTGTTTCATGGATACCGTCAGTTCGGAATCGTAGTTATCTTCAATAATATAGCCGTCTCGCTTTTCGGCCCAGCGCAGATATTCATGGCGCTTCGATACGCTGGCGGTGACGCCGCTGGGATAGCTATTAAAGGGAGTTACGTGAAGAACCGAAGCTTCTGTACGAGAAAGTTCAGCGGTTTTGATGCCGACGGTTCCCATTTTTAGAAAGTCGCATGTTATGCCATTGGCCTGATAGACTTGACGGATCTTGTTATAAGACGGGTCCTCTAATGCGAAGATCCTATCTTTACCCAAAAGCTGTAGAATCAAACTGTATAAATATTCCGAACCGGAACCGATGATGATCTGCTCGGGACGTACCTGCATGCCGTTACTGCGGGCCAGATAAGAGGCAATGGCTGAGCGAAGTTCAGGGCAACCGTGGTTAGGCGACTTGATCAAAACGTTGTCACCATAATCCAGTAATACACGACGCATGGTTTTAGCCAGTACCGAAAAAGGAAAGTCGGTTTTTAAGCGGGAATTAGCAATTTCATGTTCAACGGGTAAGGAAGTACTCGCTATGTCAGGTGATGAAACAAAATCGCTTTCCTTATAGATCACATAATATCCACTGCGCTGCCGTGACTCCACGTAGCCCTCATCGCATAAAATCTCGTAGGTGTGCTGGGTGGTGATCACGCTTACACCGGTTTCTTCTGCGAAGATGCGTTTGGAGGGCAGCTTACTGCCATAAGCCAGTACTCCGGCTGTGATATCCTGTCGAAGCTGCTCATAAAGCTGAATATAGGCGGGTTTGGAATTTTTTTCGTCGATGGAATATTTCATCTGGATATATCGATCCTTTCGAAAATATAAATCATATATAATCAAAAATATTGTAGCGTAAAAAACCAAGAAAGTAAAGAGGAAACAAATAGTCAGTCAGATCTGCCTCAAAGAAACCACAATCAAAGAAATATGAATCCATTGTACGAGCAATCAAAAAGCTCCCTCTGCCCTTTCAGCAACATACCACTGTAGTTGTTGAAAGGGCAGATGGAGCTTGTATTTTGCTTTGTCTTACAAAGATTCGTATCCTACTAACATACCACCGATTTCTGCATAAAAACTGCACAAGCCTTCGCAGTGTTCAATGGCTATATCAGCATTGGGGAATTTAGATAAGATCAGCTGTTTAAAGGTGTCGGCAGCATTCGGATTCTGGCAGTGGGCAATACGCACCTTGCCACCCTTATAACCGCGGCCGATCAGTTCCTTTACCATGGCCTCCAGAGTTTTGGCTTCCCCACGGATCTTGCCGAAGGGTTCCAAAGTACCCACGTCGGAAGCACGACCCACCAAACGGATACCCAACATGCTGGTGATTTTAGCAACGGCAGGGCTTACACGGCCATTGCGGGCCAGGTTATTCAAAGACTGCAAACAGAAGGTCAAGTGAGTATGCTGAGCATATACTTCAATAGCCTGAACAATGTATTCAAATTCCATGCCCTTAACGATAAGAGACTGCAGTTTTTCTACGATCAGGCGCATTTCTGGACCGGCAGTCAGGGTGTTGATCACGTGGATTTTAGCTTCAGGATGATCCTGCAGGTACAGATCTTTAGCCTGTTCAGCTGCAGCATAACTGCCGGATAAGTTACCGGTGATACATACAGCAAAGATGTGATCAGCGCCTTCGAAGGCCTGCATCCATTCATAGATATTGGGGCAGGATGTGCTGGATTTACTCTTGGTGGTTTTCAGGTCATGCAGCATGGCCTCCAGATCCAGTTCTTCGTTATCAACATATTCGTTATCACCGCAGATGATCTTCAGCGGTACATTGGCAAAAGCAACTTTGTCTAAAGATAATACGTTCGAGGCCGAGTCAGCAACGATTTTATAATTCATGGGAAACCTCCAAAGAGCAGTCATATTTCGTCAAGCTAATACAGGGATTATACGCCCTTAGCAACACCCTGTCAAGAGTTTTTAAAAAACCGATGATAAGTTATATAAATAACAAAGTTACAATAGACCTTGAATTTTACCTTCAATAGGACTATAATAAAGTAAATTAAGTGTACACCGAGGTTCTTTATGGAAAAAGATTTTCAGACTGAACTTACAGCTTCTATTCGTAATTTCAGTCTTCCTAAATATAACGAAATTCCCAATGTAGGTCTGTTTTTGGAACAGACCAGCAAATATATTTCCGACATTATTGCACCCCTGCCCGGCATTACCATCACCGGTTCCATGATCAGCAATTATGTGAAAAAGAAAATGGTCGCCAATCCGGTGAAAAAACAGTATGATCGCGATCAGATCGCATATTTGTTGGTGATCGCCATTGCCAAAAGTGTATTGTCATTGGAACATATTCAGGTGCTCTTCGATCTGCAAAAGCAGGTTTCCAACAGCCAGCGTGCCTATGAATATTTCCGCGAAATGTTTGAAGGCCTGCTTTTCTATGTGTTTGGCATTAATGAAACCATGGCAGACGACGATCGGGAGCCTACCCGTGAACGCATCATTATGCGCAACACCGTCATTGCCATCGTGCATAAAATCTACCTTGAGAGCAGCATTAGCGTCATCGGCGAGATGGCACAAGAAGAAAAACAATAAAAAACAGCTTTCGGGCTGTTTTTTTGTATATAACAGAAAGTGCGTCATATACGTACAGAATAGGAGGTCATTATGTTTCAAAAAGCCCTGCCCATTTGGATTCCCAATCAGACTCATCAAGAAAAACTCAATACGCAGCTGTTGTTTACGGCGGAAGTTCCTTCCTTGGAGGCAACGACCCTGCAACTGACTGCAGCTGATTTTTATCGCCTCACTGTCAATGGCCATTTTGTAGGCTTTGGACCGGCCCGCACTGCCAAAGGGTATGCTCGGGTGGATTCCTATGATCTGTCCGCCTACGACAATCAAAAACTCTATGCCCATGACACCAGCGTTCGCGGCATGATCCAGCGCCGCCGGCCTAACGAGATCCGTATCGAGGTGGCGGGCTTTCACTGTAGTACCCTGGCCACAGCCCTGCAGGACTCTTTCTTGGCAGCAGAGCTTGTGGACGAGTCCGGCGCACCGATTTTATACACCGGCGGCGAATACGAAGGAGAAGGCTTTTACTGCTTCCATCATTCGCGCCGCGCGCGAAACGTGGAGCGTTATTCGGTGCAACGGCATTTTACCGAAATCTGGAATGAGCATGTGGAAGATCCAAAGGCTGACTTCCTCCGGACGGAGGTTGAGCCGATTGAAGGGATGGTGACCTTCCTTCCCAGAGCGGTACCTATGCCGCGATAC
>JAZQWC010000026.1:0-3640 GCA_045632125.1 Bianqueaceae bacterium
TGGATTTGTGATCAAATACAACATGGATCCGATTGTGCCGGGAAAGGGATCGGCGATCTTCTTCCATATTAATGATAAGTGTACGGCGGGCTGTGTAGCTGTGTCTCGCGAGGAGTGCCTGGCGTATTTAAGGGCCTTGGATAAAGAAAAGAATCCTTATATTCTAATGGTGTAAATTCGCGTTTTGAGAAAATCACGGGTAAGTGGAAAAGTTTGATAGGAATTGCTAATGAACCACTGATAGATTTCAACCATCTGGCTGAAATCTATCAGTGGTTTTTATTTGCCGCGACAGGATCACGGGTAGCGTGGATGATTTTTGAGTGTGATTTTTAGAAAGCACGATAGAACCACTACTAAAAATTTTGAACAGAGTATTTTTCTACCCGTGATAATGGCTAGATAAGATGGGGAGGTGTATAAAGAGAGAAATTTTAGTAGTGATGTGCGAATCAGTTGGGTGTGAGGTCGGTGCGAATCCATGCGATTTAATAGAAAATGAGAAAACCACTGATAAAATAAACTTATTTTGTCAGTGGTTTAAAATGAAAAAACAAAAATCGCGGGCAGATGCCTTAAATTCAAATCGATTTGATCAGTGATTCAGACACATCCGCGAATTCGGAGGGTTGAACCTTCAAAACTTCACGGTCAAAACTGTATAAACCATTGGCTTCATCTTCCACATCGGAGACCTGAGTGTAAACAGCAGCGCAAAGACCTTGAGGGATCAAGGGGAGTACCTGCTCCATATACAGTGAGCGTAGCGCAGCTACGAATTCTTCACGGGTAGCATACCCGCCGTAGCCGTAGGTTTTGTCAGTGTTATACACATGGCCTTCCGGTTTCCAGGTGTAGCCGCCAAACTCTGAAAGCACCAGTGGGCGGGACACAGCTGCTCGGCGACGCCGTGGCAGCTTTACTTTGCGGAAATATACGTGGCGGCTATCCACATCGGTGTCACCACCGGCAAACCAACCGGAAGCGGAATCAATAAACCGTGAGCCATCTAAAGCGCGAAGACGCGCATACATATCGGAACTGCAGAACTGTCCCCAGCCCTCGTTAAAGATCGTCCAATAGCAAATGCAAGGATGGTTATACAGCTGACGTACGGTTTGTTCCATGTGTTTCTTAAAAGCTTCGCGGGTGGCCGCATCACGATGCAGGCGACGATCGGAACGGCGCAGAAGACCAATCGTGGGCAGCGCCGTATCCCGAATAAATGAATAATCACCGTTATTTACAAAATCCTGGAATACTACCATGCCCAAACGGTCGCACTCATAATAAAACAGCTCTGGCTCGATCTTAATATGCTTACGCAGCATGTTAAAGCCTAGCGACTTCATTGCTTCAATATCCCGTGCAAAAGCTTCCGAAGAAGCTGGCGTCAGCAGGCCATCACTCCAATATCCCTGATCCAACAGGCCATGGAAAAAATAGGAACGGCCATTTAAGCACAATCTTGGCAGACCATCTACCGTTTTTACTTCCAACGCGCGCAGCGCGAAATAGGATGAAATATGATCGGAAGGCGTATCGATGGTGAATTCGTATAAATACGGATCCTCCGGGCTCCACATCCGGGCGGAGGGCAGCATAAGACGGGCGTGACCGTGGATCAGCTCTGCAGATAAAGCACCTGACGGAGTTTGCACTATTAAAGTACCGGTATCGGCACCTTCGGCTGTGATGGAAACATAGTCGCTTCCGGTGTCAATTTTCAAACGGCGTATATAGGAGGCGGGTACGCACTCTAACCATACTGTTTGCCAAATACCGGTGGTGGGGGTATACCACATGCCACCTCGCTTTTGACATTGCTTACCATAGGGCAGCACAAACTGACTCAGGTTATCAGTGATTTGAACGTCAATGGTGTGCAGCACTGGCGACTGAAGATCTGCTGATGAAGAATCGGTTGTTTTGGTGTGCAGGAAATCGGTAATATCAAAGGAAAAAGGCTCATAGCCGCCCACATGTTCACCAACTTTATGGCCGTTGACCCAAACCACGGCTGTTTGATCAGCCGCGCCAAAGTGCAGTAATACGCGGTCAGTGGCGGATTTCATAAAATTAGAGGGTAGAACAAAACTGCGGCGATACCAAATAAAGTCGTCCTCTGAAAAGCGTTCATGTACACCGGAAAGCAATGTTTCCGGCGCGAAGGGAACCAAAATGCGGCGGTCAAAATCTGCAGGCAGTTCGGGAGTCCGAGTCGTAACAAAATCCCAGTAGCCGTTCAAACAAAAAAAGGAGTCACGGCGCAGTTGGGGACGGGGATATACATTCCAGGGAACAAGGGGAGTGGATTCTGCTGCGTCAGATAGCTGATGCAGCAGTTCTCGGCCTTCTAACGTATACAGATCATTCATGAGCAGAGTCCTCCTGAATTGCGGTGCTGCGAGAAGTCTGTTTTTTCAGCATTTTAAATTCCACCGCTAAAACAGCCAGCAGCAGGATCGCCACCACCAGTGCAGCCAAATAGATATTTTCGTTGGGGACAAAACTTGTGGTGCCGTCGTCATTTAGAATCGTGTCAGCGTTTTGCAGCACCGCTGCACCAATATACGGGCCAATAATGCCGGGGATGAGCACTTGAAAGGCGATGCGCAAGCCTTGGAACATACCTGCTTTACCGGCAGGGATGTAATCGCGGATCATGGCGCCGAAGACGGCGGTGCCGGTGAGGTAACCGCACATCATGAGCAAGGAGCCGATGAAAACAGGGGCGGTGGACTTGCAAAAGTATAGCAAGATGTAGCCGCCGCAGAGCAGGCCAAGTGAAGGCAGTACCGAGACGGCGAAACCGCGGCGATCGTAGAGACGGCCGTAGATGGCGGTCACGATGGCGGCGATGATAATGGCCGGGGCCATGATGAGTACATAGTTATCCATACCCAGTGACACGTTGTAGTACAGGATCAGATAGGGCATGAAGATTTGAATAGAAATGCAAAATACGGCGAAGGCCACCAAGGTGACGTATAAAACCGGGTTGGCGTGCACTACGCTGGGGCGGAAACCGTAGAAGATGTTGCGGAAAAAGTGGCGGTTTTCGGCGCGGCGATCGGGTACCTCGTGAATGAGGAAACAGCCGGCAATACCGATCAGCAGTACGGCACCGCCGATGAGTAAGTAGATGGTAGTCCAGCTTTCCGCTTTGTCCAGATCAAAGCTCATGAAACCGCCGAAGACCACCAGAATCGCCAGCAGAGGCATCATAGCGTTGACACCCTCTGCGGCGCCGCGGCCGGCCTCGGGGGTGGCATCGGTGAGCCAAGCGTTGAAGGCGGCATCGTTGGCAGAAGAGCCGAAGAAGGTCATGATGCAGTCCATGATGATCACCAGAGACACACCGATGGCAGCGGTGCTGGCGGCCATGGGGAAGAGGGAGCCGATCACATCGCTGCGGATCAGGGCGAAACTGGCAATGGAGATGCCCCACAGAATATAGCCGCCGCAGATGAAGAGCTTGCGTCGGCCGATCTTATCAGAGAGGGCACCCACCAAGATGGTAGTTAACGTGGCGGATACGGCGGAGGCAGCTACCATGGCGGAGATGGAAGCGGCACTGGCTCGGAACATCTTATAGATAAATACATTAAAATACATATTTTCCACCACCCAGGCGATC
>JAZQWC010000027.1:0-30615 GCA_045632125.1 Bianqueaceae bacterium
TGTAAAGGCCATCAAAGATGCCTGGATCGCCCAGATCGACACCCAGCTCGGTACTACCATCGGCTCTGCCGCAGTGACCTTAGATAATTACGATGCTGATAGCGTGCGCCTGGTGCGCAGTCAGGAGACCAACACCGGCGAGTTTTGCGCGGACGCGCTGTACTATTTGTTCGACGAAATGGATATGGATGTGGACGTGGCCGTTATGAATGGCGGCGGCGTTCGTAATCAGGCCATAACCGGAGATATTTCCTATAAAACCTGTAAAGAGATTCATACCTTTGGCAACGTGGCCTGTCTGCAGACGGTGACCGGCCAGCAGCTGCTGGATGCACTGGAATGGGGCGCCCGCTCCGCCGGGGCTTCGGAGTGCGGCGGCTTTCTGCAGGTATCCGGCCTGACATATCAGATCGATGCATCCATCCCCAGCACGGTGCAGATGGATGAACGAGGCGTATGGGTCGGTGCTCCCACTGATGAATACCGTGTTCATGATGTGAAGATCTACGATAAGGCTACCGACAGCTGGCTGCCCTTGGATTTGACTACTAATTATAACCTGGCGGGCTACAACTACACCCTGCGCGACCTGGGCGACGGCTTTGCCATGTTTGCGGGCGCAGTGAACGTGTTGGATTATGTAATGGAAGATTACATGGTCCTGGCCAACTATGTGTTGGCCTTTGAGGATGGCACTGTTACTGCCACTAATTCGCCGCTGGCGAAAAAACATCCCGGTTTTACAGTGGATTACAGCACTGTGAACGGAAGCGGCCGTATCGCTATTCAGTCTGCTCCCGCTGAAGACGACAACAAGATCGTGATCGGTGGTTTGGAAAGTAATGTTTGGTTTACCAAATATGGTAATGTATATATCGATTGTAAAACCGAAACCTTCTTAGGCGATATGGGCTTTGCTTTGGGCGACATGGTAACGGTTAAGTTCCTGGATCAAGTTTTGACTCTGCCCGTTGTGCCTGCCTATTCCTATGTGGATACCGGAACCGCTGCCATCATCGCTCATCTGACCGATACCGGCGTGCCTACCGGCTATATCTCACTGGCCATCAACATGGGCAACTTTGGTCAGACCTATGGGCTGGCTGTGAAGAACACCGATGCCGATGGTAATTGGTGGTGGACTGCCGCTGAGGGTGTGACCTATCCTGTAGAGGTGACCTTTGAGATGGCAGAACCTGAGGGCTATCTGGCAGAGTATCTGCTGCGTCAGCTGGTACGTACCAACGAGCGTTCCGACTATGCTCACCTGACCGACGAAGAATTTGCCAACTTCCGTAACCTTCCCTTTGGTGATCTGGCTACTGGCCGGTTGTACCGTACCTCCTCTCCCATTAATCCGGAGCTAGGCCGCAACACCTATGCCGATGCGGCTTTGAAGGCTGCCGGTGTAAACGTGATCATGAATCTGGCAGACTCTGCCGAAGAAGCCGCCTCCTATGAGGGCTTCGCTTCTTCTTACTATGCCGGCCAAAAGGTGATCTATCTGAATCTGGGCGTTGACTTTGCTTCCGACGATTTCAAAGCCGGATTGGCCCGCGGTCTGCGCTTCTTTGCCGAAAATCCCGGCACCTATGCGGTGCACTGCACCGAGGGTAAAGATCGCGCCGGTTTTACTTCCGCCCTTCTCGAATGTCTCATGGGTGCCACCTTTGATGAGGTTCTTGCGGACTACATGGTCACCTACTATAATTATTACGGTGTGCAAAAATCTTTGACCCGCGCTGTCTCCGATAATAAATATGATGCCATTGCTGGCAGCAATATCATCAAGATCTTGTGTGATGCCTTCGAACTTACCGATACCTCCGGCCTTGGTCTGACCAATGCTGAGCTTCTAGCTCAGGCCGATCTGGCCGCAGAAGCCACAGAGTATATTCAATCATTGGGATTGACCGATGCTGAGATCGAACAGCTGAAACAGAATCTGAGCAGCACCCCTTCCGACAAGGATGATTCCGATGCGGAAGAATCCTCCAAGAACGAGGAGTCTTCCAAAAACGAGGAATCCTCTAAAAAGGAAGAATCCTCCACGTTGGACGAATCTTCCAAGAATGAAGAGTCCTCCAGCACTACCGGCGCAGCTCCCGACACCGGCGATCATAACGATGCCGCTTCCTATGCTGTTACCGCTATTCTCGCACTGGTTTCCCTCGCCGTATTACTTCAGCGCAAAAAACAATATCGTTTGTAAGTGATTGCTTTTCCGAAGCAGGCGCCTAATAGGAGTATCCATGTTCCCTGTAATCCTCACCTCGACTCTGTCCTTCATCAGCACCAACATCGACGACATCTTCATGCTGATGCTCTTCTTCGCCCAGTGCCGTACCCTCTGCGCCAAAGCCAAAGTGGCTGCCGGTCAGTATCTGGGTATCGGCGTTTTAACCGCCCTTAGCCTGCTCGGCGCCTATGGCCTGCAAATTTTACCGCAGCAATACATCGGCCTACTGGGGCTTCTTCCCCTCGCGCTGGGCGCGAAAGCACTTCTGAGCAATTCCCCCGAAGAAGACAGTCAAGACTCCGACAGCATTCCCTCTTCTGCCCCGGGCCTTCTCAGTGTGACCCTGGTCACCCTTGCAGGCGGCGGCGATAACATCGGCGTATATATTCCTTTGTTTGCCGGTCTGAGCCCCACCGAGCAGATCTGCTCTCTTGTGGTTTTTGCTATTTCCACAGGGCTGTGGTGCCTTTTGGCAGACCGCCTTTCTCGCCTTCCTGTGGTTCAAAACATCATTCAACGCTATAAACATATCCTCATTCCCACCGTACTTATCGGACTGGGCCTATACATTTTGATCGACGCATATTTAATTTAACTCACGAAAGGAAAGTACATCATGCGAATTTTGATCGTTCGCCACGGCGACCCCAACTATGAAATCGACGGTCTTACCGAAAAAGGTCAGCGGGAGGTTACATTACTTGCCGATCGACTGGGCAAAGAAGATATTACCGCTGCCTACTGCTCCACCATGGGCCGGGCCATGCTCACCGCAGCCCCCACCCTGGAACGCTTGGGCCTTACCGCCGAATACTGCGACTGGCTTCGTGAATTCAATCCTCCGAAGGTAAAAGTTCCCTATCAGGAAGAGCCCAAGGGCTGCTGGGACCTCCTCCCTTACTTTGTAAATGAAAATCCTCAGTTGTATAATCCCTTTGAATGGAAGAATGTGGACTTTTTGAAGGAGTCCGATGTTCCCACCCGCTATGACTGGGTCTGCGAAGAACTGGATAAGGTGCTGGCCAAGCACGGCTATGAGCGTGATGGCTTCAACTATAAGGCTGTACGTCCCAACCATGATACCATCATGTTCGTCTGCCACTACGGCCTGTCCTGCGTGCTGCTGTCCCATCTGATGAACTGTTCTCCCTATTCCATTTGGCAGAATGGCTTCACTGCCCCTACTTCTGTAACCACCTTCTACACAGAAGAACGTATTGAAGGCACCGCCTCCATGCGCTGCAGCGCCATCGGCGATGTTTCACACCTGTATACCGGAGGCGAGGAAGTTTCCTTCTCCGGCCGCTTCTGCGAATGCTTCACCGATGAAACCCGTCACTAAGGCGATTCAAACAAAATTTATCTATTAGAAAGCATAAAGAACTCCCAGTCGTTATCACAGCTGGGAGTTCTCTTGTCAAAATCTAATCTGATTATTATAATTCGTGGGCAAGCCCTCGCGATAAATATGCGCATCCGAGGAAAACGTCAGCACCTTAGGAATGGCATAACCATCCTTTTCCTTAAACTCGATCACCGTCATACCGGTGTGAGTCATGTCAAATTCTGTAGAAAACATTGGATAGGGAATATCCAGCAAACAGCTCATGAAAGCCAGACCAAAACCCTGGTGAGCAAACAAAGCCACGCGATCGTTATTGGACTTGACTACCTTGTACCGGCCACTATAGCGCTCGTGCTCATATCCCAAAGAGGCAAACAATTCATCACAGCCATTGTAAATACGCTCCATACCCTGTTCAAAGCGAGGCTCATTGAGCTGAGGATGATCGAACCAACGGAAACCAAGCTGTCGTACTTCAGGAGTGTGAAACAACATCTTGGTAGGCAGCTTTTCATCGAACAACCAATGACGCTGACCGGCTTCTGTCTCCATCACTAGTTCCTGCCAAGCATTATGCTCGTTGGCGAATTCCAACAAAGTGGGCTCCAACTTCAGCAGTTCACAAAGAGGCTTTGAAGTCAAAATTGCACGATTCGATGTAGACGCATACACTTTATCAATCCCATACAACGCCAAACGCTTACCAACCGCTTCGGCCTGCCGCTGTCCCAAAGGTGTTAACGAATCCGGATCATAAATCGGATCCCCGTGTCTTACGTAGAAAAATAACATAGCAAATTCCTCCTGCTATTTATTAAATAATAAAAAAGTTTTTATAATTCGTGGTCAAACCTTCCCTATACAAATGCGCATCCGATGACAGCATGCTGATCCTCGGCTGTGCATATCCAAACTCTTCCTTAAACTCGATCACCGTCACCCCGGTGTGAGTCATATCCAAATGGGTGTTCACCACCGGAAACGGAATATCCAGCAAACAGCTCAAAAAGGTTAGACCCGAACAGTGATGGGCAAACATCGCCACCCGCTCATTGTTAGGCTTTGTCACCTTATACCGACCGGTATACCGCTCATGCTCATAGCCCAGCGATGCAAAAAACTTGTCCGTTTCATCGTAGTACCAGTTGGTCCACTTTTCAAAATCATACTTTTCAAAAGCCGGATGCTTGTACCACTCAAATCCTAAGGCCCGCATCTTCGGATCCGCCGCCAAAGGCTTCGTACGCGGATCAAAAAAGGGCCAAATCAGTTCACCCGTATCCGCCTCCACCGTCAGATTCCACCAGGCATGATCCTCATTAATAAAATCCACCAGCTCCATGTCTTTCTTCAAGATCTCACAGGTCGGCCGCGCCGTATCGATGGCTCGCTGAGACGTGGACGCATAGATCCTGTCCAAACCATGCACCGAAAGCCGCTTAGCCACCGCCTCCGCCTGCCGCTGCCCCAAAGGCGTCAGCGAATCGGGCTCATAAATCGGATCTCCATGCCGAATATAGAAAAAAAGCATCGTCCACCTCCAAAAGCATTCATAAAGAAATTATCTCATATCTAGCCGACAAAAGCAAGAAAAAGTGTTACTGCTATGCTATGTTCGGTCTTGCGTACTTTTCCCTTTCCTGTATAATATAAGCATGGTTCCGCCCACGGCGGAAAATTTTTCACGCAAAAAAGGAGGGACGTCCCCCATGCAAGACTTACTGGAAAATCTGAACTCGGCGCAGTTGGAGGCCGTGACCTCCACAGAGGGTTTTATTCGTGTCATTGCCGGCGCAGGCTCCGGCAAGACCCGTGCGCTGTCCCACCGCTTTGCCTACTTGGTCAACGAACTGGGTATTCTGCCGGGCAATATTTTGTGTGTGACTTTTACCAATAAGTCCGCGGCGGAGATGCGCCAGCGTATCCACAACCTCACCGGTGATAACGACACCGGCTATATCAATACCTTCCATGGTTTTTGTGTATCCATCCTGCAGGAGGACAGCCACGCGGTGCAGTACCCGAAAAGTTTTCTGGTGCTAGATAATTCCGATATCGACGCCATGCTCAAGATCATTTATGAGGAACGCAGTCTGACCCTGCGGGAGATGACCTTTTCTAAGGCCCGGGATATGATCGAGATGCGGAAGCTGCAAAAGGAGCCGGAGTATTATTTGGACATGATCCGCATGTCGCCGGAGGCCCTGCGGGAGAAGTATATTAACGCCGTGAAGCCCGATGACATTATTTTCTACGGCTATTTGTATCAGGCCAAGAAGTGTTTTGGCCTGGATTATAATGACTTGATCAAGTTTTCTTTATATATTTTCGACCAGCACCCGGACATCAAGCTGAAGTGGCAACAGCGGCTGGAATACATTATGATCGATGAGTTTCAGGATATCGATGGCCTGCAGTATCAGCTGATGTGCGTGCTCTGCGGATATCACCGCAATCTATTCATCGTGGGCGACCCGGACCAGACCATCTACAGCTGGCGCGGGGCCAACGTGCGGTATTTGAAGGAATTCGACACCGCCTTTCGGGATGTACAGACCATCATGATGAATCAGAACTACCGCAGTACGCCCCAGATTCTGGCGGCGGCTAATCGGCTGATCTCCGTGAATAAGAACCGGATCCATAAGGATCTGGAGGCGCAGCTGCCCGACGGCCCTACTGTGGTTTGCTGTCCTGCCAAAAATGCTGAGGCCGAAGCAGACTGGATCGCCGCTGAAGTGAGCCGACTGCACGAAACGGGTACGCCCTACAAGGACATCACTGTGCTATATCGGGCCCACTATGTGACCCGCAGCATCGAGGATTCCCTGCTGAAAGCCGAGATCCCCTATACCATTTACAGCGGCGTGCAGTTCTTTGAGCGTATGGAGATCAAAGATGCCCTTTGCTATCTGCGCTTGATCGCCTATAAAGATGATCTTTCCTTTATGCGCATCGCCAACGTACCCAAGCGCAATCTAGGTCAGCGCCGCATGCAGTTTCTGCAGCAGTATGCCGAGGAGCACGGCTGCAGCCTGTACTCTGCCCTCACCCAGACTTTGGACAACGAGATCTTCAAAGGCACCCAGGCCGCTTCCTTTGTAAAACTTGTGGAAAACTTTGCTGCTTCCTACGGCGGCCGTCCCATATCCGAAGTGCTGACGGACATCTTGGACAAGAGCGGCTACGAAAAAATGCTCCGTACCGAAGGAAGTCAGGAACGGCTGGACAACTTGGCGGAGCTAAAACAATCCATTTATGAATATGAAGTCTCCTGCGGCGAAGAGACCACCATGGAACACTATCTTTCCCATATCGCCCTCTTCACCAACACCGATCTGGAGGACAGCCGCGACCGAGTTAAGCTGATGACCGTCCATGCAGCCAAGGGTCTGGAATTTCCCCATGTGTTCCTTTGTGCCATGAACGAGGGCATCTTCCCCTCCCGCAAGACCCAATCACTGGAAGCCATGGAAGAGGAACGGCGCTTAGCCTTCGTCGCCATCACCCGTGCCAAACAGTCTTTGTATATTTCCACGGCCGAAGGCCGTAACTTCGACGGTTCTCATCGCTATCCGTCTCGATTTATTTTGGACATCGGTGAGGAGCTCATGGAATTTACCGTTAAACCCAGAGAAGGACTGATTGAAGAGACCCGTAAATACGTGGAAATGTCCAACAACCGCCTTTCCTTTGGCGCACCCCAGATGGCCTTTAACGCCGGTGATCGCATTCGGCATAAGGTATTCGGTGTAGGTACCGTGCTGGAGCCGGATCTGACCAAGGCTTCGTACTTGATCCAGTTCGATGAAATGGAAACACCGAGGAGCATATCGTTCAGAGTGAAGATGGAAAAACTTACATCCGCTGAAAGCTAGGATTTCAGTCATCCTTTTAATTTTCACGATTATTAACTGAATCCGTTCAGTTATGTTTTTACAATTTCATTTTTTAACTGAATTCCATCAGTTATATAAGTAAAAAGCCATCCGCTTAACTGAATTTCTTCAGTTAGACGGATGGTTTTTGATTCAAATAACTGATTTTTTCAGTTATCAACAGTAAAATCCCGAGAAGTAACTGAAGGAATTCAGTTATTTTCTTTAATTTGATATTTCATAACTGAGCATTTTCAGTTAAAAGCATTTTTTTGCATTTTGTAACTGAACGCACGCTCCATGATTTCCCAATAACCTAGCTTTTACTTCTTCATCTTCGGCACACCCATCATGATCACAGCTGCTACTGTTACCAAAAACTCCGTTACCGTAAAGGATAGCCACACACCGGGCATATTCCACAGCTTAGCCATGATGAATACCGCAGGCACCAGCACGAATAAGCCGCGCATCAGCGATACCGCCTGAGCCGGGATCGGACGGTTAATGGCCGCAAAAAAGATGGCCATAATGATGTTGAATCCCATAAAAGGCAGGGCTGTAAAGTACAGCTTCACGCCCTCCACAGCGATGATCTGCAGTTGAGCACTTTTTTCACTATTGAACACCGCCGCAATGGGCTCGGTCCATAGAAAGAGTATGGCATACATGACCGCGGACATGAGTATCACGGAAACTACGCCATATTTCAAAAGCCGATGAATATTTCTCGCGTTGCGAGCTCCATAGGATTGGCTGACAAGGGGCTGCATACCCTGAGCAAGACCGGTGAACAGCGCCGCCGTTACCAGAGAAATGTTAGCTACTACGCCATAGGCGGCGACACCGATGTTGCCGCAGATGTCCAAGATCACCAGATTAAAAACCACGATGACAACGCCGGAGGAAAGCTCCGTAATAAAGGAAGGAAAACCGAGGCTAAAGGTATTTTTGATCATGGTCCAGCTGGGACGCACCTTAGCGGGACGCAGCTTGGTGTGTTTCCAGTGGGGTGCCATTACCGCCATGCTGACAATGGGAGCCAGGCTGGTGGCCAGCACTGCACCGAACATACCCATTTTCATGGGGAAGATGAAGATGTAATCGAATAAAATGTTAAACATGCTGGCGGCCACGGTGCCCCACATGGCACGGCGGGGATCGTTATCATTCTGCACATAGCACTGAATCACATCACCCAACATGGAGACCGGAGCGAACAGGAACAACACCTGGGCATAGATTTTTGTATCGGCAAATACCGCCTCGTCCGCGCCCAGCAGACGGGTCAGGGGATCCATAAAGAACACACCGATTATGAAGAACAGAGCAGCAAAGGCAAAGGTCAGCTGCAAAGTACGGCCAAAAAGCTTGTTAGCCTTTTTCTGGATCTCCTCTTTAGATTCGATCCCGCCCTGAGCTCGCCCCTGCAGACGGGAATAATAGGCACCGCTGCCCACGCCCAGCATAAGGGCAATGCCATGGATCACGTTGTAAATGGGCAGAGCCAGATTCAAGGCTGTGAGACCATTCGCTCCCATGCCTTGAGCCACAAAGAAGGTATCCACCAAAAAGAAGGCCGATACGCTCATCATGGCCAGCATATTTAAAGAAGCATACTTAATGAAACTACGTAAAATATTCATGATTTCCTCCGAAAGTATGGGCCGCATCTTTTGCGGCCATGCCGCCGGACAAATCAACAAAAAAACGCCGTCTCTTTCTATCTTCAATGGCCTACGATAGAAAGCACAGCGCAGGGGCCTACAGCCCAATCATCAACCCGGCGGCGGATGATATGTATAGTATAGCAGATGCGGTATATAAAAAGCAATAACTATTCTTAATAAGCACGGGCATTTTACTTAATTTATGCAACCGGTTGAATCTGGTTAGCAAAAATGATATACTTTTATCATCTATTTTGAATTTTAGGAGGTTTTTAAATATGAAAATTGAAGCTAGAATCAAAGAACTGGGCATTGAACTGCCCGGCATGAGTGCACCTAAAGCCATGTATGTACCTGTTGTACAGACCGGCAACCTTTGTTTTGTATCCGGCCAGCTGCCGATGATCGGCGATCAGTTATGTACCGGTAAGGTGGGTGAGACCCGCACTTTAGAAGAGGCTCAGGAAGCTGCCCGCACCTGTATCATCAATGGTATGGCCGCCCTGCGCGCACACCTTGGGGATCTGGACCGCGTAAAGCGCATTGTAAAGCTGCAGGCCTTTGTTGCCAGCAAAACCGGTTTCGATCAGCAGCACATCGTGGTGAACGCCGCTTCTCAGCTGCTGTATGATGTATTTGGAGAGCCCGGCCGTCATGCCCGCACTGCAGTAGGCTTGAATCAGCTGCCGCTGGATGCTACCATCGAAATCGAAATGATCGTAGAAGTCGAATAATGAAAATACTGAAATCCTTTATTAAAGCACTTTGGAGTCTATTTCTTGTTGGCTTCGTGATCTATTCCATCGTTTTGAGGATACAGGGCAAAAGTATTAAGGAAGAGATCTTCTCATGGTTCGATAATACTGTTACGCTTGCATCTGTTATGGAAGATAACAATATGACCCGTGAAGAAGCTTTCAGCTATATAATCGATACAACCGCTCCAAGGGATCTGTCCGGCATCCTCGAAGATATGACAGATCATGTATTCCTGAACGCGCGCAGTACAGGCATCAGCTCGAAACTCAAGAATGACGTTTGTGTCACCGTTGTTTTTACCGGTCTGCTTTCTGCTCCTTGGACTTCGGAAGAAATCCTGGCTGCACAAACTGAGCTGGAAACTATGACCGATCAAATCATGGCAGAAGCAGCCTCTCACGGTGTCACCTTAAATCTTTCTCTGGAATACCATACAGCTTCCGTTTTTTATTCACAGGCACCCGCTAAGTATAATGACGCTTTTGTAGAAGACATCCTATCATCCGCCGGCCTTCCCCCCGCGGAGTCGGCCAGTCGGGACTTGGAACAGGAATATGATGTGGATGAAGCCCCTATCGTATTCTGCTTCAATTACCACGATCGCTCCCATGCCCAATCGCAGTATAATAATGGTCAAACCGAATATGCCTTTCTATTTAAAGGCACCACTGGATATACCAGTTATGCCCATGAATTGTATCACCTATTTGGAGCTAAAGACTTTTATTATCCAGCCGATGTAAAGGCTTTAGCCGATCAATACTTTCCTAATAGCGTCATGTTAAACTCGGAAGGCAGCACTGTGGATGACCTTACAGCCTATCTGATTGGCTGGACCGATGAGCCCTCTGCTTCTGCCCTTTCCTTTTTGAAAGACACAGCGTATTTGACCTCGGATTATATGGAAGAGCAGCATGAGTTGGAGACTTTAACCGGCTATGTAGAAGACTACGACGATGGTGAAAGTACTTATACCGGCTATTTGGACTTTGGTGTTCCTCACGGTCAGGGTACCAAGATATGGAATGATGGTCGACGTTACGAAGGCGAGTGGAATAATGGTCAATTCCACGGTGAAGGTACTTACACCTGGGCCGATGGCAGAACCTACACGGGTTCTTTTGTAAATAGCTTATTAGAAGGATATGGCACCTTTACCTGGACTGATGGCAGTACCTACACCGGTGAATGGGTAAATGGTCAACAACATGGTTCCGGTACTATGTATCATGTTGATTCCGGTACTTATACAGGGGATTTCGTCGAAGGTCAAAGAATGGGCGAAGGCACCTATACTTGGACTAACGGCGACTCGTATACCGGCGAATGGGTCGATGGCACCCGCACCGGCTACGGCACCTACACCTGGGCCGACGGCAGTACAGCAAGCGGTTACTGGGAAGCTGGAGAATTGATCGAATAATTCCCCTCATTTGACTCAAATAAAAAGCGATCTGAAATCTAAGGCTTACTGCTCGCCTTAAATGTCAGATCGCTTATTTATTTTATCTTTGATCAGCCTACGAATTCACGTACGCAGCGCTCATATGCAGCTACAGGATCGGGGGCTGCGGTGATCGGACGACCTACTACGATGTAGTCGGAACCAATCTTGTTAGCCTGCTCGGGAGTCATTACGCGTGCCTGGTCACCTACTTCGCCATCTGCAAAACGGATACCGGGGGTTACGGTCAGGAACTCCTTACCGCAGGTGTCATGTACTTTCTGAGCTTCCTGAGCGGAACATACTACACCATCCAGGCCGGCAGCCTTGGCGTTGCTGGCATAGTGCATAACTACTTTGTCGATGGGCTCTTTGATCAGCAGATCCTGCTCCATACGCTCCTGATTGGTGGAGGTCAACTGAGTTACTGCAATCAACAGCGGGCGGGTGCCATCGGGTCGGGTCAAGCCTTTGATAGCAGCTTCCATCATGGCAATGGTACCGGATGCGTGCAGGTTGCACATGTCAACATCCAGTTCAGAAAGCACTTTCATGGCTTTCATAACAGTGGTGGGAATATCATGAAGCTTCAGATCCAAGAAGATCTTGTGGCCTCTCTTTTTAATTTCGCGGATAATGTCGGGGCCTGCTGCGTAAAACAGCTCCATGCCGACTTTCAAATATAAGCTCTTGCCCTCAAAGGGATCCAGGAACTCTAAAAGTCTTTCCTTGCTTTCAAAATCACAAGCGATAATTACGTCTCTGCCCATGGGTAATAGACTCCTCTCTGATGATGAATTTGATATTGCTTTAAATCTTACTTATTATATCACATTATACCGAAATTTCTACCCCTAAAACACGATTTTTCTCGTCGCAGATCACCCACGAACGACCTGTGATAATTGACACTCTGCCTTCGCTGCGTTACAATAGTACCATTCCATCCGGAGGTACCTATATGTTTACCAAAAAAGATCTTATTGAACAAATCAAAACCATGGGAATCCTTCCCACCGATACAGTCATCGTCCATACCTCTCTACGCGCCATTGGCCAAGTTGAAAACGGAGCCGACGGTATTATCGACGCCTTTCGCGATTACCTGACCGAAGGCTTGTTCATTGTGCCTACTCATACCTGGGATACCGTTGGAACCCACCAGCCGATCTACGATGTGAAAACTGCTGTTCCTTGCATTGGAACTCTGCCCCGCGTGGCCGCTTTCCGCCCCGATGGTATTCGCTCACTGCACCCC
Organism: Bianqueaceae bacterium; assembly: GCA_045632125.1. GTDB lineage: Bacteria > Bacillota > Clostridia > Lachnospirales > Bianqueaceae > CALWPV01. Next base: position 12,594 of record JAZQWC010000027.1, read on the forward strand.
ACTCACTCTCTTTGGGCCACCGGCCGCAGTGCTGCCGACTTTGTGGCAGGCGAAGAAAAAGCTACCACCCCCGGCACACCTGGTTTTGCCTGGGACCGTCTAGGTCATGTGGGCGCCAAGATTCTGCTCATCGGTGTGGGCAACGATAAAAACACTTTCATCCATTCCGTGGAGGAGGTAGCCGATATTCCCGATCGTTTGGCTGAGAAGCCCTACGAAGTGACCATCATCGACCAGCAGGGAAATCATTATACTCATCCACAATTTGCACACCATTGCAGCCGTTCCTATGATGTGTCTAAGCAGTTCCCCAACTTCGAAAAAGCCTTGGTGGAAATGGGTGCCCAGACCTTCGGCCGATTCGGCAACGCAGAGGTACGCATTGTGGACGCCGCCAAATGTCGCGAGATCCTGCTTCGCATCTTTCAGCATGCCGATCGAGATCTGTGTATCGAAAAAATGGAAATACCAGAAGAATGGTATAAATAAAAAAAGAGCTCTGTGCTAGCAGTCGACCTGCTATGCACAGAGCTTATATTTTTAAGGTGGCAATCCTTACTAACTTAATTGATTATCGACTCAGCTCCTGAGAAATAATATCCAGAACCTTGTGATAGCAACCGCCACACCCGGTGGAAGCCTTTGTCATTTCCTGGATGCGCTTGAACTCTTCCTGCACATCCTCCAGATTTTTCCCATCGTGAAGGGCCTTCATAATATCGGAATATCTAACCTGTTTGCAATTACATACGATTCGATCTACATATACGTCTGTCATTTTGTTCTCCTCCTTAATAGGATTTAATCTCGTTATTGTTACTATACCACAAGCCCAAACAAAATGCAATACCTTATTGAGATTTTATTTCAATAATTTTATACAAGTCCAAAACTCCGTAGCAGCCACAACCAGAATGTCAAGGTGAAAGCTCCCACCACCGTGGCAATCACCACAGTATTTGAAGTCAGCGTACCCTCATGTCCCATGTTGCGGGCCATTACAAAGCTGCTCACCGTTGTAGGTGAACCCAGCATTACCATTATCGCGATCAGCTTAGCCTCACGAAAGCCCAGTGCTACCGCAATCGGCAAAAAGATACTGCACAAACCTACCAGTTTTACTACCGCTGCACAGATCGACGGCCGCAATTTTCCGCTTACCTTCTTCGGATCGATACTTGCACCCATGGCGATCAGACCCAGCGGAGTTGCCAAGCCACCTACATTGTCCAAAGTCTTTCCTAAAACGGAGGGAACCGGTATCTTCAGCAATGACCACGCCAGACCCGCCACTAAACCCAACAATATAGGATTGGTCACAATTTCCTTAACAGTTCGCCATGCCAATGTACCTCGTGCTCCTTGCTTAGCCTCCGCTTCCGCCGGAGCTGTCAGCGCCAGCACCACCACCGCCATCGCATTGTACAGCGGCACACTGGCAATGATCATCAGGGGCGTCATGCCCGCATCACCGTAAATATTCTGTGTATAAGCAATACCCAAAATCGCCGCACTACTGCGATAGGCTGCTTGCACAAACTCACCCCGTGCCGGCTTATTCTTAATTAGAAGCGACAGTACATAAGCCAAGCCAATACTCAGCAGCGTCACCGCAAAGCAAAACAACACAAACTTTGTATCCCACACCGACACAAAATCCGTCGTCGCCAGCTGATCGAACATCAGCACCGGCAGCGCGATCTTAAATACAAACTGGTTTAACTTGGACGCAAAGGAATCATCGATGACACGCCACTTATGCAGCACAAAACCCAGCACCATGGTCAAAAACACCGGCACCGTCGCATTCAAGCTGAACATCAAATTTTCCATTTGCCTCGCCTCCTCTTTCATTCCAAACAATACATCTCCAGCAACGACGCTGGACCGCTCAACTCTCGGAAGAACTGTAGGTTCTTCCTAAGTTTGGCAGTTGTGCCGCCAAACTTATTTCATCGAAAACTGCAAAAACTCATACACCAGCTCGCTGCCCTCTTCAATCTCCATCGGCAGCAGCGCACGAGCCACCAAAAACAACTCATCCTCTGGCTCATCGATTCGCTCCAAATGTGCGTAATCACCGTCGATCAGCTTTACTCTATATTCTCTGCGTTCCATTCTTTCAAAAACTCCTCTTTAAATTGTACCAGAACCGCGTGGCGCGCCTGCGCCAAACGTTTTCCGGCTTCCGTTCTCATTCCATCTGCCAGCAAGAGCAGCTTATCATCAAAATGCTGCAGGCTGTTGGCCGGATCCAGCGGATCGTAGATCGGTCTTCCCATTTTTCCGCCGTAGGCAAAGGTTCGTGCAATGCCGATGGCGCCCAGTGCATCCAACCGGTCTGCATCTTTGACCACATCACTTTCCTTCTGCAGTCGCTCGCAGCAGGGCACTCCTTCAGAAAAGGAAATGCTCTCCACCACTTCCAGTACCTCTTCCTGCAGCTTCGACGGAAACTCCGCTTCCGTCATCAACTCCCGAAGTAAAGTCCCTCGGCTTTCTTTGGTATAGCCAAATTTATGATCAGCCACATCGTGCAGATAGGCGGCTGCCAGCACAATATCCATATTGCAGTCTTCCATCTCACCGATCTGGCGACTCATCCCCGCTACACGACAGGTATGATACCAGTCATGCCCGGTGGCTTCCCCCAGTTGGATCGCCTTCACCCGGTCGATCAGCCGCTTTAAATTCACGAATAATACCCCTTTTCTTTCACAACACCCGCTTCCATCATGATATGGCCTCTGGCCATCACTGTATGGAAGGTCATGTCATCATTTAACAAAATCAGGTCCGCATCGCTGCCTTCCGCAATACAACCCTTGGCAGGAGCGATCTCCAGCGCCTGGGCTACATTACGGGTCACTAAAGCCAGAGCCTGTTCAAAAGGCACTGCATGATCTCGCACTAAAACGCGAATGCATTCAAATAAGGTGGTCATCTTCGCCACGTCAATACCGATCAGCTCATTCTTCTCATTCCACTTGGGCATGCTGCCATTGGAATCTGAACTCAGCGTAACACGATCAACGGGTACGCGGGGCAGGGCCTTAGCAATGGCTGCTGCAGCCGAAACAGGTGAGCCACTGGTAAAATCAATGTAACCGCCCATGTTGGCGAACTTAATTCCGTCCTCCAGCGCCTTTTGAATATGAGTCGGACGAAAATGCTTAATGGGAATCTCGGTTTCCTCAACAATTTTAAACACATCGGACAGACCTTTTTTTCCGTTTCCCATGTGCATATGCACCTCGCCCACCTTGCCGCTTTCCAGTCCGGCCAGTCGGGCCTGAGTGGCCAAACGAGCCAGCTCATCGGCATTGATATTGGAAGAACGATGATCGGAAATAGCAATTTTCACACCGATCACTTCTTTAATATATACGATATCATCCGTTACTGAGCCGGTCAGGGTAGGCGACGGATATTCATAGGCTCCTGTCAAGCAGTACGCAGTCACGCCTTCTTCATTCAAGGCCTTCGCCTTTGCCACCACGTTTCTCACACTGCGGGTGCGGGAATCGGTACCCAACAGACCCACCACAGTGGTCACACCACTTTCCACCAGATCAGCCAGGGTCACCTCTGGTGCACGGCTCTTAAAACTGGACTCGCCACCGCCACCGGTGATATGAACGTGCTGATCGATCAGCCCCGGAATCACTTGCCGCCCTGCGGCATCGATCACCTGCAGGTCCTCCCATTCGAAATCGATATGGGGTGCAACTTTTACAATCTTGTCATTACAGATGAGTAAATCTCTACGCCCCAGATGGTCCGGGGTGTAGAGATCGGCGTTTTTTACTAAAACAAACATTTTATGCTCCAAACTTTTCGGCAGCTACCTTCAGCATCTCGCGAATGGGCAGCTGATAGGGGCAACGCGGCTCGCAGGCGCCGCACTGGATACAAGCAGAGGCCTTCACGGGCATGGCATCGTAACGACCCTGTGCCCAGTCAGCCAGACCGTAACGCTCCAAATACCCCTGCATCAGGAATACATTGGGAATGCTGATGCCAACAGTACAGGGTGCGCAGTAATTGCAGCGACGGCAAAACTGAGTTCCCAGCTGTGCGCGCACCTGGTCGATGCCGGCCAGTTCCTCTTCGGATAGAGGTGCCTGGTTGTTCACTGCAGCCAGATTCTGCTCAATCTCGGCAGGATCTGCCATACCGGGGATCACCACAGTCACGTTGGGGTTGGCCACCACAAATCTCATGGCCAGAGTCGCATCCTCAATGGCACCACCGGCTAGAGGCTTCATGTCGATGAATCCAATATTCTTTTCAGCACAGGCGGCGATGAGCGCCTCACCCTGGGTTTCTACAACATTATAAGGGAACATAATGGTCTCCACCCAGTCCAGAGTCAGAGCCTTTTCAAATACTTCCAATGAATGTGCGGTCAGACCGATGTGACCGATCTTGCCGACCGCCTTAGCCTCCAGCAGCGCTTCCAAGGCGCCGCCCTCAGCCATGACCTGCTCCAACTGCTCCATGTTGGGGTTATGTACCTGATACAACTCGATATGATCGGTGCGCAGGTTGCCCAAACTGGTCTCGATGTCGGCCACCATAGCTTCCTTAGTGCGGGACATGCTCTTGGTAGCCAGCACGAACTTGTCGCGAATGCCCTCCAGAGCCTCACCTAAAAACTGCTCGCTCACGGTGTAACCACGGGCGGTATCAATATAATTCACACCAGCCTCTGCCAGCTGCTGCATCAGAGCCTTGGTGCCCTGTGCGTCAATACGTTGGATCGGAATGCCGCCAAAACCCATGCGGGAAATTTTCAAACCGGTCTTGCCTAAAATTCTGTATTCCATAATCATTCTCCTAATTCTTGTTTTTGTCTTTCAATCTCAGATGCCAAATACTTGCCCACCTTCACCATAAAGGCGATGGCGTCGGGCAGCAACGGCAAGGGGAAGGGCCACAGGAAGGCGTCGGCTTCGAAGGTGAAGTCGCCGTCATAACCGATCTCAGCCAGAGCCGCCACGATAGCTGCCCAATCCTGTTTTAATGTGAAGGGCATGTTGTGATTGTCATCCACATAATCCACATCGTGTACATGCAGGGCCTTTAGGCGTTTGCTGCCCAAAGCATGGATGGCATCCACCGGGTTCACGCTGGTAATGGGACAGTGACCAAGATCCAGACAGCCCACGATCCAGGGGCTATCCACCGCATCCAGCAAAGCTACAAATTCCTCGGGACGAGCACAGGTGCTGTGGATGATCACCTTACGTTTGTCATCGTACTGCCACATATTTTCAGCACACACGCGAATTTTCCACTTTTCGCAGTAAGGGATCAAGCTCTTATACATAGCCACATTTTCCTCAAACAGTTTCTCCACGTGGGTGGCATAGGGAAGGTGCTGACGGGGATGTACCACGATGTCGCGTACGCCCATGATGGACGCTGCTTCCATGGATCGCAGAATGCGGCCCATCATTTTCTCATCGTAGCCGGGCTTTAAACTGGAGGTTCCGAAGGGTGCATGAGCCTGATTGATAGTAATACCGCACTCGGCAGCCACCTCTTTGGCCCGGGCAGCGCGTTCACGCCAGTCTTCCTGCAGCCAAGGGCTGCTGTCGTCGTTAATGTCGTTCATATCAAAAAATGAATAATCGATGGCATCGTAACCGGCCTTAGCCAGAGCACGGATACCCTCTTCCATTCCGTACTTAGCAATAACATAACTTGTCTGTGTGGAAAGTTTCATGAGGTACCTCCAAATTGCTGCGCTATTCTCTACCACAGATGCAGCGCAGCATCACGCTATATTTTCATTTCATTATACACCGATTGCCTTGAGAAAACAATGGTGGTATAATTGATTTATATATTCTTTTCCGGAGGTTCTATATGCACGTGAACAATGTAAGTTCCAACGACGAATACAAAAAGCAAATTCGTTATCTAAAACGGTATAATACACTGTCTTTGATCGTCACCCTTTGCTTTGGCATTCTTTTATTTCTGTTTCTAGTTTACTTATTTACCAATCAATTTTCTTCTTTTTGGGCATATTATGTTTTAGGTATATTAGCAGCACTTTGTGCTATTATTATGAACTTTCTTTTATCGTTAAAACCCTTCCTCGCATTGACCACTCCTCTTAACGATGAATGTGACCCCCATAAATTTATAGCCCTCAATCAGGCTATCAATCGAAGACCGCATCCGCTTCCTCTGGTTTACTCACTCGGTTATTTTTTTCTTGGTCATTTTGAATCCTCAGCTATGTATGCTGAACAAGTATCCAAGTCAAACGGTCCATTTTTTCTTCGTTACAAATGGTCTATTTTAATCTACAAAGCCTCCAGCGAATATATGCAGGGTGATTTTTCCACTGCGCGCCATACGATCCGAAAGTTTGAGGATTTTTTCCATAACAGTACACCGAAAGTTCAAGAAAAAAACAAAAATATACATCTCTTCCTTCTGCTCTTACAGGCAATCATGGACCTGGACATTGAAAAAATCAATGAATATCGTAATGTATATCAACACTCTATTCGGTCTTTTCCAAAACTCACTGCAGCCTGGCTCACCTATTTACTTGGTATAGCTGCTTATTATGTCAACGATTATGAAACAGCTTTTCAATATTTTTCCTCATTAATGCAGGGTTATGAAAAGACTTTTCTTGCTCAGGCTGCTTCCGAGTATATAGAAAAAATCAAACCACTGCTATTTGTTGCAGAAACAAGATAAAAGATAAAAAAGGATTGTAACTCCACTCGGAGGGTTACAATCCTTTTTCGTTTCTTAATGCTAGCTTTATTATTTCTTACCAAACAAACCGCCCAAGGCGCCGCCAATCTTATCTAAAGAGATCTTTGCTTTGATGCCTTCTACTAGTTTCTCGATCTGATCATCAGGAAGATCGATTCCGATCAATCCTTCCACTGTTTTAATGGGATCGTTTTTAAATTTGCTCATCAGATTTTTATCGCTGGTAATTTTCTTTACCAGTTCTTCAATTTTTGCTTTAATATCCATTGGTTCATTCCTCCCTGATTTGTAGTTCAATTTTTACAAATCATTATACAACGCGTTGTAAAAGAAAACAATCAAATTTATTCCTCTTTCGCGAAACCTTTTGCAAAAAATAGCGTCTATATAAGTAAGAACAATTTTAACCTTTTCTTAATAGATGTGTAGTTGCTATTCATTCCGCATACATATATAATGAAAAGGAATCAATTGTCACATAGATCGGCTGCATTAGAAAACATTCGACACCTCGCAGCCGCTTTCCATATAAGGAGGACACAAATATGAAAAAATGGATGATCTGTATTTTACTTACTGCACTGACTTTCAGTCTTATGGGCTGCGGCAGCGATGAAAACGCTGTTTATGTACAGTCGGTGGCCGACCTTTCCGGCATGGGAGCTATCGCCCCCGGCGATCGCTTTGCCGGCATGGTAGTATCAGAAAACGTGACCGAAATCAAAAAGGACTCCGACAAAGCTGTCGGTGAACTGTTGGTCAAAGAAGGAGAAGATGTAGTCGAGGGGCAGGAGCTATTTAATTATGACACCGAAGATCTGCAGCTGTCTCTGGATAAGCAAAAGCTGGAACTGGAACAAATGCAGGCTACCATCGATAATTACAAAGAGCAAATTGATGATCTGGAAGAAGAACGCGAATATGCCTCCGGATCAGATCAGCTGCAATACACCATCCAGATCCAAACCCTTCAGGTAGATCTAAAAGAAGCTGAAATAAACATCAAAGCCAAGCAGACCGCCGTTGAGCAATCCGAAGCTTTATTGGAAAACACCTCCGTTGTGTCCCCTGTAAGCGGACGCATCCAAGCTATCAATGAAAACGGTACCGATAACTACGGCAATCCCTTACCTTATATCACCATTCAGCAAGCCGGTTCCTATCGTGTAAAAGGTATTTTGGGTGAACTACAGCGCGGTCAGATCGCTGAAGGTCTTCGTGTTAAGATCCTATCCCGTACCGATGCCGATCAATTTTGGTTAGGCACCGTTTCCTTAGTCGACTACGAAAATCCTTCTCAAAGCAATCAATATGAAATGTACTATGGCGTTTCCTCCGACGAAATGACCTCCTCCAGTCACTATCCCTTCTATATTGAACTGGATAGCGTGGAGGGTCTGCTGCTGGGGCAGCACGTTTATATCGAGCCTGACATGGGTAATGCCTCAGCCTCCGGTCTGATGCTGGATGCTTCCTTCGTCTGCTTTAATGAAGATGGCACTGCCTATGTATGGGCTGAAGCCGGAGATGAACTGGAAAAACGCACTGTTGCCCTGGGCATGTTAGACGATATGCTGTGGGCCTACGAAATTTTAGATGGACTCACCACCGAGGACTACATCGCCTTCCCCGATGCCGAACTTTGTCAGGAAGGTGTGTCCACCACCCATACCGAACCCGAGCCGGAGGAGCTCACCGATCTGGAGAACAGCTCCGCCGCCGACATGGCAAGGGATGGTGTCGCCACAGATATGGCAATCGAAGAAATCCTGATAGAAGAAGAGGTGGAGTAAGTGGCAATCCTCAAACTCACCGATATCTGTAAAGATTATATGCAGGGTAAAGAACCCGTACGCGTACTCAAAAACATCAATCTAACCGTAGAACAGGGCGATTATCTGGCCATCATGGGTCCTTCCGGTTCCGGAAAAACCACACTGATGAACATCATCGGCTGTCTCGATGTACCTACCTCCGGCGAATACGAGCTAGATGGCCACAACCTAAAAGACCTTTCCGACAATGCTTTGGCCGACATCCGCAACAAGCACATCGGCTTTATATTCCAAAGCTTTCATTTACTTCCTAAAATGTCTGCCCTTGATAATGTGGCCTTGCCGCTGCTCTATGCAGGTGTTCCATTAAAAGAACGCCGCGCCCGCGCGGAAAAAGCGCTGCAGTCTGTAGGTCTTGCCGATCGTATTCATTTTCTGCCTAATCAGCTCTCCGGCGGCCAATGCCAGCGCGTGGCTATCGCCCGCGCCATGGTAGGAAACCCCGCCCTATTATTGGCAGATGAACCCACCGGTGCCCTGGATACTAAATCCGGCCAACAGATCATGGATATCTTCCGCCAGCTCAGCGAAAACGGTATGACCATCATTATGATCACTCATGAACTTGCCATTGCGCAGTGCGCTGATAAGATCTACCACATTCTGGACGGCGAACTGCAGACTGAGGATGTCCGCATCACTGCTGCCGGTTCCCTCAGTGATGCCCCGAGGGGAGGTGCCGACCATGAAGGTTAAAGGTAAAGCAAAAAAGATCCTTATTTCCGTTGTCAGCCTGATTTTAGTAGCTGCCATTGGTTTTGGCGCCTGGTATTACTTTGGACATCAGAATTCTGACCCGGTATTTGTCTACGAATTTGGTTATATTGGCATGACCGAATATTGGGGCGATTCTCAGGAAAGCTACGGCCCCGTAACCACCAGCAATATTCAAACCGTGTATCTTTCCGATACGCAAACCATTACAGAAATCCTGGTAGCTCCCGGTGACAGTGTAAAAAAAGGTGATATCCTGATGACTTTTGATACTACCCTTTCTGATCTGCAATTGGAGCGTAAACGTCTGGATGTGGAAAAATTAAAACTTCAATTGGAAGATGCCTACGACTATTTATATGAAATCAACTCCATGAAGCCCATGGTAATTCCGGAACCCTCCGATGAACCTGCCGATCAGGAAACAGTCAACTTAGGTACAGCTTTAACCGGTTCTTATCAGATCTCTTCCCTACCGGCCTTTGACGGAAGCAGTCAGAATCAGGCTCTCATCTGCTGGCTCAGCGATACTGCCGCCATTGAAGATTCTATCTTCGATGCGATCCGAATCAAAGCAGAAGAATATCAAGCCAAAAATGCTGCTGCGCAAAATTCCTCTGTTCCCTCCTTGGAAGAAAGTTCTGCTGCTCCGGAAGAAAACTCCGCTATTGAAACCGAAGAAAGTTCAGCTCCTACGGATGCCGAAGAATCCTCTGCCGCCGCACCGGAAAACAGTTCCTCAACTGTACCGGAGCCTGTAGTTCCGGCAGTTAAACAATTTTATGTGATCTTCAAAGTAACCGAAGGTAATATGTCCCTTGCACCTGCCACCACCTGGCAGGGCATGCTGGTGCATTATGATTCTCAAAATCAAAGCTATCGCTTTCAATTTTTTGATGCCTCCGGCATTACAGACCATATGATTCCGACTTCCGGTATGCCCGAAGATCCAAAACCGGAAATCGATTTTGGCAGTGGCTATACCGCCGCACAGATCGCCGAAATGCGTTCACAGCAAGAAAAAGCCATTCGAGATCTGGAATTCAATATCAAGATGGCCGAGGCCGACTATAAGATCATGCAGACCGAAGTCAGCGATGGAAATGTATACGCCGAGATCGATGGTACTGTGGTTTCCCTACTGAGCGAAGAAGAAGCCCGTATGAATATGCAGCCGCTGATGAAGGTTTCCGGCGGTGGTGGCTTCTATGTGGAGTGCTCCGTGAGCGAACTGACCAAGAATGATCTGATGATCGGGCAGGAGGTTACCGTCAATGACTGGAACACCGGCATGGTATATATCGGTACGGTGGATACCATCAGTGATTATCCTCTTAACGATGATAATTGGAACGGCATGGGTAACCCCAACGCTTCCTATTATCCTTTTATTGTATTTATTGATGAATCTGCCGATCTTCAGGCCGATAGCTATGTAAGCGTTATGTACGATACCGGTTCCTCCGAAAACGGTATTTATCTGGAAAATCCCTTCATCCGCACTGTGCAGGGCAAGAGTTTCGTGTACCTGCGGGGCGAAGATGGACTTCTGGAAAAACGCTATGTTACTACCGGTAAGTCCTTGTGGGGCAGCTATACCGAGATTCTGAGTGGTTTGAGTTCCGAGGATTATATCGCCTTTCCTTACGGAAAAACCCTTAAAGCCGGTGCTCCTACACAGGAAGGCGACATGAACGATCTATATAACTATTAATGGAGGTGAAGCCTTATGTTAGAAAACATCCGCCTTGCTTTTCAGGGCATATGGAGCCATAAGCTTCGCTCCATTTTAACCATGTTGGGTATTATTATTGGTATTGCAGCTATCATTACCATTGTTTCCACCATTAAGGGAACCAATGATCAGATCAAAGAAAACCTGATCGGCGCCGGCAATAATGTTGTCACTGTTACCTTAAATCAGAACGGGTATCAGTATGATATGAGCTGGAACCCCTTGCCCTCCGATGTGCGAGTGATCACAGAAGAAACCCGACAGGAGCTGGAAGCGATTGAAGGGGCCGAGCGTGTTTCCCTTTACACCTCCCGCAGTTATGCCAATCAGCTGTATTATCAGAACACCCAGTTTAATGGTTCGGTGCACGGCATTGATGCCAATTATCTTTCTGTTTACGGCTATCAGGTCAAATCCGGCCGTGGCTTCACCGCTTCCGACTATAGTCACTTCCGCAAAGTGGTTTTGGTGGACACGAAAGCCGTTACCAATCTGTTCGGCGGCACCGACCCCATCGGCGAATCCATTGAGCTGAGCGGCGAGGTGTTCACTGTAGTGGGTGTTGTGGCACTTTCCGAAGAGTTTGTGCCCACCATCAACTCCATCAACGATTACTATATGTATGCTGACACCTCCTCCGGTGCGGTTTATTTGCCTTCTGCCGTATGGCCCACCGCTTTTCAGTTTGACGAGCCGCAACATGTGGCCATTAAAGTGGAAAACACCGATATCATGACCGCTGTAGGTAAGGATGCAGCCGATCTATTGACCGACCGTCAGATCATGCAGACTGAAAGCAACTTCGACTACCGAAGCCAGGATATGCTGGAACAGGCCCAGCAGCTGCAAAGCATGAGCGAATCCACCAACACCCAGCTCATTTGGATCGCCAGTATCTCACTACTGGTGGGTGGCATTGGTGTTATGAATATCATGCTGGTATCCGTTACCGAACGCACCGCCGAAATCGGCTTGAAAAAAGCCATCGGCGCCAAGAAGCGCCGCATCCGCCTTCAGTTCCTAACCGAGGCGGCCGTTCTCACCAGCCTGGGTGGTATCATCGGCGTCGCCAGCGGTGTGGGTCTGGCAGAACTGATTTCTCAAATGATGCAGATCCCGGTTGCCATCAGCGTACCCGCCATTATCATCGCCGTAGTCTTCTCTATGGTGATCGGCGTGATCTTCGGTTTGCTGCCGGCCATCAAGGCTGCTAATTTAAATCCCATTGAAGCACTGCGAAGAGTATAAAATTTTCAAAACAACATAAAAATCCGATAACGATTCTACTCGTTATCGGATTTTTTACTGCTGAAATCAGACATTTATTTCAAAAACATCTTCAAAAGTTTTCCGTATAGACGATTGGTATAGGGTTGGTACCGCATGGGCAGATCCATCCAGGTCTTCTTATCCACAATACTCTTCAAATGGGAAAAGGCATCGAAACCGATCTTTCCATGATAAGCACCCATACCACTTTCACCCACGCCGCCAAAGCCCATCTCACTGGTAGCTAAATGAATCACCACATCGTTAATACAGCCGCCGCCAAAGGCGAAACGCTGTACAGCTTCCCGTGCCAATTTGCTATCTTCCGTGAACAGATAAAAGGCCAGAGGCTTGGCTTTATCTGCAAGCATATCGTAGACATCTTCAAAACGATCGTAAGTCAGAATCGGCATGATGGGGCCAAAGATCTCTTCCTGCATCACCGCATCTTCCCAGGTTACATCCTTCATAACAGTCGGGGCGATCTGCAAGGTCTCGCGACTTATCTGTCCGCCTACCACTACTTTAGTCGGATCAATTAAGCCACTTACACGATCAAAATGTTTTTCATTTACGATTTTACCATAATTTTGATTTCGCAGCGGATCCTCGCCGTACTGCAGCTTGATCTGCTTCTTCACTTCCTCTATAAACTCATCCCGTACACTGCTGTGGCACAAAATATAGTCCGGTGCCACGCAGGTTTGACCGCAGTTAAGGTACTTGCCAAATACAATACGTTTAGCTGCCAACTTAATTTTAGCTGTGCTGTCCACAATACAAGGACTCTTTCCACCCAGCTCCAGAACCGCAGGAGTCAAATATTCAGCTGCATGGCGCAGCACCTCTTTTCCCACAGTGGTACTTCCGGTAAAGAAAATGAAATCGAACTTCTTTTCCAATAGAGCAGCATTTTCTTTTCGTCCGCCGGTAACAACCGCCACGTATTGCGGCTCAAAGCATTCACCAATAATTTTGGCCACGATCTCACTGGTAGCAGGAGAATAGGCACTTGGTTTCACAACCACCGTATTACCTGCTGCAATGGCATCGATCAAAGGTTCCATGGTGAGCAGGAACGGGTAGTTCCAAGGGCTCATAATAAGGGTATTGCCATAAGGCGAGGGCTGCTGATAACTGGCAGAGGCAAACTGCGCTAGAGGTGTAGCTACTCTTCTCTTTTTTGCCAGCTTTTTCGTGTGTTTGATCATGTACGTAGCCTCTGTTAAGGTCAAGCCGATCTCACACATAAAGCCTTCGTACTCACTCTTGCCCAAGTCACTTTTTAAAGCCGCAGCAATCTCTTTTTCATATTTTTGAATGGCCGCATAAAGTTTTTTCAAATTTTCAACACGAAACTTCACCGAAAGGGTGACACCGGTTTTGAAATAGGCCCGCTGCGCCGTCAGAATTTGATCTATGGTCATAGCTTACGCTCCTTTTATATCTTTCTTATTAGTATACCATCTCCACGCCTCAAGAACAATCTCTATCTTATATCCAAATGTTTCATTTCTCCTATAACCAATCTTTCCCCTTGACGGTAACAGTGCTTGGCTTTACACTAAGATACATAAGAATTTCAAAACCTACGAGGTATTCATGTTACAAATACAAAACCTGACCTTGATCCATCAAAAAGACCTACGTACCATTGTACAAGATTTTAGCTTCAGCCTTCAGCCCGGCGACCGTGCTGTAATCATTGGTGAAGAAGGCAATGGTAAATCCACCCTGCTGAAATGGATCCTGGATCCTACCCTGGTGGAAGATTATGTCTCCGGTGCAAATGGCTGTGCAGCGGAGCGCGCCGGCCAACGCATTCTTGATGGCCTTTTACTCGGTTACCTACCTCAAGAACTGACCGCCACTGAAAAGGAACTGACAGTTTATGAATTCTACTGTGCCAGTCCTGCTTTTTTCGATCAAACACCCCGCGAACAGGCCGCTATTGCTGCCCAGTTAGGGCTGCCTAGCGATTTCTTTTACTATGACCAACCAATCAAGCTGCTTTCCGGCGGCGAAAAAGTCAAAATGCAGATGGCACGGATCCTCATGGAACAACCGGATGCACTGCTTTTAGACGAGCCCTCCAACGATATCGATATCGAAACTTTGGAATGGCTGGAGCGTTTCATTAACCAAGCTACTCAGCCGATCCTGTTTGTCTCCCACGATGAACTTCTCATCGAACGCACCGCCAATGTGATCATTCATTTGGAAAAGCTGGAACGTGGCCGGTCGGTACGCCATACGGTTGTACGCCAGCCCTATCGGGAATACATCCAGCAGCGTCAAGATAACATCGACCGTAAAACTGCCCTAGCCGCAGGCGAAGAACGGGAATACCGCAAGCAAATGGAGCGGTTTTACCATATCCAGCAGCAGGTAGAACACAAACAAGCTACGGTATCGCGCCAGTCCCCCTCGGAAGGCCGCCTGCTGAAAAAGAAAATGAAGGCCGTCAAATCTCAAGAACGTCGTTTTGAACGTGAACAGGAAAATCGTACCGAAGTTCCCCACACCGAGCTGGCCATCATGGTATCCTTTGATGAAACCATCGCTCTGCCCGCCGGCAAACGGGTGCTCGACTTCGAACTTGACCACCTTACGGTGGAAGATCGAACCCTGGCCAGCGCTCTATCCTTGCATGTCATGGGCGGCGAAAAGATCTGTATCGTAGGCCGCAATGGCTGCGGCAAGTCGACTCTCATGAAGCTCTTAGCAGCTACGCTGCTCCCCCGCACCGACCTAAAAGTTTGCTATATGCCCCAAAATTATGAAGATCAGTTGGATCTTTCACTGTCACCTCTGGAATGGCTGTCCATCACCGGTGATAAAGAAGAAACCACTAAGATCCGCACCTATCTGGGCAGCATGCGTTATACGCCCGATGAAATGTTCCATCCGATGCAGGAACTTTCGGGCGGTCAGAAGGCGAAGATTTTGTTTTTAAAGATGATCCTGTCCGGTGCAAATGTGCTGCTTTTAGATGAACCCACCCGGAATTTTTCGCCTTTGTCCAATCCGGTGATCCGACAAGTACTAAAAGAGTTTGGCGGTTCCATCATTAGTATTTCCCACGACCGAAAATATATCGAGGAAGTGGCGGATACTGTTTATGAGTTGACACCTCGGGGCTTGGTAAAAAAATACTGATTTTTCCGATATAATACTTGTAAAAAACCCCTTTTTCGTGGTAATATGGCAATGGAAAAAGGACGGATCCTTTCAGACCTGATCCATCCCTCTTTGTTTGCTAATTCAATTTAAATATTGTCCGACCGGCTACTCCTCCCCCCTTCCTTGCCGGTCATTTCGAAAAAGCTGCGCACGTCTCCCACATGGCGCAGCTTTTTATTTTATTACTATACAAAACAGCCGATCCATGAACCGGATCGGCTGTCATTCTATTTTATGCTTTTTCCATTTTCAAGGCTTTTACCCGAGGATCTCGATAGAAGAAGACCATCAGGAATATGCCGCAGACTACCCAGGCAACAGGCTCGCAAAAGGCAATACCAATATACCCGAGGCTTGGTGCCACCCACAAAGCTGTTATAATCTTAAGACCCAGCTCCAAAAGACTGGACACCAGCGGCATGGACTTATTACCGATGCCCTGCATGGTATTGCGGTAAATAAAGATCGGTCCCAGGAAGAAGAAGAAGGAGAGATGGGCTCGCAGATACAGCGATCCTTCCTCTAAAACCTTAGTAACCTCTTCCGGCGTACCGCTTACCAGTAAACCAATCAGGAACGTGCCGATTACGAAACTGCACAACATACAAAAGGCAGACCACACCGTTGACATGATGGTAGCACAGCGCAGACCTGCTTTCACACGGTCGATCTTGCCGGCGCCCAAATTCTGACTGGCGAAGGTAGCCATAGCCGTACCAAACGTGCCCAGAGGCTGCATGAACAGCTGACTGATCTTATTGGCTGCAGTGTTTGCTGCTACATACACGGTACCCAGGGCATTCAGCGCGCTCTGCACCAGAATGTTTCCCACAGCAATAAAGCTGCCCATAATACCCATGGAAATTCCCTGTGCCAGCAACTCCTTAGTCAAGCTCTTGTCAAAGACATAATGTTCCTTTGCCGGGATCAGGTTTTTATATTTACGGAAGATAATGATCAGGCACAGCACCACCGAAAGCAGCTGCGAGAACAGCGTCGCGATCGCTGCACCGGCCACGCCCCAGGGAAGTACACCCATGCAGACGATATCCAGCACGATGTTCACAATGGAAGATATAATCAGAACATATAACGGTGACTTGCTGTCACCCACCGATCGCAGATGTCCCGCCAGCACGTTGTACATCATGGTGATCACAATACCACCAAAAATAATACCTATGTAATTATAAGAATGACGATAAATATCCTTCGGCGTATTCATCCAGCTCAGGATCTGGTCTAACATCAATACGCTTCCCACCGAAAGCACCAGACCGATCAAAACCGCCAGCACCAATGAGTGCGCAATGGATTTTCGCAGGGCTTCTTCATCCTTTGCTCCAAAGAACCTTGCCACAATAATGGAAAAACCAGTACACACGCCGGTGGCAAAACCCACCACGAAAAAGTTCAGCGAACCGGTGGCGCCCACGCCCGCCAGCTCATTAACACCCAAAATGTTACCCACAATCAGCGAGTCACTAAAGTTATACAATAGCTGAAACAGGTTACCACCAATAATCGGCAGTGAAAAGCTGATCAGCGTTTTCAGCACATTACCCTTTGTTAAGTCTTTCATTCAAAATCCCCCTCAGCCGATCTGATCCAGATATGCGCAGGCAGCAGTGGCCGCCGTTGCACCATCGGAAGACGCTGTTACCACCTGACGGATCCGCTTGCTGCGGCAGTCGCCGGCTACAAATACGCCCGGCGTAGCCGTCAAACAATCCTCTTGGCTATCAAAATAACCCCAGTCGTTCAGGGCCGCCCATTCACCAAAGGCCTCGTTTTCCGGCACAAGACCCACTGCCAAAAAGGCACCGTCCACCTTGATTTGACTCTCTTCTCCGGTTTCAGTATTTTTTACGCACAGTCCGCACAAAGCACCGCTTGCCGCGTCGGTCATATATTCTGTTACCAAAGTGCTGAACTTGATTTCCACATTTTCCTTTTCCATCAGGGCATCTGCCAACTTTTTCTCTCCGGTGAAGTGATCCAGATTCTGTACCACCGTTACTTTACGACAGATCTCACTAAGCAGCAGCGCTTCCTGCAAGGCTGAGTTGCCACCGCCCACCATGGCCACATCCTGACCGGTGTAAAATGCTCCGTCACAAACAGCGCAGAAGGAAAGGCCGTTGCCCACCAGATCCAATTCTCCATCCAAGCCTAGCATTCTATGCTTCACACCCAGAGCCAAGATCACACTGCGGCCTTCAAACTCGCTGCCCTCTTCGGTGTGTAAACGAAAGCCGAAGTCTGTTTTTTCCACGCGGATCACATTTTCCAGTTCCATATCGGCACCTAAATTCATGGCCTGTTCCACCAGCTTGTCCGCAAACTCAGCGCCGCTAATCTGAATGGTTCCTGGAATATTCTCCACTTTAGGAGAAAAGGCGATCTGTCCGCCAAAGCCATTTTTTTCAATTACTAAAGCACTGCGGCCGCCGCGAAGGGCGTACACCGCCGCGGTCAAGCCTGCCGGGCCACCGCCTACGATTACAACGTCATACATGATTCTATCTCCATTCTTGCG
>JAZQWC010000028.1:0-14567 GCA_045632125.1 Bianqueaceae bacterium
TTCACTGTAATCGGTATCGCTACCGATAACGTAGCTCTGCAGGTAATCGACTTCTCCGTATTCAAAGGTTTACAGCTGTTCTCTGTTCCGGATTTCACCTTCCTGAACCTGGGTGAGGGCGCTAAGAACATCGACGCTTCCTACATTGCTACCATCGCAGTTGCTTACATGCCCGTAGCCTTCGTAGTATTCGCAGAACACATTGCTGACCACAAGAACCTTTCTTTCATCATCGAAAAAGATCTGCTGAAAGAGCCCGGTCTGCATCGTACTCTGCTGGGTGATGGTGTTGGTTCCATGGTTGGTGCTTTCTTCGGCGGTTGCCCCAACACCACCTATGGTGAGTCCGTTGGCTGTGTTGCTATTACCCGCAATGCTTCCGTAATCACCATTACCACCGCTGCCATCATGTGCATCCTGTTCTCCTTCTTCAGCCCCTTCGTAACCTTCCTGGCTACCATCCCTAACTGCGTAATGGGTGGTGTTTGTACCGCTCTGTACGGCTTCATCGCTGTAAGCGGTTTGAAGATGATCCAGAAGGTAGACCTGAACCAGAGCAAGAATCTGTTCGTTGTATCCGTGATTCTGATCACCGGTATCGGCGGCCTGTCTGTTTCCTTTGGTAAGATCACCCTGACCTCCATCGCCTGCGCTTTGATCCTGGGTATCGTCACCAACGTACTGGTTTCCAAGGCTAAGAACGACAACTAATCATCGAATGTAAATATTATAAAAGCCGCCGGTTTCATGCCGACGGCTTTTTCATTTGACTTTCTCCTTCCTCCATGCCATAATATTCACATCAAATTTTTCGAGGTGGTCTTTCATGAACTTTACCTATACCCTTGCCCCTCTGCCCGAACTGAAACAGATCTGGCAGAAGAACATAGACAACAACCCCGACGACCCTAACTGGCTCCGCTGGCGCGACGAATATATCCATTACAATACCACCGGCATGGCCACTACCTTTCTGGTGCTGGCCGACGGCGATCCCGTAGGCGAGGGAACCTTGATCCTATCCCCCGACTGCAAGGCTGTAGTCGGCCGCCCGGTTGCCCTAGCCGATGGTTCTCGCATCGCCAATGTTAACGCTCTGCGTATTGAAAAAGCTTACGAAGGCCAGGGGCATATATCCCGCATGATGCGCGAACTGGAAGATCATGCCCGCAGCCTTGGCTATACCCACCTTAGCATCGGCGTCGAGGCGCGCGAAGCGCGAAACTTGGCCATTTACCTGCACTGGGGATATCGTACGTTTCTGATGTCCGAACTCGATGATGGCGAACTCATTTTGTACTATGCCAAGAAATTGTGAAGCTCCATCCCCTCTCCCTTTAATAATGCTTATAAGAGAAAATAATATACACAAAAGGCGACAGCACCTTTCGGATACATACCACTGTAGTATCCAAAAGGTGCTGTCGCCTTTTATAATCGTATATTATTTTCTCTTATAAGCTTCCTCACAGTAAATGCAGCGATAGATCTTCTTTTCAGGATCGCTCAACTCAAATACATGGGGCAGTTCCTGCTCGATGGTGGTGATGCAGCGAGGGTTGCGGCATTTGATTACATTAGTGATACGCTTGGGCAACTGAATGTCGCGCTTTTCTACGATCTCACCGTTCTCGATGATGTTAATGGTAATATTAGGATCGATATAACCCAAGGCATCCAGATCTACATTCTCCAAAGAATCTTCAATCTTGATGATATCCTTGCGGCCGATCTTTCCGCTGCGAGCGTTCTGAATAATCGCTACACAGCAATCCAGCTTATCCAGATTCAAATCTTTGTAAATCGACATACCACGACCGGCTTTGATGTGGTCCAGTACAATACCTTTTTCAATTTTACCTACGTTCAGCATACTGCGTCCTCCAATCCAAGCAGAGTCATAATCAGAGCCATGCGGCCATATACACCGTGCTGTACCTGCTGGAAATAAGCGGCACGGGGATCGTTATCCACTTCCACTGCGATCTCATTTACACGAGGCAGGGGATGCAGCACCAGCATATCTTCCTTAGCCAGTTTCATTTTAGCAGCATCCAGAATATAGCTGTCCTTTAAACGAATGTACTCTTCTTCGTTGAAGAAACGCTCTTTCTGAATTCGGGTCATATACAGAATATCCAGTTCGGGCATAACCGCATCCAGATTTTCCACTTCTTTATAAGGTATGTGATTGGCTTCCAGTACTTCGTCACGAATGTAGCTAGGTACACGCAGTGCCTCAGGAGAGATCAGCACAAATTTGATGCCGGTGTAACGGGTAAAGGCCTCAATCAGAGAATGTACGGTACGACCAAACTTCAAATCGCCACACAGACCAATGGTCAGATTATCCAAACGGCCCTTTAAAGAGCGAATGGTAAACAGGTCGGTCAAAGTCTGAGAAGGATGCTGATGACCGCCGTCACCTGCATTGATCACCGGGATGCCGGAATGCATGGATGCAACCATGGGTGCACCTTCCTTCGGATGACGCATTGCACAGATATCAGCAAAACAGGAAATAACACGAATGGTATCACTTACACTTTCACCCTTAGATACAGAGCTGGATTCCGCAGAATGGAAACCCAAAACGGTACCACCCAGATTCAGCATAGCAGATTCAAAGCTCATACGTGTTCTGGTGCTGGCCTCATAAAACAGCGTAGCGATCTTCTTTCCATCACATACATGCGCATATTTCTTAGGATCTTTTTTAATGTCTTCCGCCAGATTCAGCAGCTTTTCCCACTCTTCTTTGGAGAAGTCCATCGGATTCAAAAAGTGACGCAAAATACATACCTCCGTTCAATTGTAAGTCATAAGTTGTAAATCATTTGCGCGTATATAAAATCCACGCATCCGGCCAACCGCTTCCCGCGCTTGACCTCATGGTATTATACAATAATATACGTGTAAAATCAAGAAAAACTCGACAAATACCGTTCACCGGTATCGGTCAGTACCGCCACCAGTGTCTTTCCTGCATTTTCCGCTCTCGCCGCCACCTGCATGGCAGCCCAACCGGCAGCGCCGGAAGAAATGCCGACTAAAATGCCTTCCGTCTTTGCCAATTGCCGACTGGTGGCCAGGGCATCTTCGTCGGTTACGGTAACCACCTCGTCGTAGATGCTGCGGTCCAGATTGTCTGGGATAAAATTCGCTCCGATTCCCTGAATCTTATGGGAACCTGCCTGTCCGCCGGAGAGCAGCGGTGAGGCTGCCGGCTCCACAGCAATCACCTTAATATTCGGATTTTTTTCCTTTAAATAACGGGCTGTACCGGACAGGGTACCACCGGTACCCACCGTAGCCAGAAAGATATCCACATTTCCCTCAGTGTCTTCCCAAATTTCAGGACCGGTGGTCTCGTAATGAGCCTGCGGATTGTCCGGATTATCAAACTGACCTGGGATCCAGCTGCCGGGAATTTCGGCCGCCAGTTCCTGTGCCTTAGCCACAGCCTCCGCCATGCCGCCTTTGATCAGCACAAGCTCTGCACCATAGGCCTTCAAAAGCAAACGGCGCTCCATACTCATGGTATCAGGCATGGTCAGGATCACCCGATAGCCACGGGGCACTGCCATAGCTGCCAAGCCAATGCCGGTGTTACCGCTGGTGGGCTCAATGATCGTTCCGCCGGGCTGGATCAAACCACGCTTCTCAGCGCTTTCGATCATCTGGCGGGCTACTCTGTCCTTGGCACTACCGGCGGGATTGAAACACTCCAGCTTAGCCAGCAGCCGACAACTGTTTCCGGCTTGCCGGTTAATTTCTAACAAAGGGGTGCGCCCTACAAGTTCTGAAACTGATTTATAAATTTTCATTTTTCATTCCTCAATTACTGCTTATTATAGACTTTGCTACCGGCGGGCACAGAATGGGTCAGCCATACACTACCGCCGATCACACTGCCGTCGCCGATCACGGTATCGCCACCCAGCACGGTTGCTCCTGCGTAGATAACAACATTATTGCCCACATCAGGATGGCGCTTACCGCCCTTCACCAGGTTGCCGTTTTCGTCCTGCTGGAAGCTCTTGGCACCCAGGGTCACGCCCTGATACAGCTTTACATGATGGCCAATGTTGCAGGTCTCGCCGATTACCACGCCGGTTCCATGGTCGATGAAGAAATATTCACCAATGTGCGCGCCGGGATGGATGTCGATACCCGTCAGCTGATGAGCATATTCGGTCATCATACGGGGAATCAGAGGCAGACCCAGTTCAAACAGGCGGTGGGCCAAACGGAAGATGGTAATGGTTTCAAAGGCAGGGTAAGCCAACATGACCTCCTCGCGGGAACGGGCCGCCGGATCACCTTCATAGGCAGCCTGGATATCGGTGTCCAGCACCTTGCTGATGTCCGGCAGACTGTTCATGAAGTCTTCCACCAGCACCTCCGCCTTGTGCTGACAAGCATCACAGTTGCGGCCGCGCTTGTCGGGACTGTTGCACTCGTTAGGCAGCACATCGCAGGCCATGCCATATAGCAGCATGGTAGCCTTCTGCCACTGCTGCGTCACAATGGAATGTAGAAATTTCGGATCCGGCTCTCCCTCATAATACACGCTGGGATACATAGCGGTACGCAGACGGGTGATCAGCTCTTGTACACGCTTCTTCATACCATATCCACCGATTGGATCTTCACTTACCTGATTATATTGCATCAGCCGCTCCACGTTGGCAGCTGTTTCATTTTTAAGCCATTCAGAAATCATATATAAAACCTCCTGTTGAAGTTTAAGCATCGTTATATTTTATTATAGCGTTTTTCGCCAAAAAAGACAATTGTATTTCTGGAAATGCTTCCAGTTTGTTTGCTTGACTCTCTCCCATTCTTCCTTTATACTGATTCCAATATGAAACGATGGGAGTCCTATTTTGAAAAATATCCTGATTGCTTTTCTTTTGTGTCTTTTTATTGCTCTTTGCAGCCAGTGTGTATACATAAGCCGCTCTTCCACTCAAAGTTGTACCCTCCGCACTCTGCCCAGGAACCTCCAAAATCGAACGGCCTTTCAAACCGCTCTTTTACAGGACCAACTGGATGCCGCCCTTGAAAAACTGGAGTTCCATTTGAATTCCGTACCTACTGCAGATTCTCCCGAGGCAGGATCCATTTGGAATGTGCCGCAGGAAACCACCGTTGAAGAATCTTCCGTGGTTATCGATATGACGTCCTCTTCCGACAACATACTTTCCACCAGCAAATTCGAATTCACCATTCCGGACGACTGGGTCAATAAAGTCGCGTTAACTGAATCGGATACCGCTTCCACTTATCACTTGTATTATATGAGCGGATTGACCGACGAGGCACTGCAGCATGGCTATTATCAATCGATTTTCGACATCAATCTGTTTACCTCAGCCAACGATATGGCCAAGGTTCAACCCCGTAAGGAACGATTCGATATTATTGGTGAGAAAGACGGCATCACCTATGTTTTGACCCAGCGCACCGACAGTACGTTGGAGTTTTACGATGAATCGGTTCACGACGACATCAAAGCCATGATGAGTGGTCGTGCTTTTCCTGAAATTATTGCCAGCTTTACTTTTTATTAAGTAAAACCCATTGGAGAAAGTGCTTTTCTGCACCCTTTCCAATGGGCTTTCTTTTTCTTACAACGAAAATCCGACTCGGCAATTTTTATTCCATCAACAATTTCACACCGGCATAGTCAGCAATTTCTTTGGCATAGTCCAGTCCCTTCACCATACGGTTGTCGATCACATTAAAGGCACCGGCCATGGCCGCAGGCAGCATATCCACAAACAGTACGTTGGCACCGGCCTCGATGGCCATCTTATTTCCTTCTGGATGGGACAGACCCTTTGACAAATCTTTGCCCGGCTGCTGCGCGGTAATATCGGTATTGGGCAGCAGCAAACGGATCAATGAGATCTCGCGGTGCAGCACGTCGATGCTGCCGGGACGATTCGGTTTTCCGTTTTCGTCCACTGACAAAGGAGTCCCCGCTGCCGGCATATACGGAATATTGGGTGCCCAGCTAATATCCAATTCTTTCATCAGCAGGATATCGTCCGCCAGCTCGTCCAGCGTCTGATCGGGGTAATCCACAATATTACCGGAACCCAGATCCAAACCCGCAGCCTTGATCCACTCCAGTCCCTGATTACGTTTTTCAAAGGTAGTGGAAGGATTCATACGTTCAAAAGTATCTTTATGGGACATTTCGAACTTCATTACATATTCGGCAAGACCTGCGGCCTTTAATTCTTTATACTGCTCTAACGAGAACTCTCCGGCACCCAAGCTGATTCGGCTAAAACCCATGGCCTTCGCCTGCTCGATCACCTTCAGTAGATCCTCAAAAGGATATTTAGGATCTTCGCCGGAAATTAAAAACAAACGGCGCATGCCTGCATCGTAGGACTGACGCACCAATCCTAAAATTTCATCAGCCGTAAACCGATATCGTTTCGGCAGATGATTACTAGCTCTCATACCGCAGTACAGGCACTGATTCTTACAAATATTACTGTAACCCAGCATAGCCATGGCCACCGCTCCGCCTTTTTTCTCTAAAAACAGTTCGTAGGCAGGCTTCATATATTCTGCCTCATACTGTTCCCGACTCATGCGGAACACGTCCATGATTTCTTGTTTCGTCATAGAAAAGCTCATATCGATCAACCTCCTATTATTTCTCTCGCTGTCCACAACCGCCAAGCTCGGCAATCGTGAGCGTTTTGGCGCCCAGCGCCGGGGCATCTTCGGGCTCATGGGAAATCACCAATGTAGGTCGTCCCTCGGTCCACTTTTTCACCGCGGCCAGTGCCATGCGGCGGGTGTCCACGTCCAGCCCCTGGAAGGGTTCATCCATGAGAACCACATCGGCCTCAAATAGTAACGCCCGGGCTAAGGCCACGCGGCGGCGCATACCACCGGAAAGCTCTCTGGGCAGCTGATCCAATACCGTAGGCTCCAGATTCAGCTCAGCCAAAAGGGCTGCCGCTTCCGCCTGGGTTACAGTGGGACGGATCAGTTTCAAATTTTTATATACCGTTAAATGCGGAAATAAACGATCTTCCTGATACATTACGGAAATACGGGTATGTTTGTCGATTCCCTCGATGCTTCCACTGTCAGCCTTCATCAGACCCGCCAAGATCCTCAGCAGGGTCGTTTTGCCCATACCGGAACCGCCCAACAGCACCACAGGACGCTCAGCGGTAAGTTCAATGCACACATTTTTCAGCACCGGCTGATCGCCGTAGGAAAAGTACAGATTCCTTGCTTTCACGTTCACCGTTTGGCTCATTTTTCTGCACCTCCCCACTTTTTAGCCGCCACTTCAATCAGCAGGGTAAATAATTTTTCAATGAGAACCGACATCACCACGATCACCACGGTCCACGCGAACAGATCGGTGGTTTCCAAATATACCTTGGCATCGTAGAGCTGCGTACCAATGGAGTCCTTAGGAATGGCAATCACCTCACCGGCAATACCGGATTTCCAGGCAAAGCCCACAGCTACGCGGCTCACCGACAAAAAGTAAGGAAGTACCGCCGGCACATACACCACTCGCGCCGTCTGTAAACGAGACAATCGATAGGTTTTGGCCGCTTCTAAAAGCTGTGGATCGGCGCTTTTCAATCCCTGATCCACGCTACTCCACACCATAGGCAGCACCATTAAGAAGGCAATGAACACACTCAGGTTCTTACCACTGATCCAAATCAGGGCCAAAATTACAAAAGAGGCCACAGGTGTTGCCTTAATGATATTCATAGGCAACTGCACTAACTGATATACAGGCCGCCACTTAGCAGTGATCATGCCCAAAGCAGCCCCCACCAGAAGACCCAGTATAAAACCGCTCATAATACGATAGAACGAAGTACCGATGATCAGCCAAAACTCACCGGTAACCACCAGTTCGCCTATCCTTTTAAACACATTAAGTGGGGAGGCCAGCAACAGGTCTCTCCCCACTCCGTAGTAAGCCACCTGCCAGACGCCGAGCCAGAAAAAACCCACCGCCGCCATTACGGCTATTTTTTTTATCATATTATTCTGCATTATAGTAGAAATCTGCAGCCGGAACCGCACCGCCTACTGCAGCAGGGTCAGCTTCAAACAATACCTGAAGAAAGCCTTCTGCAACGGTCTTCATCTCAGCACCTTCAATAAACACAATGTTACACTCGGGAATTGCCTTCTGGGCTACCGCAGCCTTAGCGATAATGCCAAAGTCCTCTGCATACTGTGCAGCAGTTGCCAGAGTGTCTTCACCATTGGTAAAGGCAACGGATGCTTCATATGCCTCTAAGAAACGCTCTACAGCCTCAGGATTTTCCTCAATAAAGCTCTTCTGGATCACCACAGCACCCATGGTAATGTTGCTGCCCTCACCAATCTTATTCCACTCTTCAGTGAAGTCCAGGGCTACGCGCACATCAGGATTCTGTGCCAGCAGGCTAGTTACAAAAGGCTGAGGCAGCAGCGCTACAGAAGCCTCGCCGTTCGCCATCAGCGCAGCCACTTCGGCAGCTTCAGACTTATACTCAATCGTCACATCGTTTTCCGGATCGATTCCATTGCTTTTCAAAATATAATTCAATGCAAACTCAGGAGTCGCACCCTTACCCAGGTTATAAATGGTCTTGCCACGCAGATCTTCCACGCTCTGGATGCTGTCACCGATCTCTACACAGTACAGCACGCCCAACGTATTCAAAGAAGCCAACTGCACCTGACCTTCAGTCTTGTTATACAGTACAGAAGCCACGTTAGTGGGCACAGCAGCAATATCATACTCGCCTTTAATAATGTTACCCAAAATTTCATCGGGCGCACCGGCCAAAGTAAATTCGTAATTATCAGGAGCAGTACCTGCCTCTGCATCTTTCATCATGCTCAGCATACCCAATGCAGTGGGGCCCTTTAAAGCAGCAATCTGAATATCGATCTTCTCATAGGTTTCCTCTGCAGACTCTTCCTCAACCTCAGAAGATTCCTCCACAACTACCGCCTCAGACTCTTCCTTTACAGTTTCTTCCTGACCACAAGCAGCTAAAGAAACCATCATTACAGCTGCCATCAGCAATGCCATCAACTTTTTCATTTTCATTTCCTCCTATGTTCTTACAATCAACTTTGGCGAATCATGATCTGCGCGCCATCTTTTTCAATTTTCCCATCCATTTCCAACTGCGTTAAACAGCGATACAGCGTAGCTCTGCCAATGCTCAGTTCCCGCGCTAATCGCGCAAATCCGCCGTTGGCCACCGCCTTGCCGTTTTGATCCGCATGGGTCAAAATCCACTGCCAGACTGCTTCCTCCGCCGATGGCGTTGTAAAGCTGTCAATTTTTTGATTTAAAAATTGGATCCGCCCAGACAGGAATGCTATGTAGTCCAGTGCCATATCTGGATATTTTCTAAACAGCTGAGCCAATTCTTCACCAGAGATGAATACCACCTTACAAGCCTTATAGGCTACGATCAAGGTAACATATTCTTCTGCCGGTGCAAACAATGCCGCTGCTCCAAAACAACTTCCTTCCTTTAAAATATTCAGAAGTGTTCCTTTATCCTTCTTTACAGCCGCTTCTCCTTCCAGCACAATGCCCAGTGATCTTTGAAACTGATGCTGAGTATAAATGGCTTCACCCTTTTGAAAGCTTTGCACGATCAGTTTTTTAAAGACCTCTTCCTTTTGCATTTCATCCAGTGCTTTGAATAAGAAACAACCGCTCAGCACCTTGTATTGAGATTTTATCAGTTCCATGATGCTCCACCTGTCTCATTTGATACACTTTTTATTGCATTATACCTCTTTGTTTCTATTTTGTCAATACTTATTATTAGGATTTTATTCTATTTATTTTAACCATTGACTTTTATTAACAACTGACATACAATGACCGCAAAGAATCATTTTCGCCATTTGGCGTCCGCAAGGAGGATTTTATTATGATTATTCGTCAAGCTGCTTTTGAGCAGAACGCCCCGAAAATGCTAAAGGGCGCACTTCACTGCCACACCACCCGCTCTGATGGCAAAGGCGATCCTGCCGATGTAATCCGACTTCATAAAGAAAACAATTACGATTTCATGGCTCTCACCGATCACCGTCGTTACAACCGCATCAACTACGCTGAAGATGTAGACATCACCATCATCCCCGGCATGGAATTCGACAACACCTTTGTTCGTGAAAATGGTTTCCGTTGTTTCCACACTGTTTGCATTGGTCCCAACGACGAGACCAATGGTTTTGCTCATGAAGAAAGATTTGAAAGCGGCAAAGCCGCTGACCAATTCGAGTATCAGCCTTATCTTGATTGGATCCACGAGAACGGCAACATGACTATCTATTGTCATCCCGAATGGAGCAGTACCCCCGCCCGATATTTTGAAAAACAGCAGGGTAACTTTGCTATGGAAATTTGGAACACCGGTTGTGCTTATGAAGATGACATGGACACCAATGCTGCCTACTGGGATGAAATTCTTGGGCAAGGCATCCGCATCTATGGCGTTGCTACCGACGACGGTCACCCCATGTATCAGCACTGTAAGGGCTGGGTTATGGTCAACTCCGAAAATGACGTTAACTCTATTTTAACCGCCTTAAAGGAAGGTAAATTCTACTCTTCCTGTGGTCCTGTAATTAAAGATTTTTATGTAGAAGATGGCGTGGCTCATGTAGAATGCGAACCCGCAGCTCGCATCCAGTTCATCTGTGACCAGCATCCCACTCGTCAATTCCCTGCCCCTCTGGAACAGGATCATTTGATCACCTCAGCTGAAATCGATTTAAAAGACAGCTATCAATACATCCGCGCCTGTGTAATCGATGAACAAGGCCGCCGTGCCTGGACTAATCCAATCTTCCTGAAAGATTGATCCGATATTCAAACAAACGATAGAAGGAGAGCTAATCTTAACTGATCAGCTCTCCTTTTCTTTATCCAAATTTTTTCACTTTAATCTTTTTCCATAACCTCTTTTTCCAATTCTTCAATCTGGCTTTGAGAAAGGTTCGTTATCTGTTCAATTTCTTCTTTAGTATATTTACCTTTTAAAATCATACTT
The DNA here is from genome assembly GCA_045632125.1 of Bianqueaceae bacterium. Classification (GTDB taxonomy): domain Bacteria; phylum Bacillota; class Clostridia; order Lachnospirales; family Bianqueaceae; genus CALWPV01. The sequence continues at coordinate 11,082 of JAZQWC010000028.1, forward strand.
CTCGCCATCGTGATTCGCATGCGTGTCTCTGTTCTCGCTTCTGCGCTCTTTACTGCGCTCTTCACTGCCTCATCCATCGCACTTCGCATTGTTGGTTTTCCTCCTTTAACTTTAATTTTTCTAAGCACCGGCAAAACTTCCTTGTACTTATCATCATTCGTTAGCGCTTCCATCAGATCCATTACTTCTTCCAGGTGACGGATTGGTTTATCACTGGGTTTATATGTTTCTCCTTTTTGCATTTGGATCACATAATCTGCCACTATTTGAAAATCACTGTTGAACTGTTTAAGCTTTTCTTCGCTCAGTTGACCAATTTCAAATATATTGATCCGATAATCATTCACCAAACCTTCAAGCTCTTTCGGCACACTGATCCGTTCCAATAAATTCTTGGGTCCATTCCATTTCCCTTTACCAAAATACAGAACCAGCGTAATCACTGGATAGCGCTTTTTCCCTTTTTCATTTAGCTGTGCCCTATAAACAGCACCATCATAACTAATCACACGTAGTGGTATATCCAGATCCACTTTTGTTTGATTTTCCAAACCACATGCCGCAATTCGAATACAGCCTTGTTTCCAAGCCTTCAGTACATCCCTTTCCTGCGAACGAATCTTCCCTTCCATCTTATAAGATGAAATCCCACTGATCGTTTCCAGATCGTCCTCCCGAATTACAACTTTTCCGTCAAATATCAGTGTATTCATGATATCGGCAAATACATCGTTTTTCCCTTCCAAGAGTTTCTCTGTAACATCTTTTTCTGCCATAGGCGTCCCCTTCCTTGAATAAAGTGGAGCTATCCTATCATAGAAAAAAGGAAAGTACCAGAACATAAATGTCAAATTTTGTACCAAACTTGACATGCTATGTTAAGTTTTCAAAAATAAATTTTTATTTTTCTACTTTTTCTTTTATTTATATTTTTATGATAATCATTTCGTTTATATATGTCAAGTCGTTTATATTGCTAACCGGTTTGTATTATTAGCTATAATATTTTAAATATATCTATGTAGCCACTCATAAATATACGCAAAAACGATTCCCAACTTTTTAAGTAAAAAACCGGAAATCGTTCGCTTATCTATTCAACTGTTAAAAAATCAAGTTCCTCAACCAAAATATATCTATATTCATCTCCCTCATTTTGATTGAACAATTTCTCATGCAATATGATTATATTTTCCGAATATCGTTTTGCAGAAAGAAAAATATCTTCTGAATATCCACTATTTAATTCTGCTTTCCCTAGCACACCATTTAACATATCGAATCGATATAACATCTTTTCCTGCTGATTCAGCCACATTTTATACTGTACGCATTCCGAGGTTTCGGACATCAAATAAAAAGATGTACTTTCAAAAGATCGAATGACATCTAATTCCTGATCATCAATTTTACCGATTAATCCGGAATGATTGATATCACTATAAATCAAGTATCCACCTTCATATTCAAAATCAAAAGCTCCTTGACGCCACTCGGTCATATCCGTCACATCAATAGTCTCCACCATTTTTATTTCCGAATCATATACCTCAATACGATATTCCTCTCGTCCTGATTCGTCCATGCTTTTCACCAACACTGAAAGCGAATCACTTCCCACATCAAACGCACTGATCCATTCACCCATACTGTTTTGGGAATCATGTTTGTATTTTTTTAACCCTATCAATTCTTTTGTTTCTGTATCATAGGCAATCAATTGTTGGAATTCCTTTTCCGTTTGCTGTAAGATCAAATGTTTACCAAATCCCTGCATATTCCGAGAATATAAAGATTCCCGATTCTTCGCCTTCGATATAACCGACATTTCTCTTTCTTCAAGATCTAATTCTATGATCCAACTGGAGGCTTGTTCCTTAGGAGATAACTGACATACACGCGGAATATACAACCGATTATTAACCAGTATCTCCCCCATGCCATAGCTCCAGTTATAAATAGTGCCTAATTCTATCGTATCTTTTGACTCAAAAAGATACAAATAAAAAGTACAGGGTATGGTTCCGTCTTTCTCTTCTTCAGTGCGACTGTATACCACACCTTCACCTATCATTGCCAAAATTGTATTCTCCGGCTCTTCCGTAATGGTACTTAAATCTATGTCGTCCGCTATAACAACAGTATCCTCAATCGGTTTATATTGAAAAACTGATGTATCTAGAATTTCCGCTTCTCTTTTATCCACATTTTTCGCAGCACAAGCACAAAGAATTACTGCCACTCCCACACACAACGCAAGAATAATTTTTTTCATGCCCATTTTCACCTCCTATAGATACAGTCGCAAATACATAGGAAATCTTTCTTTTATTATACGGTCCTTTTTTGACTGAACTCAATAGACATAAAAAATTCCGACCAGTAATTGGTCGGAATTTCTATTGGATTAGATTGTTCTGCCGAAACGAAGGAAACAAGTCCCTGCATTTGCCTTAATATATCGGTTTACCTCACTCAAAGTATGTAAAACTACCACGGGTTTCTTCCATAATTTCACTGTTCTTCACCTCCGCAAAGCTTAATCATAGCATCTAGACCTTTATTGATCTGAGCCTTATTTAAGCAATATAAAACCTTCCGTCCCTGATGCCGATGCAGGACCAATTTCTCTTTCTTCAAAATATCAAGATGGTAAATAGCAATCGTATTGACTACCCCTAATCTCTTCGCCAAATCTGCCAGAGTTAGTTCTCCATGCTTTACGATTCCATCCACAATCTTTACTCGCAGCTTGTCTCCAAAGGCATTTCCAAACCCTGCAATATCCACTTCTGGCTCAATTGTCTCATCAAAAGTTTTCTGCATTTCATGTCCCAGAATCAACCAGCTATTTTCAGCACTCTTACCTCGCAAACCAGCAAATTTACTAAATAATGCAAACGATACGTAACAATTTTTAACCCCTTGTTCCCATTTTTTATTCTTGGCAAAGGGTGAATTTTCTTTTGCCAAATCGGTATAATCAAACGCTTCCTGACAACTTAATATCTTCTCTAATTTTTCCGAATAGTATTTTTGCAGTGTCAACGCAATCTTATTCATTTCTGCAATGACGACTCTCATAAATTGTTCCGGGAATAAGAAAAATTCATATAAAAGACTCTTTACTTCCGGAACTAATTCCTTCTCAGCTGCTACCGTTCTAAAAATATCTCCTGTTATAGCACTCTCGAAATAATACTTAGAAACAAATTCCTTTGTTCGATTAATATCAGCTAAATAATCACAAAAATTCGATACATCCCACTCACCTATGCACTCATCCGCATATTGAATTAAAATATTTCCAATCAAACTTCCTTTTTTCCGATCTCTATATCCAAACAAAAGCAATGAAGGATCCACGTCATCAAACCGTCTTAAAACCTGCTCCAAATCATGCAGATCCTCTGCTTCATGTCCATTGCGCACAAATATATTGACCCAGCTTTCTCTTCTGGCCGTCTTACACATCACAATTTGTGT
>JAZQWC010000029.1:0-6643 GCA_045632125.1 Bianqueaceae bacterium
AAGCATGATAAAACTCCTTATAATTGGTTAATTGCTTCGATCAGTGTGTCTACGTCTTCCGGACGGGTAGCCCAGCTGGTGCAGAAGCGAACGGCACTGTGATCAGCATCCACGCGCTCCATGTATTCAATGGCGAAGTCGCGTTCCAAAAGCGCCAGCTTAGAATCCGGCAGTACTACAAACTGCTGGTTGGTGGGGCTTTCGATTAAGAAGGGATAGCCCGCAGCAGCAAAGGCATCGCGGATCTTCAAAGCAAGACCGGTGGCGTGGCGCCCCATTTCAAAATACAGATCGTTGTCAAACATGGCATCAAACTGAACGCCCAGCAGGCGGCCTTTGGCCAGCATGGCACCCTTTTGTTTCATGATGTAACGAAAATCCTTTTTCATGGCAGCGTTGGTGATCACAACAGCTTCGCCAAACAGAGCACCTACCTTGGTGCCGCCAATGTAAAAGGCATCACAAAGGGCAGCCAGATCCGGCAGGGTCAGATCGTTTCCTTCCGCAGCCAAGCCGTAGGCTAAACGGGCACCATCCACATACAAGGGCAGATCGTACTGACGGCATACAGCAGACAGCGCGGTCAGTTCATCTTTAGAATACATTGTACCATACTCGGTGGGAATGGAAATATACACCATGCCGGGCTGAACAATATGTTCAAAAGCAGGATTATGAATGTGTTCTTCGCAGTATTCAGCCACCTGCTCAGCGGTGATCTTACCATTGACAGAGGGAAGGCCAAGTACTTTATGGCCAGTGGCCTCGATGGCGCCGGTCTCGTGTACATTGATATGGCCGGTGTCGGCACAAACTACGCCCTGATGCGGACGCAGGGCGGACGCAATGACGATCAGATTGGTCTGAGTGCCACCTACAATAAAGTGTACGGCTGCTTCCGGTGCCTGGCACAGGCCGCGAATTTTTTCCGCCGCACGGCGGCAATATTCATCTTCGCTATAGCCGGGATGCTGCTCCATATTGGTATCGATGAGGCGCTGCAAAATTTGCGGATGAGCGCCTTCGGTATAGTCACAGTTAAAGCGGATCATTGTAAAACTCCTTAATAAACGATTTTGTCAAGAATGCCGGTGAGGGCGGCGATGGCAATGCCATAGTTGCACATGGGCACGCCTTGGGATTCCGCCAGTTCGATGCGGTTTAACACATAGCGGCGATTGAACATACAGGCGCCGCAGTGGATGATCAGGTCGTAGCCGGAAAGGTCAGAGGGAAAATCTACGCCGCGGACGAAGTCGATGGTTAGTTCCTGACCGATGCGCTTACGCAGCATGGCGGGAATTTTGACGCGGCCAATGTCTTCAGAAAGGGGAGCATGGGCGCAGGCTTCGGCGATCAGCACGCGGGAGGCGGGGGTTAAAGTCTGGATGGCTTTGGCACTTTTTACAAATACATCCATGTCGCCTTTATAGCGGGCGAAGAGCACGGAGAAGGATGTCAGCAGGCTTTCGGCGGGTTTGTGTTCGTACACAAAGGCAAAGGCCTGAGAATCAGTGATGATCAGCTTGGGCGGCTGTGCCAGAGCAGACAAAGCTTGATCCATGGTTTCGGTGGTACAGCTGATGATGACGCATTTGTTATCTAGCAGGTCGCGGGTGGTCTGTACCTGAGGCAGAATCAAGCGGCCCTTGGGAGCCTGAATATCCTGAGGCATAACCAGCAGCACGGTGTCGCCGGGCTGTACCAGATGGCCTACGATGGAGTCGGCCTGGTAGTCTTCCGGCAGTAGGCGAACAATGCGGTCGCGCACGGTTTTCACGCCTTCGCCTGTAGCGGCGCTGATCAGCAGCGGTTTTTCACCGCAGGCAGTCTCCACCTGAGAGGTAAGGCTTTCTACTTCATCGGCAGAGCGCACATCGGCTTTGTTAATAATGGGGATAACCGGTGTCTTTTTTGCTTTTAGCTTAGCCAGCCATTCCTGTTCAATGGCAGAGAACTCGCTGAATAGAAGCAGGGCGATATCGGTGCGGTTCAAGGCCTCTTCGGTTTTTTGAACGCGCATGGCGCCTAATTGACCTTCATCATCAAAACCAGCGGTGTCGATCCAAACCACAGGACCAACACCATGCAGTTCCATGGCTTTGTACACCGGATCGGTGGTGGTGCCGGCCACATCGGAAACCAGAGCAAATTGCTGGCCGGTAAGGGCATTTAATAAAGAAGATTTTCCACTATTACGCTGACCGAACAGTCCGATGTGCAGTCGGTTGGCGCGAGGGGTATTTTGTAAACTCATTTGTAACCTCCAAATTATCTATGTTCTCTTTAGAATTGTATAGGAGCGGTCTTGATCGCTGCAGCTATACCTGTTTATTGTAACGCGTGGCAACAGTTTCGTCCAGTATTTCTTCAAAATCTTCTAAAAGAAATTTGTAGCCAAATGAAGGAAAATATGATACTCTATACACAACGAGCGATCGAAAATTACAAAGAAAAAGAGGAAATAATATGAAAATTGCTATGATCAGCGGATGGCATGTTCATGCCAAAGGATACGCAAAGCAGGCTCTGGAAATTGATGATGTAGAAATTAAAACCGTATGGGATGAGGATCCTGAACGCGGTAAAAAATGGGCCGAAGAACTGGGCTGCGATTTTGTAGCAGACTACGATGAAGTCATGGCCGATGAAGAAATCGACGGTGTGGTAATTGATGCCCCCAGTTCGATGCATCCGGACCTGATGATCCGTGCAGCCAAAGCCGGTAAGCACATCTTTACCGAGAAGGTTCTGACTCTGGAGCCTGAAGATGCCGAAGCAGTGCGTGATGCCATTAACGAAAGTGGAGTAAACTTTGTAATCTCCTTCCCCCACAGAGCACGTCGTGATCTGTTGTTTGTAAAAAAACTGGCTGAAGATGGAATCCTAGGCAAACTGTCTTACGCCCGCGTACACAACTGCCACAACGGAAGCAGCGGTGATTGGCTGCCGCCTTTCTTCTACGATGCAACTCAGACCGGCGGTGGTGCTATGGTCGACTTGGGTGCTCATGGAATGTACCTGCTGCCCTGGCTGTTGGGCGAGCCTTTGACTGTGCAGTCCACCTTTACCGAGGCAAGCAGCCGCGGAGTAGAAGACAATGCTGTTAGCGTGTTAACCTTCCCCGGCGGTGCCATCGGCGTAGCCGAAACCGGCTTCATCCACAGCAATGACCCCATGACCATCGAGCTTGTGGGAACAAAGGGTACGGTGATCGTTCGTGGTAATGACCCCGTGAAAATGTGCGGCGAATGCACCAATGGTGTGTGGGTAGAGGTTCCGGAAGAGGAACTGCCTGTAGAACTGCCCAGTGCTATGAAACAGTTCGTAAATGCATTTGAACTGGAAATGGGAACCCTGTTCGACATCGACGACGCAGTAGCCTTGACTAAGGTAATGAAAGCAGCTTACAAAGCACACGAAAGCGGTCATGTAACGAATATTTAAGAATGTTTATAAAAAGCGTTCAGTTACAAATTTCGTATTTAAAAAAATAACTGAAAAAATCAGTTATTCCTTTGAAAACTACAAGGAATAACTGATTTTTTTCAGTTAATCGAACTATTTTGGACAGTATATAACTGAATATTTCAGTTAGCACAACAGAAAGTGTACGAAATAACTGAAAAATTTCAGTTAAAAATTGAAAATACGAATTTGTAACTGAACGTGCAGGGAAGAAAAGAACGTGCAGGGAAGAAAAGCAGGACAATGAAGGAAAAGAATGTGTAAGAAAGAGCAAGACAGGAAAAACGAAATAGGACGGCTTCCTCATACTTGATCTTTTAACTTCGGCCATAGCGTCAGCATCATAGTTACAAAGCAGGCGCCGCCGCCAATCAGATCGCTGATGGGCTCAGATAGGAAGATGCCATCCACACCTAAGCCAAACATATGAGGTAAAACCAGTGCCAGCGGCACCACCAGCACTACCTTACGGAACAGGGAGAAAAAGACTGCCTGTTTGGATTTACCCAAAGCCACAAAAGTGGACTGGCCGATCATCTGCAGACTCATCAGGAAGTATCCCATATAGTAGAGGCGCATACAGGGAGCTGCCATGGAAAGAAGCTGCGGATCCTGATTGAAAATGCGTACGAAGAAGTTGGGCAGTAACATGACCAAAGCCCACACAATGCCGGTATACACCAAACAGACCACGATCATAAACTTGATGCCTTGGCGTACACGTTGACCTCGGCCGGCACCATAGTTATACCCTAATACAGGCTGAGAACCGCTGGTGATACCATTGATGGGCATCATGATGATCTCGCGGACGGAGTTGATAACCGTCATAATAGCCACAAATAGGTCACCGCCGAACTGCTGCAAAGAAGCATTGTAGGTGATCTGTACTAAACTATTGGTACAGGAGGCGGTAAAACTGGAAAGACCCAGCGCCGAAATGCGTTTTACAAGCGTCGGTTGCAGGCGCAGATGTTTGATCCGCAGCCGAAGTATCGCCTTTGAACCGCATAAAAACCGCAGTACCCAAGCGGCCGATAGAGCCTGGGCGATCACGGTAGCCAAGGCCGCACCTTGAACACCCATATCGAATACAAAAATGAAAAGAAAATCCAGAATAATGTTGGTAACAGCACCCAGAAGCACCGTGCCCATGCCAATACGGGCAAAACCCTGCGCATTGATATACTGATTCATGCCCAGACCGATCATGACAAAAATGCTTCCTAATAAATAAATGCTTATGTAATCATTCGCGTAGGGAAAGGTCACATCACTGGCGCCAAAGGCATAAAGCAGCGGTTTTTTGAACAGAAGTCCCAATACGGTCAGCACCAAACCGGCCAACACCAGCAGAGTAAAGGAATTGCCCATGATCTGTTCTGCTTTTTCATCATCACCCTCACCACGGGCAATGGAGAAGAGGGGAGCACCGCCGGAACCAAATAGGTTGGTGAAGGCGGAGATGATCATAATGATCGGAAAGGTGAGCCCAAGCCCGGTAAGGGATTCCATGCCCACGTCGGGGATACGACCAATGAACATGCGGTCGACTACATTGTACAAAACGTTGATCAGTTGGGCCAACGTCATGGGGATCGCCAGTTTCAGTATATTTCCTGACACGGTTCCCTGAGTAAAATCATTTTTTCTATTGCTCTTTTGCGATGAAGATGATAAACTAGCCATTTGAGGACCTCTTATTTTATGTGGTTCATTATAATATGTAATATGTCTATTATATACCTATTTTAAAATCTTGCAAGACCGGGTCAAGGGAAAAGCAGGCGAAGAGTTGCCGCACGGCGGCAAAATGGAGGAAGTATATGAGTAAGTTAATAGGAAACAAGGCTTTTTATAAGATGGTACTGCTGGTGGCGGTGCCGATCATGCTGCAAAATGGTATTACGAATTTTGTGGGTTTGCTGGATAATATCATGGTGGGTCGTATGGGTACGGAGCAGATGTCCGGTGTAGCCATTGCCAATCAGCTGCTGTTTGTATTTAATCTGGCGATTTTTGGTGCCATCTCTGGTGCGGGCATTTTTACTGCACAGTATCATGGTGCTGAGGACCACGAGGGCGTTCGAGCTACCATGCGCTATAAACTGATCTTTACCTTTATCATTTTGGCAGCGGCAGTTGCTTTGCTGCTCATTAAGGGTGATATGCTGATTTCCTTGTATTTGAATGAAGCCGAGGGCGGTAATGTGGCTCTGACTCTGAGAGAGGGCCGCAAGTATTTAAATGTGATGCTCCTTGGTCTGCCGGCCTTTGTAATGTCCCAGTGCTATGCATCCACCCTGCGTGAGACCGGTGAGACCGTGCTGCCCATGAAGGCAGGCGTGGTGGCCGTGTTTGTCAATCTGGTTTTGAACTATATTTTGATCTTTGGTAATTTTGGTGCTCCGCGTATGGGAGTACAGGGTGCAGCACTGGCAACTGTGATTTCTCGCTATGTGGAGACCGGTATTATTATGGTCGTGGCTCATCGTCATAAAGATCAGTATCGATTCCTGGAGCGGTTGTACCGTTCCCTGCACATTCCGCTGCATTTGGTTAAAGAAATCACCATCAAGGGTATGCCTCTGATGGTCAATGAGCTGTTATGGGCTGTGGGCAGTACTACCATTATGCAGAGTTATTCGCTGCGTGGTTTGAATGCGGTGGCCGCGCTGAACATCAACAGCACGATCTTTAATTTATTTAGTACGATCTACTTTGCAATGGGTTCCTGTATTGCTATTATTGTTGGTCAGCTGCTGGGTGCCGGTAAAACTGAAGAAGCAAAAGATACCGATGCCAAGTTGATCTTTTTCTCGGTTTGTATGAGTCTGGGTGTTGGATTTATAACCCTTTGCGTGGCTCCGCTGATTACCGGTGTATATAACACCAGCGACACAGTAAAAGATTTGGCCACTCAGCTGATCCGTGTATCCGGTCTGTGTATGCCTCTGTACAGCTTTGTACATTGCTGTTACTTTACCATGAGATCCGGCGGCAAGACCGTTGTCACCTTCTTATTTGACTGTGTATTCATGTGGGTCTGCTGTATTCCGGTGGCCTTTCTGCTGGCGCGTCTCACAGGCCTTCCGGTGGTACAGTTGTATTTAGCCGTACAGCTGATGGATCTTGTCAAGGCGATCATCGGCTTCATTTTGGTAAAGAAGGGTGT
>JAZQWC010000030.1:0-8232 GCA_045632125.1 Bianqueaceae bacterium
GCATCCAGCCTGTGGACAGCGACCTGTATGTGGTGTCTGCCACCGAAAATATGGGTGAGCCCTTAAAAGATCGCGCCTATGAGATCATTGAAGAATCTCCCTTCTGGTTCAACGACAGAGGCTTCACCCAGGGACTGCGTGGCAAGCTGTATCTGTACAGCCGCAGCACCGGAGAACTAACCGCCATCACAGAGCCTCCCTTTGATGCAGGTGGCTTTGAGGTGAAAGATCGCCAGATCCTCTACCGCGGTGCTGAGTGGAAGAGCGGTTTAAAATACCAGAAGGCCGGACTGTATCTGTATGATATCGATACTAAAACCACCACCTGTCTCATCGAACCCGAGACCCGCAGCGGCTATACCATGGACTTCTGGACACCCGGCAAGATCATGATCGCCAGCCAGGAAAATGACGACAAGGCTGGTATGTATTTCGATGATTTCTATCTGCTGGACATCGAAACCAAGGAAATTGAAAAGTTGGCTGAGTACGACCATAGCATTGGCGGCGGCAGCGTGGGCAGCGATGCCCGTTTGGGCGGCGGCCGTGGCAAAAAACGCTTGGGCGACAAATGGTACTTTGTGACCACTGTAAACGACGGTTCCTACCTGCGCAGCATTACCATGGATGGCCAGATTTCCAAAAACCTGACGCCCGATGGCTCTCTGGACAGCTTCGATATTAACGATGACCACCTGATTACCTGCGGTCTGTACGGCAACAAGCTGGCAGAGTTGTATCTGGATGGTGAGCAGGTTACCCACTTCAATGATTGGTTTGAAGAAGAATATAATGTGATTACCCCCGAGTACCACAGCTACATCGGTTCCGACGGCGTGGAGATCCACGGCTGGGCCATGAAGCCCGCCGGCTACGAAGAGGCTAAAGCGGCAGATCCTGAGGCTAAGTTCCCTTGTATCCTGCATGTACATGGCGGTCCCAAAACCGTATTCGGCAGCGTCTTCCATCATGAGATGCAGATGTGGGCCAATGCCGGTTTTTATGTGATCTTCTGTAATCCCCGTGGCTCCGATGGCCGTGGCGGTGAGTTCGCCGACATCTGCGGCAAGTACGGCACCGTGGATTATGTGAACATCATGGAATTTACTGATGAAATGCTGAAGAAATACCCCGACATCGATCCGGCCCGCTTGGGTGAGACCGGCGGTTCCTACGGTGGCTTCATGACCAACTGGATCATCGGCCACACCAATCGCTTTGCTGCCGCCTGCTCCCAGCGCTCCATCTCCAACTGGACCGTATTCGAGCACACTAGCGACATCGGCTACAGCTTCACCAAGAATCACCAGGGTACCCGCACCCGCGATGACGTGGACACTCTGTGGGAGCATTCTCCGCTGAAATACGCCGACAAGTGCGTCACTCCCACACTGTTCATCCATTCCGATCGCGATTACCGCTGCTGGATGGCCGAGGGCCTCTCAATGTTCACTGCCCTCAAGATGCACGGCTGCGAAGCCCGCATGGTGCTCTTCCACGACGAGACCCACGAACTGTCTCGCTCCGGTAAACCCAAGAACCGTATCAAGCGCATGGAAGAGATCATTGGCTGGATGCAGAAATACCTGAACAAATAATCGCATAGTGCAAATAAGGGCCTGCGCAGCAGGCAAAAAGGACGAAGCAAATTATGAAAAACGTAGTTTATCAGGATCTATATCAATTTAACTTTCTGTCCGATCCGGTGGTTTCACCGGATGGTACTCACGCCATTTTCACGAAACAAAATGCCGTGGAGGACAGCAACTCCTATACCGCTGAGATCTGGATCATGGATCTGGCTACCAAGGAATATCATCCTCTGACCACCGGCGGTAAAGAGCGTGGTGGTTTCTGGATCGATGCCGACAACGTGGCTTTTGTGGCTAACCGTGACGGCAATAAGGCTAAGGGTACCACCTGGTACAAGATCAACATCCACGGCGGCGAGGCTCAGCCCTGGCTGACTGCCAATGAGCGTGCCGGACAGATCAAGCTTATCGATGATGAGACCTATATTTACACCGTGAACCGAAATAGTGACGGAGATCCTAAAAAGGAAGAAGATAAAGCTAAAGAGGGAGAGGATTTCTTCGTATTCGATGAGTTTCCCTTCTGGTTCAATGGCCGTAAGGTGATCAACAAAAAGCGTAATGCTCTGGTGCTGCATCAGAATGGTGAAGATAAGACCCTTACTCCTCAGTATATGAATGTGCAGGGTATGCAGCTTTCGCCGGATAAGACCAAGATCGTATACGGCGGCAGTGAGTACACCGATGTACAGAGCCGCACTAGCGGAATGTACCTGTACGAGATTGCCACCGGAGAAACCAAGACCCTGATTCCGCAGGGCGATCTGTCGGTGGGCAGCTTCTATTTCATGGGCGATCACGAGATCTTCTACACCGGCTTGGCAGATGATAAACGCGGCGACAATGCGGACTACTATATTTACGATTTGACCACTAACACCAGCAAAAAACTGCCCTTCCCGGATGCCTCTCCCCACGGCAGTATTGGTACTGATGCCAACATGGGGGGCGGCAATGGCATGAAGTATGTGAATGGCTATCTGTATTTCACTCAGACCGTATGGGGCAATGTACATTTGGTGCGCATGGATCACGATGGAAACATTGAGAAAGTGATTGATGCTCCGGGCTCCATCAATGCCTTTGACATGGCAGGAGCCGACATCATTTTCACCGCCATGCGGGGCAATGACCTGGTGGAGATCTATCGCCTGAAAGATGGAAAAGAAGAGCGGCTGACAGAGCTGAACCAGCCCTACATGCAGAGCCACAATGTGATCACGCCGGAGTATTTCACCTTTGAAAACCGTGCGGGCGTGACGCTGGAGGGTTACGTGCTGAAGCCTTTGAACTTTGAACCCGGCAAGAAGTATCCGGGTATTTTGGAGATGCACGGCGGTCCCAAGGTGGCCTTTGGCAGCATCTTCCACCACGAGATGCAGTGCTTTGCCAACATGGGCTATTTCGTGTTCTTCACGAATCCACGTGGCAGCGATGGCCGCGGCGATGACTTCGCCAAGATCAACGGCCTGTTGGGTACCATCGACTACGACGACTTTATGGACTTTACCGACGAGATGATTCGTCGGTATCCGGAGCTGGATGAAAAGCACATTGGTATCTGCGGTGGTTCTTACGGCGGCTACATGTGCAACTGGATGATCGGTCAGACCGACCGCTATGCGGCGGCCGCCAGCCAGCGCAGCATTTCCAACTATTTTACCAAGCTGCTCTGCACCGACATCGGCATCACCTACGATCTGCCCCAGGCCGGCGGTGACCCGTGGAACGATTTCGATAAGGTGTGGGAGATCTCTCCGCTGAAATATGCGCCCAAGGCGAAAACGCCGACCCTGTTCATTCAGTCGGACGAAGACTATCGCTGCTGGATGAGCGGCGCCATTCAGATGTTCAATGCCCTGCAGCAGAATGGTGTACCCAGCCGGATTGCCCTGTTCCATGGTGAGACCCATGAGCTGTCTCGAAGCGGTAAGCCGAAGAACAGAATCTCTCGTCTGACGGAGATCGGCGACTGGTTTGAGAAGTATCTAAAAGTCTGAGCTATACTGTTTGTACAAATAAAAGAAACCCCGAACGGAAGAGCGTTCGGGGTTTCGTGTGTTTAATAGGGGTATTCAGTGTTCCAAACCAAAGTATATTCTTCTTCCGGTGTTAAAGTACCACTGTAGTAAAGTTCTAGATTAGATACGGCCATGTCATAGGCATCATCCAGGGTGAAGTCGTAATCAAAGATATATTTTTCCACGGCGTTTTGGATGATTTTAAACTCGTCCGAATGGGGTAGAACCACGTGGTCGATGTTTTCGACCATATACTGAAGGTATTCACTGGTTTCATTCGACATGGGTTTGACTTGGTATTCGGCTCCCATTTCGATTTTATCTTCCATATCGGGCATTTGAAGACCATAATAATCGTAGTAAGTGGAGGTGAAATAATCAAAGGAAGCATATAAACGGTCACGATTCACGGACATACCCAAAAGAGGAACGATATCGGCATCGGCCAGAGTCTTTAAAAGCTCATAGGCTTCGTCCGGATGAACAGCACCGGAGGGAATCACCCCAAACATGGTGATGGTGGCGGAATAGGATTCGGGATCCTCCTTTTCCGGAATACCGATGATCATAAAATCCTCTTCGGCATCGGTATAACGGGATTCGTAGTAATAGGCTTGAGTCAGGGTGGAACCCATAATGCCCATAGTATCACCCGCATCGGAAACACAGGCAAAGGCGTTGCGGGTCAGCTCGAATCTTTGAGAAATCATAGCACCGGAATAGAACAGGCGGCAATAGCGGGAATTACTTTCTCTGGCATTTAGATATTTGTAATTTTTCGTAGCTTCAATTTCTTCTTTAGGAAGACCGCGGGATTCAGCAGAAGAAGCTCTTTCCAGAGATTCCTGTTCAGCGGCGACTCGGATCTCATCCAGGCTCATGTTGAAGTCATAGCAAACAAAGGCTTCATATAATTCAGCCATTTGCTTGAAATAATCCTTATCCAAAACAACTTTTCCGGTTTTGGGGTTATAGGCAGCTTGACCACCGGACATGGAAAAGATTTCATAAGCGGTACTTTGGGCGGAACCTTTGGCCGTGGAAGTAAGAAAATGCTTATCATCGGTATTTTCAGCGTCGCGGTAAGCGGTGGCGAAGGTGTTCACCATATCGTCGAAGGTGTAATCGGAGTTTAACATCAGATCGTGGCGAGCCAAAGATTGCTTGGAGGTGAAGAGGGCGTTCATGGTGAAGGTAAGAGGAAAGACATATTGATGGTCTAAATATAAACCAGCCTCCAATACCTGATTCACATAATCACCGCTTTCATAGATGCCATCTTTGTCAAAATAGGGAAGCAGATCAAGAAATTCTCCCTGCGCCATGAGTTCTGCAATGTCAGCTCTTGTATCGGACACAATCAAATCCGGTGCGTTTCCATCGAGCAGATAGTTCCAAAGTCCGTCGGATTGTCCGTAGGTGATGCGCACATCCAGAGTAGACTCTTTTTGATAGTTGTTTAACTCAGTGTAATAGATGTGTCCCTGTTCACCCCAGGTGTAGGCGTTGGAACCCAAATCCCCCATTTGATACATGGTGGTATGGTAGTTACCTTCGTCTCCCCAAGAAACGGGCATGCCCACCACGAAAACTTCAAGGGTATTTTCGCGATCAAGTTCAGATACGGCTACGAGAGACTCTTCCGAAATCGATTCGGAGGAGTCTAACTGTTCCTCAGTCGAAGCTGAGGAACAGGAGGTTAAAAGTGCGAGGATCAAGAATAATGCTAATATTTTTCTATACATAACAATCTCCTCTATATATACTCATTAGTCGGTGTTTTGAATTGTCAAATTGCGTTCAGAATGTTATTTAAGATGACTGTGAGGTTGCTGTCCCGATCAGCATATATGGCAAAGTTAAGTTCGTAGGAGCTACGACCGAACTGACAATCAAGCTGAAGTTCAGCGGCATATTCTTGAAGGTCCACCACAATGGGAGAGCCGATATCGCCTGCTTTTGTCTTCTTGATTTCAGCAGCACCAATAAGGGAGCCATCTTCAAATTGATACATACAAAAGTCATTAAAATAACTTTTATCGTAGCCAGCCAGTTCCAGAAACTGTGAAGATACATCGGTATAGGTGTACGAATTGCACCAGGTAAACAGATGATCTCGGAGATCGGTACAAATGGGAATAGCCGGTTTTGTGGAAACATAGCTCTTTTTGGCAGGAGGTTCCAAGTCAAACCAGTCGGAAGCCTGTGCTCCGGTAAATGTGAGAAGGATGCTTGTAAGAAGCATAACTCCAACGATGCCGAACGTCAATCTTGCGGTATGCGGGGCCTGGGCCAGGGTCAGGATCCGTTTGCGCAGGGCGCGCTTGGAAGAGATCATGCTGCTGACCATGGTGGTGCTGCAGGAGAAAATGGAAAAAGAAATTTTGCGCTGCGCAACCAGTTGGATCAATGTTTGACCGTAGGCAAGGCGGCTTTCTTCGCCGAGGGTGCGGATGGCCAGATCGTCGGCTGCGGCTTCGCCGTCTTGCTTGGACAGGAAGCAGGCCCACCATACCAGGGGATTATACCAGTGCAGGATGAGGGCCAGCAGGCGCAGGACGCTCCAGATGTGATCGCCGTGGCGATAGTGGGCGCGTTCGTGGGCCAGTGCGTGACGCTGAATTTCTGGATCCGATAGGGAGACACCGTTTAGGTAAATGGAAGGACGGAAGATGCCGAAAAGGCAGGGTGACGCCAGGCCTTCCATACCATAGAGGCGGGGCCGGGTGGGATCGGTGTGATCTTGTAAGGGTTTACGCATGAGCTTTAACTTGCGATACAGTCTCCAATTATTAGCGAGAATGCTTTCGGCTGCGATGAACATGCCGTAACCCCAAATACCGTAGATGAGGTAACGCCAGGACGTTACTTGTGCCTGATAATTCAGGATGTTATTGGAATCGGTAAAAAATCCAGCTTTCTCATGATAGGTGATGTCGATGGCGGAGCGGATGGCTTCAGAGGAATCGATGATGGGCTCGGCCACATTCATGATGCTGAGGATGCTGTGCAGCGGGTTGTAGGGGATCAGCAGACGGAGCAAGACCACCAGCCACAGGCTGTAGCGCAGCACAGGGCTGAGGTGTTGTTTGGTGAGTTGCCTCAGGCCTATGATCAGCAAAATGAGGACGCTGGAGGTGATGCACCATTCCAGCAGGGTGTAAATATCAATCATTGCGCTTCTCCATTTCTTTCTCAAGAAGCTGATACAGTTCGGCGATGTCTTTGTCGGTGAGCTCGCCGCTGTTTACCATGGCATTGACCATGGAAAGAGGACTTCCGTGATACATCTTTTTCACAAAGGAATGAGTCTCTTCCATGACAGCTTCTTCGCGGGGGAAGAGGGGGTAGAACAGCTTGGCTTTACGGCCCTGTTCAACGCGAACCAGGCCTTTTTTGGCCATGCGGCTGAGTACGGTTTCGGCGGTGGAAGTGGATTGACCGGTGCGTTCCACGTGACGACGGCGGATCTGAGCCAGAGTCAGAGGGGAATCTTCCCACAGGCACTCATAAATCTCCCATTCGCCGGCAGTAAGTCTATTTTTCAAGATCGTTTACCTCCTTTCAATAATTTACGGAACGAAATGTGTACCGATAAGTAAAAAACAACCTTATAATATAGGGTTGATTTGATTATAACTCTATAATGTCGGGTTGTCAATTGGCTTTTTTAAAGTCAAAATTGAATCCAGAGGGCAAATATGGTAAGATGTGAATAGAAATATGCGTGTTGGAGGATGAACATGGGAATCGAAACTTACAATATACCCTGCGGGAAATTGTCCCGCGGACCTCATAATTTGATTACAGACGTGGCAGGCGTGCGGGTGGGACATACCACGATTCACGAAGGGAACAACCACACTGGTGTGACGGTGATATTACCCAGCGAAGGTGTTGCAGACCGCAGCAGCAATGTATTTAAGGACAAGCTGGTGGCTGCTTCCTATGTGCACAACGGATACGGCAAAACCTTAGGAACGGTACAGATTCAGGAGCTGGGCACTCTGGAAACCCCTATTGCCCTTACCAATACGTTGAACGTGGGTCTGGTGCACGATGCGCTGGTGGGCTATACTCTGGAAAAATGCGCTGTGGACGGAACTCCCTGCCGCTCGGTAAATGCAGTGGTGGGCGAGTGCAATGATAGCTCACTGAACGATATTGGTAACAGAGTAGTAACGGCGGAACATGTGAAGAAAGCGATCGAGACGGCAGATGTTGAATTTGAAGAAGGCTGTGTGGGTGCCGGCACCAGTACCCTTTGTTATGGATTTAAGGGCGGCATAGGTTCAGCCTCCCGACTGATCGAGATCGGCGACCGACAGTACACCATTGGTGTGCTGGTACAGTCCAACTACGGTAGCACCAAGGATTTTGTGGTGAATGGTCGACCGGTGGGTGAAGAAGTGATTGCCATGCTGGAAGATGGAAAGCGGCCGGAGGTACGGCCAGGGGCCGAAAAAAATGACGAAACGAGGGGCGGGCACTTCGTCCCGGCACAGGTGGATAAGGGTTCGATTATGACTGTGATCGCGACGGATCTGCCGGTGACGTCCAGACAGCTGGAGCGGATCGCCCGCCGCGCGGGCCCGGGTTTGGCTCGGACAGGTTCCTTT
>JAZQWC010000031.1:0-8207 GCA_045632125.1 Bianqueaceae bacterium
GAGATCTATGATTATGTAACGGCTTATCAGTCGCTGGTGTACAGTGCCGATGGCCGCAGAATCTATAATCCGACTTTGAAGACGATTTGGATGGAGCGGGATGAAAAGCTGTATTGCATTCAGCCCGGAGAAGAAGTGAAAATGGAAGATTAAGAGTAAGAATTTTCTGGTTACTAGTTGTACTAACTTAAAAACACCATTCTCAGCAGGTATAGTTGAACGTTGTACCCGTTGAGTATGGTGTGTTTTAATGGTTAGGACTAGTAATTTTATGAGAAAATACCTGTTGTGCACTATTGTTTTCGAGGATGACAACTAGTAAATCAAGGAAAAATACCCGTTGTGAACTGTATTTTGAGTCGCACAACTAGTATAATTACTGGTTGTACCCTGTGTTAGAACGTATCAGCAACGGGTAATGAGCCGTTGTATACCTGTTACTATGCTCAATTTGCACCACAGGCAACTAGTAACGCAACCATTTCGGATGGGCAACCAAGCTGCGCTAAAGGAAAAATACCCTAAGTATCAGTGCAATTTCCTGATTGTAATGAAATAGGCTTTACAGGGGACGGACCTGTGGTCGGCCCACATAATTCAGCCCATACTTTTTCACCATGGACTGAGCCACTTTCAAAGATTCGCCGTCATAAGCAGCGGCTACCTCATGGGCATCGAAACCAAAGGTAACGGGACAGCCCACTTCACCGGCAACTTCCCAGAACAACATGTTGGGGTAGGTACGGCCCTCGCGGATACCGAGGAAGTTGATCTCCAGGGGAATGCCGCAGGCCTTGGAAGCTTCGCAAATGCGGCGCATTTCGATCTTGTAGATTTGCGCATCGCCGCTAAAACCAAATACATCGGGATGAGCCACATAGGTGAACACACCGGACTGAATACCGGCAACCACGCAGTCGACGTATTCTTTCAAACTGTCCACGCTATCGCTTTGACGATAGGTGTGAATACCGCCCGGATACTCGTTGCCAATGAAATGCTGACCGAGGATCAGGTATTCAGCACCAAGCTCCTTTACTAGCTTTAGCATTGCATCGAAATATGCGGGATAGTATTCCATTTCAAAGCCGATCTTGATGTCGATGCGGTCCTTGTATTCTTCCCGCAGAGCGGAAATGGTTTCAAAATAATCTGCGGCCTGGGCATAGGGCACACGGTAGTGAGATTCGTAACCATCGGGGAATACAAAGGTGGCGTGATCGGAGAAGCCCATGTACTGCACGCCATTTGCAAGGGCGCGCTCAATATATTCACGCTCGGTGCCGGAGGCATGGCCGCAGCGGGTTGTGTGGGTATGGTAATTGTAATTCATAGTTATGTTAGATACTTCCTTTATGTAAAATATAATTCAGTATAACATTTCAAAGCTAAATTCGCAATGTAAAAAAGAGAGATAAACTTTATCGTAAACTTGAAATTTCAGCTTTCAGCCTCATAATACTGAGCCTGCGCACTCCAAAGATCAGCGTACAAACCGGAGGTGTCCGATAAAAGCGCTTCATGGCTGCCGCGCTGCACGATCCGGCCTTGATCAAATACCATGATATCCTCGCAGAAACGGCAACTGCTCATACGATGAGAGATAAAGATGCTAGTCTTATCCTTAACAAGGGTATCAAAATGAGAGTAGATCTCATATTCACTAATGGGATCCAGAGCTGCCGTGGGTTCATCCAGAATCACCAGCGGAGCATCTTTGTACAGGGCTCGGGCAATGGCGATCTTCTGCTGTTCACCGCCGCTGAAATTGATGCCATCATCCTCCTCGCCGTGGGAAAACATGGGGGTATCGATGCCACGGGGCAAGGCGCGCAGGCGATCCTCCATTTCCACGAGGCGCAGACATTCCCAAACACGCGCCTCATCCGGATGCTGACTGACGGCCACATTCTCCGCCACGGAATAGGGAAACAACACAAAATCCTGAAATACCACGCCAAACAGGCTCATGTACTCGCGGTAATCGTACTTGCGGATATCCACACCATTCAAAGTAATCATACCGGATGTGGGGTCATACAGGCGGCAAAGGAGCTTGATAAATGTCGATTTACCCGCACCGTTGGGGCCTACCACGGCCATCTTCTGCTTTAGGTTCAGCTTGCAGTTAACGTGTTCCAGCACAGGAACATCGGTGCCCGGATAGGCAAAGCTTACATCGTGAAACTCCAGCTCATACACGTTGTCCAGCCGCTTTTCCACGGGAATATGACCGGTATCGAACTTGTTTTGAAGATCCCAAAAATCCAACAGATAGGTTAGACTGTGCAGATAAATATTCAGCTCTTCACGGTTGGCGATCAGCTGTAAAAAGCCAGAGCTAAACTGCGAGATAGCCCCGGTGTATTGCAGCAGGCTGCCCACCGAGATCGCTCCCGCCATGATCTTCAGCACCACCAAGCCATAGGAAAACAGCATCACCAGCGCTGAAAACAAACTATCCGCGCTGGCCATCTTCCGCTCCTGAGGAAAGGTCATGGTAAAGATCTCGGAGGATGCAATTTGATCCTCTTTCAAACGCTTGAACATCATCGGCCCCATATGATTCATCTGAATCGTCTTATGGCTTTGCGGATTGGTATAAATCGTATTCGTATAATAATGAAAGGTAATATCCGCACGGAAAGACTTTTCCATATGCTGAGTACGGATCTGCCGATCTCTTTTACGAAAGCGGTAATTGATTACCATAAGCACCGTCAGCACAATGACAGCAAGCAAAAGCGTAGACGGCGCAGCCGCCAACATGGACAGGGACCCCTGCTCCGGACGCTGCAAACACAGGGTCAGTACCAAAGCGCAGGAGGTAATGATCGTCACAAGATTGGAGGCAAACAAAGAAAAGATATCCAGCATATAGGCAAGGCCGCCCCGCTGACGTACGGCTTCCGTAGCCATGCGCAGTGCCTCTTGGGTATCGTGGGTGGAAATGGAAGCGTAGTCCAGATCCAAAATCTTATCGGTGATCAGATTTTCGGTGTAATAGTACATGTGGTCAGCATAATAATTCACTTTCATGGAAAGAAAATCCCGCAGCAGACCAACAACAAACTGAAGTCCCAGCATGGCACCGGCCAAATAGAGAGCGTTCATAAATTCTTTGACGATCAGTTGGTTCAAAATCTGAGCAGAAAAGAGCAGGCCAACAAAGGGAAGCAGTGCGCTGCAGGCCGCATAAAGCAGTGCAACCGGCAGGATCGATGGATTATATTGATGAATGATCAAAAGGATACGTTTTAAGTTTCTCATGCCAGATCCTCCTCAAATGAAGCTGCGTTCTGCTGATAATACTGGGCTTGAGTATTGAAAAGGTCAGCGTATAGTCCACCTGCTTGCATCAATGACTGGTGAGTACCTTCTTCGGCAATGTACCCCTCATTTAACAAAAGAATGCGGTCGCAGAAGCGGGTGGAAGAAAGCCGGTGTGAAATAAACAGGCTGGTCTTGTTCTTGGAAATCTCGTGGTAGTTTTGGTACATAGCCGCCTCTGCCAAAGGATCCAGCGCGGCGGTGGGTTCATCCAAAATTAGGGTATCTGCATCCTTATACAGGGCACGGGCCAGCATCAGTCGCTGCATCTCACCACCGGAGAGCAGGATGCCATTGGGATCAATATTCTGATACAGACGGGTATGAATGTGGCGCGGAAAGGAGCGGATCTTGTCGGCTAAGCCCGCCAGTGTAAGACATTCCCACAGACGTTTTTCGTCCTCTTCGCCCTCCGGGCGGCAAGTCACGTTTTCGACAAGAGGAAATGCCAGTGAGAAATCATCTTGAAATACTGTGCCGATACAGCGGTAGTAGTCTTCGTCGTTAAACTCCTGAATGTCGATGCCGTCCATGAGAATGCGGCCTTCGGTAGGGGCGTACAGACCAGACAGCAGTTTGATGAGCGTGGTTTTGCCGGCACCGTTAAGGCCCACCAGTGCCAACTTTTCACCGGCGGCGATGTGAAAGCTGATATTTTTCAGCACCGGTTCATCGGCCTCCGGATAGGTAAAGCTGACATTTTCGAAGGTGAAGGAGTGAGGGCCTTCTGGGATCGGGCGGCTGCCGGTGAGAATGCGATGATTCGGCTCTTCTATATAATTGCGGAAGGCAGAGATCTGGGGATTGGTATAGGATAGATCCCAATAGCCCTGTACAATGGCTTCAAAATATCCGGTGAATCCGGCAAAAATAGATAAGTAAAGGGTAAAAGAGGCTAGATCCATGCCATGAAACATCTGGTAGATCAGGTAGCTGTAGCACAGCACGTCCCGGAGCAGAATGGCGAAACGGCCGGCGGCCTGAATAGCAAATTTTCGTTTAAAGGATCGATATTTAATGGCGATGAGGCGGTCATGGTAACCCTGTGCTTTTTCATGGAACCAATCTGCCATTTGATAGGAACGGATATCTTGGGCGCTTTTGATATTGCGCACGTTTTGCACCAACAAAGATCGGGGACGGGCAATTTTGGTGGACTCCTTCAGCACTTTATCTTCGAAGGCGGAGTTGCGTGCAATCAGCACGGCTTGCAGGCAGGAACAGCCCAGCAGTACCAACACCAGCAGTGGATGCAGGGTGGCGGTGATGCTGGCGTATAGAATGATGCTGATGACAGCACCCAAAATGTTGATGGGGGCCTGTATGGTTTTCTCCACGCCCCAGCCGGAGCCCCAATAATGGGCCTTGCTGGCAGCTTCCCGGTCGATGCCTGCCTGTTTGGTTTCTATATAAGCATAGGAAAATTGAAAATATTTTTCATAAAGGCCAAAGTCTCGCAGACGAAAAAGCAGCTTCCATTTTTCCTGATAGGTTCTTGCCACTGAGGCGATCAGCGTAAAGAATCCCAGCACAATGACAAACCCAAGAACGGTCACGATAATGGTTTGCGCCTCGGCGCCCTCGGTGAGAAGTCCGATCAGGGTGCTGGGGAAAAGAGCAGATACAAAGGGCAAAAGCGCGGTGGCCAGCATGCACAGCAGTGCGGGCAGATGAAAGCGCCAGCCGATCTGGCTGATGGCGCGCCGGGCCACATACCAGGCGTTCTGCCATATGGTATATTCGTGGTTGTAGGTCATGGTACCTCCAAGTCGTCTTTGGAAAAATTTCTTTTATCTTACCACAAAAGAAGGTGGCGTTACAACTGAAAATATGGTAAGATACAAATGGCTTGCAGCATCGGGCGGAAAGCATTGGCGATGCGAGGGCAAATACAGAAAAATAACGAGGAATGATATATATGATCAAACGATTTTTGGCAGCGGTCTGTGCTGTCACTCTGCTGCTTACCGGCTGCGGCAGTGACTACAGCGATGCACAGATGGACGTGCCCAACACTTGGGCAGAATACACGGTGGAAAACATGGAATTCCGCTTCGAGGCCGGCTGGAAGAGCGGCAACTGGGATGCTGTAATGGCAGAGGCCGATAAGCAGGCCGGTGTGATTGGAACCAATAATAATCTGGCGGTATTTGGCCGACTGGTGGCACCCACCTCGGCGCAGGATACCACCAACTATATGGACTTTGGCTATTGGGAAATGGGACATCAGGTGGAAACTGTTGAACTGGAGGCCATCATGGAACCCCTCAACGACCTGCTGCTGGATATTAAAAAGACCGGCATCGAGTCCAACGACTTGCAGAGCAGCCGCATTCGTTTCTACGGCGAGGTGGAGGCCCTCACCTGCAGCTATCAGCTGGAAAAAGAACGTGTTGACTGCATCATGCAGATGGCCCTGATTCCCCATGGCAGTCGCGTATATTTCATTTGTCTCTCTGATTTTACCACAGGTGAAGATAACAGCATGCTGGAGCAGCTGCTCTCCACCCTTAGCTTTAATGACTAAATGATTGACAAATGTCCTCGAGCAAAAAAATGCTTCGAGGACGTTTTTTTACCTTGACATTTGAAGCAGCATCTGCTAATATTTTGAATTGCAAACCACTACATGTTGTGGTAAGAATTAGAAAATTATAACAATATACGGGGTTAAATATAGCTAACCGGCTATGCCAAAGGCTTTAGGAGGAGAAGGACATGCGTATTCTTAAAAGAAACGGTTCGGAAGTAGATTTTGATATAACCAAGATTATAACTGCGATTCAAAAGGCAAATACTGAGGTGGGGGAGCCCGCGCGTCTGACTACTCTGCAGATCAGCCGCATCGCTGAGAGCGTGGTGCTGCGCTGCGAGAAACTGGGTCGTTCCCCCAGCGTAGAAGAAGTACAGGACATGGTGGAACAGCAGATCATGGCTCATGGTGCCTTTGAAGTTGCGAAAGAATATATTACATATCGTTATACCCGTGCGCTGGTGCGTCAGTCCAATACCACCGATGATAAGATCCTGAGCCTGATCGAGTGTAACAACGAGGAGGCCAAGCAGGAAAATTCCAATAAAAATCCTGTGGTGAATTCCACCCAGCGTGACTACATGGCAGGAGAAGTGTCCCGTGACATTTCCAATCGTATCCTGCTGCCCAAGGAAATCGTGGACGCCCACAACGAGGGCATCATTCATTTCCACGATACCGACTACTATGCTCAGCATATGCATAACTGCGATCTGGTAAACTTGAAGGACATGCTGCAAAACGGTACTGTAATTACCGGTACCTTGATCGAGCGTCCTCATAGCTTTTCCACCGCTTGTAATATTGCCACCCAGATCATTGCACAGGTGGCTTCCAATCAGTACGGCGGTCAGTCCATTTCCCTGGCCCATCTGGCACCCTTCGTGCAGGTGAGCCGCGAGAAGATCCACCGCGATCTGGAACGCGAGACCAAAAATATTGGCATCGAGCTATCCAAGGAAAACCTTGAAAAGCTCACCGAAGTGCGTTTGCGCGAGGAAGTGCGCAAGGGCGTACAGACCATTCAGTATCAGGTAGTGACCCTGCTGACTACCAACGGTCAGGCTCCCTTTGTAACGGTATTCATGTACCTGAACGAGGCAGAGAGCGAGCAGGAGAAAAAAGACCTGGCCATGATCATCGAGGAAGTGCTGCTGCAGCGCCATCAGGGTGTGAAAAACGAGCAGGGCGTATGGGTCACCCCCGCCTTCCCCAAGCTGATCTATGTATTGGAAGAGGATAACATCCACGACGATTCGCCTTATTACTACCTGACCAAGCTGGCTGCGAAATGTACCGCTAAGCGTCTGGTACCTGACTATATTTCTGAAAAGAAGATGAAAGAACTGAAAGAGGGCAACTGCTTCCCCGTTATGGGCTGCCGCAGTGCTCTGTCCCCCTGGAAAAATGAAAAGGGCGAGTACCAGTTCTATGGCCGCTTCAATCAGGGCGTTGTCACCATCAATCTGGTAGACGTGGCCCTGTCCTCCGGCGGAAACTTCGATAAATTCTGGAAGATCTTCGATGAGCGTCTGGAGCTTTGCTACCGCGCCTTGATGTGCCGCCATGAGCGTTTGAAGGGCACCTTGTCCGATGCAGCGCCCATCCTGTGGCAGTACGGTGCCTGTGCCCGTCTGGCCAAGGGCGAGCCCATCGACAAACTGCTGGTGGGCGGCTATTCCACCATTTCTCTGGGCTACGCCGGCCTGTGCGAGTGCGTACGCTACATGACCGGAAAGTCCCACACCGATCCTTCTGCCACTCCCTTTGCCTTGGATGTTATGAAATACATGAACAAGGCCTGTGACCGCTGGAAAGCAGAAACCACCATCGGCTTCGGTATTTACGGAACTCCTCTGGAGTCCACCACCTATAAATTCGCCAAGACTCTGCAGCGCCGTTTCGGCATTGTGGAGGGCGTAACCGACAAGGGTTACATCACCAACAGCTATCACGTGCACGTGACCGAGCCCATCGATGCCTTCGAAAAGCTGGCCTTCGAGGCACAGTTCCAGGCTCTGTCCACCGGCGGCGCCATCAGCTACGTGGAAGTACCCAACATGCAGAACAACATCGAGGCCGTGCTCTCCATTATGAAGTTCATTTACGAGAACATCATGTACGCCGAGCTGAACACCAAGAGCGACTACTGCCAGTGCTGTGGTTGGGACGGCGAGATCGAGATCAAAGAGCAGGACGGCAAGCTGGTATGGACCTGCCCGCGCTGCGGGAACCAGGACCAGGACAAAATGAATGTTGCCAGACGTACCTGCGGATATATCGGCACCCAGTACTGGAACCAGGGCCGAACACAAGAGATCAAAGAAAGAGTCATGCATCTATA
>JAZQWC010000032.1:0-12434 GCA_045632125.1 Bianqueaceae bacterium
ACATTCTTAGCAGCGGTTACTTCGGTAATAATTGCCTTCATACGAGCCTCAAACTGACCACGGAACTGAGTTCCAGCTACCAAACCGGTCATATCCAGCAGATATACCTGTTTGTTTTGTAGCTTTACGGGAACCTCACCGCGGGCAATAAGCAGGGCAAAACCTTCCGCAATGGCGGTTTTACCTACACCGGGCTCACCCAACAAAACGGGATTATTCTTGGAACGACGGTTCAAAATCTGCATCAAACGATCGATTTCAAGGCTACGGCCTACGATATTATCGATTTCTCCATTAATAGCCTTGTCTGTTAGGTTGGTACCGAACTTGGATAAAGTTTTCAGGTTATTATTTTTCTTTTTAGTTTTAACCTTTTTATCGCTGCCGGTAGTGCTATCATCGGTATCACCGTCTTCAGGCATAATACCCATTTCACCATCTTCGCCTTCTTCACCGGGATGAGCGGCACCCATCATCATGTTCAGCATTTCCGGAGGGAACATCTGCTCCAGACCTTCTAATCCGCCTTCACCCATATTCTCCATAAGAGAATTCATCTGTTCACCGATATTTTCCATATCTTCCGGTTTCAAACCGCTTTGATCCAGCATATTCTTCAAAGAGAAGCCCTGCTTCTGGGCACAACTTAAACACATAGCAATTTGCTTGTTTTGGCCGTTTTCCAATTTGTTTACAAACAGAACGGCCGTATTCTTACGACAAATTTGACATAACATATATAAAATCACTCCTCAGCGTACTATTATACGGATTGGACTTCACAATTGCAAGCTTTTTGTGGTATAATTAGAAAGAAGTCGCAATAATTCAAAGTTTGTTCACAGATAGAGAGGTGTACAAATGGCATTAGCACATTATAAAAAAGCACTGCGGCAAGGCCGCAAAGAATATCAAGCGAATTTAGCACAGGGAGTATATCCATATCTACAGGTATTAGAAGAAATTACTTCCAATATCGAAACGGAGTCCGAGGTAAATCTCGGACTGGTTGATATTCCAATTGATCAGATCGTAGGAACCAATGGTCGATCCAGAAGCACAGCCTTCGCCGATAATTTTATGCCCCTGTTGGATGAATATACAGAATTTGCTAATAAGTGGGTGGCTCTGTGTCAGATACATTTGGACGAAGGAATTCGTGATCCGATCAAATGCTACGAATTCATGAACCGTTTTTATGTAATAGAAGGTAACAAACGTGTCAGCGTACTGAAATACTTTGGTGCTGTTTCTATTCCAGGAATTGTAACCAGAATCGTTCCACGACCCAATGGAACAAAAGAATCCAATATTTACCGTGAATTTTTACAATTTTATAAAGTAGCTGCAATTAATTATATCTATTTTTCGAAAGAAGGCAGTTTTCCAAAATTATTGGAATTATTGGGACGAACTAAAAAAGAAGATTGGAATGAAGATTTCAAAAAAGAATTTCGTTCTTGTTATGCCCGCTTCCAAAAGGCTTTTGAAGAGTTGGGCGGCGAACGAATCGACATTACAGTGGCAGATGCTTTCTTGGAGTTTCTTAAAATTTTTTCGCTTGAGGATGTCGATCAAAAATCCTTGGATGAATTACAGGATGAAATTAGTAAGATATGGGAAAATATTCAGCTTTTAGAGCAGGATGCTCCGGTAGGCTTACAGATGGAACCTGTGGAAGAGCCGTCGCATAAGGGAATTATGAATCTTCTGACGAATGCCCTGACTTTTAGCAATAAGAAAAAATTGAAGATCGCCTTTGTACACGATAAGACAAAGGAAACCTCCAGTTGGACATATAGCCATGAATTAGGAAGTATTGATCTGGAAGATATAATGGGCGATCAGGTGGAAATCCATACCATTGATTCTGTTTTCGATCGAGATCAGACACCGGAGGAGATTCTGGAAGATCTGGCTCAAAACGAGTTTGATGTGGTATTTACGACTACACCTCAGTTGATCAATCAAACTCTTAAAGCGGCGGTGAATCATCCGCAGGTTAAGTTTTTGAATTGTTCCGTTAATATGGCGTATCGTCATCTGCGTACCTATTATGGTCGTATGTACGAAGCTAAGTTTTTGTGTGGACTAATTGCCGGAACAATGACAAAGAAGAATCGTATCGCTTATGTAGCGGATTATCCCATTTCCGGTATGATTGCGAATATTAATGCCTTTGCGAGAGGTGTTCAGGTCGTTAATCCTGATGCCAGTATTTTCCTGCTTTGGTCGACACAAAAGGGAATCAATATTAATCGGGAGATCGAAAAAATGGATGTGGATCTAGTATCACATCAGGATATGATCACACCTAATTTTTCACATCGAAAATTTGGATTATATATGATCGACAGGGAGAAGTTGACGGTGAATAGTTTAGCTATGCCGCATTGGAATTGGGGTAACTTCTATGAGAGGATTATTCGCAGTATTCTCAGTGGATCTTGGGAGGACATAGACGATACGGAAGAGATCAAGTCAATCAACTATTGGTGGGGACTATCATCTAATGTAGTTGATATTCTTGTTTCTGATGAAGTACCGGAAGGCGTTCAGCAATTGGTAAAATTCTATAAAAAGGCGATTGAGCGCCGGCATACCGGCCCCTTTGATGGTTATGTTAAAGATCAAAAAGGTATAGTAAGAGCGCAGGCGGATGGATATGTCAGCACTAATGATATTGTTACGATGGATTGGCTTCTTGATAATATAGTAGGTGAAATTCCATATACTGAAACCCTAACTCAGGCTGCTCAGAACTTGATCAAGTCTTCGGAAGAAGGCAGTAGTGACAGTGAAGGTGTTACAGAACTATGAAAAGGAGAATGACATGGATCTAAAAAAGCAAGTATTTGAATTCATTTATATTACCATTGCAACGCTCATCGTAGCAGCTGCGGTTAACTATTTTCTGGTTCCCAGTCATCTCTCGGTGGGCAGTATTTCAGGTTTAGCCATACTGTTAAGTGAAGTTTTACCTCTAAGTGTATCTACGTTGACTATGATAATGAATGTGGGACTTTTGATTATTGGCTTTTTCCTGTTAGGACCGGAATTCGGTATAAAAACGGTATATACTTCCATTCTTTTACCTTTCTTTATGGGTGTTTTAGAAAAAGTAGCACCGGTTACACAATCATTAACAGGTGACGCCTTTATCGATATGGTTGTGTACTGCTTTTCGGTGAGCGTTGGACTTTCCATGCTATTTACTCGAAATGCATCCTCAGGTGGTTTAGATATTATTGCCAAGATCCTGAACAAATTTTTACGAATTGAATTAGGAAAGGCGATGTCTTCTGTAGGCATGTGCGTAGCAGTATCGGCTATTTTCGTATATGATTTGAAAACGGTTATTTTAAGTGTTCTGGGTACATATATTTTTGGTTTGGTACTGGATCATTTTATCTTTGGTTCTAACATAAAAAAACGTGTGTGTATCATTTCGAAAAAAGAACCGGAGATCCGAGAATTTGTTCTGCACGAGCTAAAAAGCGGAGCTACCTTGTATCATGCCTATGGTGCGTACGATGAACGCCAGCACACAGAACTCATCGTGATCGTGGATCAGCAGGAATATGTCAAATTGATGAATTTCCTGGGACAAAACGATCCTGATGCTTTTGTTACAGTTTACAATGTAAATGAAGTATTATATAAACCCAAAAAATAAAGTTACGAGGTTGATATTATGTTATATAAAGAGTATTTAAGTAATGTGCAAAATTTGGTGGCCAAGGTTGCGGACACTCAGAGTGAAAAAATTGAGAAGGCATCAGAATTGGTTGCCAATGCTTGGAAGAATGATGGTATGTTATATGTGTTTGGCTGCGGTCATTCTCATATTATTGGTGAGGATCTGTTTTACAGAGCCGGCGGCACAGCAGCTATCTGTGCAATGTTGGACAGTGATTTAATGCTTCATGGAGGAGCGGTTAAGAGCAGTCACTATGAAAGAATGTCCGGTTTAGCAAAGCCGATTTTTGATCGTTATGGTTTAACAAAAAATGATGTGCTCTTAATCGCATCTACATCGGGTATTAATTCAGTTCCGGTGGAAATGGCTATGTGTGCCAAAGAGCAGGGAATTCCGGTAATTGCTATTGTTTCCATGGCATATAAAGAGGATAAGTCTCGTCACAGCAGTGGATTGAAACTCCATGATGTGGCTGATATGGTATTCGATAATGGTGTATGTCATGGTGATGCTTCAGTTAATGTAGGAGATCTGGACATGCGAGTGGGTCCTATTTCAACCATCACCAGCTGTATGATTGCACAAAGCATTGTGGTACAGGCAGATGAAAATCTGTGGAAAGAAGGAATTACTCCTCCGGTATTTGTTAGTGGTAATCTGCCGGATGGTATGGAACGGAATCAGGCTTTGATCAAACGCTATATGCCCCGTAACAAGCATATGTAAGGAGCTTTGGAAAGTTTTATGGGTAAGGTTTTAGTGGTTGGTTTGATTGGTCAATCTGTGTTTATGTCCACCGATCATTTTCCGCTGCCCGGTGAAACGATTACCAGCGCTAAGTTGTTTTTTGAACCTGGCGGCAAGGGAATGAATCAGGCGGTGGCTTGTAAGAAGTTTGGAGCTGACACGGTATTTATCAGTGCAATAGGACGCGATGCGAATGGTCAGGCTTGTAAAGAGGAAGCACAGAGGTTTGGGATTACTGCACATTGGATCGAAAAGGATGAACCTACAGCCTTTGGCGTTATTACGACGGATCGAAACGGAGAAAACACTGTGAATGTCTATGGTGGAGCCGCTCATGCGCTTACAGCATCGGATGTGAGGCATTCTCAAATCTATTCTTATATGCAAAATTCCGATTATGTACTAATGCAAAATGAATTTCCGGCCGAGGCACTGATCGAATTGGCGAAAATGGCAGAAGAGCTTTCGAAACCAGTGATTTGGAATCCGGCGCCGGCAAAAGAAATCCCGTGGGAACTCCTTTCCAAAGCGGCGTTGATTACACCGAATTGCGGCGAAGCGAAGGTGTTGGCAGGCTTTGCTCAAAAAGAGGAACCTTCAGACGAAGAATTCGAAACTGCATTTCATAATAAAGGTATCAAAACTGCTGTGATTACAATGGGGAGGGAAGGTTCTTTGCTGATCGATGAGAAAGGTCATAGAAGAATTCCGGCTTGCATAGTTGGAGAGGCAATTGATACTACAGGAGCTGGCGATTGCTTTAATGGTACTTTAACGGCATGTTTGGCAGATGGAAAAAGTCTGGAGGAAGCGGTTCGGTGGGCTGCTGCTGCATCGGGTATTAGTGTAACGCGCCGAGGAGCAACGGCCTGTGTCCCTAGTTATGAAGAAACAGAAGCGATATATAACAGTAAAAGAGCGTGAGTCTAATCAAGACCACGCTCTTTTAGTATTTTTTTGCTTTCCAATTCGCCGCCGGTTTGAATGGAGTTCTTTCCAAAACGATCATATAAGTGCAATAAAGTTTGATTGAGTTTTTCTTTCTTTTCTTGTTTGGCAGTATCGGCTAGCGAAATTTGATGGACTGGCTCGTTGGTAAAGGAACTGGTACTGATTCCTAAAAGACGTACAGGACGAGTTAAGGGGGCTTTTCTAAGTAGTTTACTGGCAGCAGCAAATAATTGCTTTGCATCATGAATGGGATTGGTGAAGGTTTTGGAACGGGTGTGAAGCTGTAAATTATTATATTTGATTTTTAAAGTTACAGTATAACACCAAAGACCATCTTCCATCAGTCCTATGGATAGGGTGCGAGCCAAGAGGCGAAGTGTACTTTCCATTTCGATCAGATCGGTCATATCATGTTGATATGTAACTTCTTTTCCATAGGATTTAGCTTCTCCGTCACCTAAATGAAGAACCGGGCGTTCATCCAGGCCGCGGGCGGCACGATATAATTCACTGCCGGATGCCCCCAGTAGTTTTTGGAGGGATGTTTCCGACCAATTAAGTAAATCACGAATCGTATTCAAATGATAGTGCTGTAAATGATCGGCAGTTTTGGGACCAATACCCGGAAGAACGCGAATCGGACGATCTATGATCATTGATTGAAAAAATTCTTCATCCGGAATTACGAAAAAACCATTTGGCTTTTTTTCTTCGCTGGCCATCTTGGCTGTCATTTTATTATATCCAATGCCGACGGAGCAGGTGAGCTGCGTTGTTTCAAATACACGTCGTTTAATTTCACGTCCTATGGTTTCGGCACCTCCGAAAAGAGTTAAAGATCCGGTAATATCTAAGTAACCCTCATCCAAGGCTACAAATTCAATTTGGTCAGTATAGTCCATCAAAATTTGATGAACCTGATTACTAACTTCATGGTATTTCTGATAATTTCCATGCATGTAGATACCATTGGGGCAGAGGCGATAAGCTTCCTTAATGCTCATACCGGAGTGAACTCCATAAACTCTGGCTTCATAGGAGCAGGTAGACACAACACCACGTTCATTGGGAAGGGCGCCGATGATAAGAGGTTTGTTTCTTAATTCAGGATTATCACGCACTTCCACAGCGGCATAGAAGGCATCCATATCCATATGTAAAATGGTTCGCTTAGACATAAAACGGCTCCTTTCCATTAATTTTAAACTTGCAAAAAAGATAGATCTATTGTATCATAAATTTCGCGGAGAAAAAGCTTAAATTCTGGGAAAATAACGGAAGAATTTGCGAAAAAGTTGTTTACAAGAGATGAGCAATATGGTATAATCTCTGCTTGGAAATGAACCGCAGCTCAGTGGCAGGAATCTCCAGCCTCTACTTAGCCGTCGGGGATTTATCAAAATTATATTTTTTGGAGGATATCTATCATGACTAAGGAAAGAAAGCTTGAACTGATCAAGGAATTTGGACGTAACGAGGGTGACACCGGTTCTCCCGAAGTACAGATCGCACTGTTGACCGAGCGTATCGCTCATCTGACTGATCACCTGAAATCTCACCAGAAAGACCATCACTCTCGTCGTGGTCTGCTGATGTTGGTAGGTCAGCGTCGTGGTCTGCTGAACTATCTGAAGTCCAAAGACATCGAGGGCTACCGTGCTCTGATCGAGAAACTGGGTATCAGAAAATAATGATGGATATAAAGTTGTAAGCCTGCTCCGGCGGGTTTACAACTTTTTGTCGTCAATTTGGATTTGCTTTTGAAGAAGGCTCATCTTAAAAATTGATAGGCTGCGGCAAAACATTCGCAGCATCGATTTGCCGCTTGGCGGCAGTCATAGTTTAAAGTGGGACAAGGGTCCCGAAGTAGTAGGTAAGACGTAATGAATAACAGGAGGTTAGTTATGTCACAGGTTTTTGAAATGGAGCTGGCCGGCCGCAAGTTGCGTGCTGAGATCGGCAAAGTGGCAGAGCAGGCTAACGGCGCAGTATGGTTGTCTTATGGTGAGACCACTCTGTTGTCTACTGCAACTGCATCTGATAAGCCCAGAGAAGGTATTGATTTCTTCCCTCTGAGCGTTGATTATGAAGAGAAAATGTATTCCGTGGGTAAGATTCCCGGAAGCTTTTTGAAGAGAGAAGGTCGTCCTAGCGAGAATTCTATCTTGACTGCACGCTGCATCGACCGTCCTATGAGACCTCTGTTCCCGAAGGACTATCGTAATGATTGTTCCATCGTGAACACTGTACTTAGTGTAGATCAGGACTGTGCTCCTGAAATTTTGGCTATGGTTGGTTCTTCCATCGCTGTTTCTATTTCCGATATTCCTTTTGCTGGCCCTGTAGGTGCTGTTTCTGTAGGTCTGGTAGATGGTGAATTGGTAATCAACCCCACCTCTGCACAGAGAAAGGTAAGCGATCTGGATCTGACCGTTGCTTCTACCGCAGAAAAGGTTGTTATGATCGAAGCCGGTGCTAATGAAGTTCCCGAAGATAAGATGATCGAAGCTATCTTCTTTGGCCATGAAGCTAACCAGAAGATCGTTGCTTTCATCAATGAGATCGTAGCTGCTGTTGGTAAAGAAAAGCATGCTTACGAAGAGCAGACCGTTCCGGAGGTTGTATTTGAAGCTCTGAAGAAGATCTGTCCTCCCGAGCAGATGGAAGAGGTTGTATTTACCGATGTGAAGCAGGTACGTGAAGAGCGTATCGGCAAGTTGACCGAAGACTTTAAAGCATACATCGCTACCCTGCCTGAAGAAGAGCAGGAACTGATGGCTAAATATGTGGATGAGGGTATTTATCAGTACCAGAAGAAGACCGTTCGTAAGATGATCAAGGTTGACGGTAAGCGTCCCGATGGTCGTGGTCTGAACGAGATCCGTCCTCTGTCTGCTGAGGTTGACTGTCTGCCTCGTGTACATGGTAGCGGTTTGTTCAAGAGAGGCCAGACTCAGGTTCTGACCATCGCTACCCTGGGTGCCCTGAGCGAAAGACAGATCATGGACTCCTTGGATGAGAACATTGAATCCAAGCGTTACATCCATCACTATAATTTCCCCTCTTACTCTGTAGGTGAGACCAAGCCCAGCCGTGGTCCCGGACGTCGTGAGATTGGTCACGGTGCACTGGCTGAGCGTGCTCTGGTTCCTGTATTGCCCACTGAGGAAGAGTTCCCCTATGCAATCCGTACTGTATCTGAAGTAGTAAGCTCCAACGGCTCTACATCTCAGGGATCTATCTGTGCCAGCACTCTGGCGCTGATGGCTGCCGGTGTTCCGATCAAAGCTCCTGTTGCTGGTATTTCCTGTGGTCTGGTTACCGGTGACACCGATGATGATTTCATCCTGTTGACCGATATTCAGGGTCTGGAAGACTTCTTCGGTGATATGGACTTTAAGGTAGCCGGTACTCACAAGGGTATCACTGCTATCCAGATGGATATTAAAGTACAGGGTCTGACTCGTCCTATTATTGAGCAGGCTATTGCCAATACCAAGGTTGCCAGAACCTATATCCTGGATGAAGTTATGAGCAAAGCAATTGCTGAGCCCAGAGAGCATCTGTCTGAGTATGCTCCCAAGATCTTCCAGACTAAGATCAGTGTGGCTAAGATCGGTGAGGTTGTTGGTCCTAAGGGTAAGACCATTAACAAGATCATCGACGAGACCGGCGTTAAGATCGACATCGAGGATGATGGTAGCGTATATGTACTGGGTAGCGATGAGGCTATGTGCCGTCAGGCTATCAAGACCATCGAGACCATTGCTAAGGAAATCCAGATGGACGAGATCTATAATGCTACTGTTGTACGTCTGGCTAAGTTCGGTGCGTTTGTTGAACTGCTGCCCGGTAAGGATGCTTTACTGCACCTGTCCGAAATCAGCTATGAGTACGTGAAGGAAGTAGAAGACGTTCTGCATGAAGGCGATGAGATCATGGTTAAGGTTATCGGTATCGATGATCAGGGTAAGGTGAAAGTGTCCCGCAAGGCACTGCTTCCTCCGCCTGAAGGTGGAGACAAAAACGCTGACCGCGGTGAGCGCAGCGAGCGTCGTCCCCGTCGTCATGACAGATAATGAATTTTGAATAAAATTCGAATAAATACAAAAAATATCAGCATCATGAATGTATCATGGTGCTGATTTTTTTATTGCGCAAAGCGCAAAGAAGACGAAGTCGGTGCCTTTAGAAAGGAGTTCAAAGATGGAAAATAGAAATGAAATGACACCGGAATCTTATCAGGAAACGGTGAAAGAATTTGGACAGACTGAGGTGCCTTTTTCTGAAGGCGATAATCCAAGAGGGCATATTATTTGTATGAGTATTATCGGCGAAATTGAAGGGCATATGGTACTTCCGCCTCAAAACAAGGCAACAAGGTATGAACATGTTCTACCTCAACTGGCGGCAGTAAGGGAAAACAAAGATATTGACGGAGTTTTATTTTTGATCAACACGGTGGGTGGTGATATTGAAGCCGGACTTGCCATTGCCGAGATGATTGCTGACTTGGGAAAGCCTTCTGTTTCGTTGGTTTTGGGTGGTGGTCATTCTATTGGAGTACCATTGGCGGTTGCAGCGAGTTATTCATTTATTGTTCCGTCTGCATCTATGACCTTACATCCGGTAAGAACCAATGGATTGGTCATTGGTGTTGCGCAGACCTTTGAATATTTAGAACGAATTCAGGATCGAATTATAGGTTTTGTAACTCGAAACAGTGGAATGAAGGAAGAGCGTTTTCGAGAGTTAATGTTGAATACAGAAGAATTAGCGAAAGATGTGGGCAGTATATTGATGGGGGAAGAAGCAGTACAGGAACATTTAATTGACGAAGTAGGCGGCCTGGATCATGCAATGGAAAAGTTATACAGTTTGATTCAACAAAAACACCACAAAGATGGGAGTGATAAAAAGTAGGTTAGAAGGTTTACAAACCCCTGTAAATATGGTAAAATTAAGAAGTTACAATAGCGGTAATTTTTGCATTAGAACAGGTCATATAATGAAAAAATGAGTATAAAAACAGGGGGTAAATCATGGAAACAGTCACTTATTTACAAGCGATCATCATGGGTCTGGTGCAGGGCTTGGCGGAGTTTTTGCCGGTAAGCAGCTCAGGCCACTTGGTGCTGTCTAAATTTATTTTGGGTGCTGAACTTGGTACTTCGGCGTTATTTGAGATTCTGCTGCATGTTGGCACGTTGTTGGCTGTGTTTGTCTTTTATTGGAAAGATGTGCTGAACTTAATCAAGGAAGGACTTTTACTGATCAAAGATTCCTTCTTATTTGTGTTTAAGAGAAAAAAGTTCGATTTATATTTAGAACGTAAAATGGTTGTATTTATTATTGTTGCATCGATTCCGACTGCTATTTTAGGCTTGCTTATGGAAGCTTTTTTAGAGGATCTTTTCCTAAGTTCCGTGGTTGCCGTTGGCTTTGCTTTATTAGTGACGGGTACGATGTTGATGCTGATTCGTAAAATGCCGAAGAGCGATAAGACTTTAGAAGAAATGAAGGGTCGCGATGCATTTACCATTGGTTTGATTCAGGGTATTGCTACGATTCCTGGTATTTCTCGTTCGGGATCAACAGTGACAGCAGGTTTGTTCTGTGGACTGGATAAAGAATTTGCTTTTCGTTTTTCCTTTTTGATGTCGATTCCGGCAATTTTAGGAGCGGCAGTATTAAAACTAATGGATGTGAGCATTGCTGATTTGACAGCAAATGCCGGTCCCTATGCAGTGGGTATGATTGTTGCAGCGGTGGTAGGTTATGCTAGTATTCGGTGGCTGAAGAATTTGATTCAAAAGGATCAGTTCCACTATTTTGGGTATTACTGCCTTGCCGTTGGTTTGATCTCCATCGTGTATGGTATTCTTGTATAAGATATAATTTAGCAATTGATGATAGATGAGGATGAACGTCTTGGGATGCAAATCCGGGAGGAAAGAAAGGGGAGCGCAGGTGGCGCAGACTAAAAATAAACAAAGTACTGCTGGAAAAAAGGGAACACGAGCCTCCGGTAGGGTACAATCCGGAAAACGTCAGAACACTCGAAAAAAGAAACAGGCTGCGACCCAGCTTCAATTAGAGATCCGTAATTGGCTGATCTTTTTTGTACTGGTCTTGGTTACGCTGGGAATCTATTTAAAAGACAATATGGGAATGATTGGAACATCGTTAAGTGATGTGTTCGTGGGTTTGTTCGGTTTTTCTGCTTATTTGATTAGTGTATATTCTACGTTGATTGCCGGAATGAAGTTGTTTGGCAAACTTGAAAGACGCACTTTAGGTAAACTGATTGCAGGATATCTTGCTATTGTTTTGGTAGCAGCGTTGTTTCATATAATGAATGCTGCTAAGCTGACGTCGATTGGTGCAATGTATCAAAAAGCCACGGTATTAACAGGTGGTGTACTTGGTGGTATGATAGGTCGCTTATTTACCAGCTTGTTAGGCAAGGTAGGTTCTATTATTCTGGTCATTTTTATTCTGGTGATTCTAGGAATTATTGTGACAGAGCGATCCTTCGTAAAAGGTGTGAAACATGCAGCCGGAAAAACAAAGGAAAAAGGTCAGCAGGTACGCAGCTATACAAGTGAACGAGCAGCAGAATATGCAAAATGGCGTGAAGAACGTCGGTTACAAACTGAATTACGAGAAGAAGAGAAAAAGGCATGGTCATCCGATTCCGAAGAAGGTCCAAGGCTTGATATGGAAGAGCCCAGTCAAGCGGGTGGCGATCGTCAGATCGTAATACGCGGATTAAAATCAGATATTGACGAAGATGAAAAATTGCAGAATGAAATAAAAAAGAATGCAGTCGATATTCCGCTGATCAGCCATGATAGTTATTTGGAGAAAAAGCGTCGTTATGAGAAACGAATGCAGGCTCAAAAGGAAGAGAAAAAGGCCTCTTGTAATGATATTGTAGTGGAAGAGTTTGATGTGGAAACAGAAACAGTGTTGGTTCCTGCTGAAAAAACAGATGAAATAGAATCATTGGTTAGACAGCAAGAGATCATGGCTG
>JAZQWC010000033.1:0-5883 GCA_045632125.1 Bianqueaceae bacterium
ACCGCAAAATGTCAGCATCGATGGTGAAATCGTTCCTTTCACCGTTCTGGCCATACAGAACTTGCCCAGTGCGCTGCGCATCATCGTTCCGGCCGGCACCAACTTTAAAAACCTATAAAAAACACAAATCACTGTGCCGAGCAGCTTTGCCTGCCCGCACAGTGATTTTTAATTTATACCCTTCGTTTAGGCTACGATATTGATTCTTTTTACCAATACAGCCGGCGCAGCCACCTGATAGGTATAATGCATCAGCAGTGGCATATAGCTAAGACGCTTACCCACCGCTTCCACATTCATCAGCAGATCCCCTACTGATCCATTCATCGTCAAACCATGCACCACGCCCTTGCGCACGCCCCCTTCAACCAAAACTGCACTGCAGGGGAAGCTGAATTGACCCGAGGCAGAATTCACCGCATGAAACTGGTCAAAAGCATCAAATACATACAAACCATCTTCCAACTGCGCCAGCATCGCCTCGTCAGAAGTATTGCCCGGACACATAACAAAATTTTTTGGCGTAATTGTCACATCGGTACCCACCACTAGACCAGCAGTTCGACCTGCATTACCGGTCGGTTCCATTCCCATCTTTTTCGCTGACTCCAAGTTGTGCAGTAAGCCACAAAATACACCGTCTTTTATCAACTCAGCACAGATTCCTTCCGTACCTTCACAGTCAAAAGGCGCCTCGTAACCAATTCCCGGCAAAGCCGGAACATCCTGAATACTCACCTTCTCCGACGCGATCTGCTGCAAGAACTGTCCTTTAAACGCACCGGCCCCGGCCGCATAAGAACGACCGCTGAACAACTGCCAGCCGGTGATCCAGAACATATTCATTACATAATTACTCAAAATCGCTCTATACGTTCCGGACGGAATTTTGATCTCCGGTAAATCGTTTTTTGCCATCTCTTGAATATCTGCTGCCATATCTTGAAACTGCATCAACTCCGGCGCATTGGCAGTGGTTACATAGTCTCTTCCATCAACATGGGCATTTAATTCAAAATGACTGCGACTATAATAGCGGCTCAATCCTTTTTGATTCGTTACAAACTGACTATGCACCGTATTTTTGATGGAAAACATCTTCTTTGTACCGGGAAGTTCTGCCTCTGCCCGATCCACAATTTGCTTCAATGTTTCCACATCGGCTAATGCTTTTCTTTCTTCCTCGGAACACACATTTTCGTTTCCCGGAACGACCGCACTATTTTCCAATATGCAGCCGTTTTCTGCCGCCTGCTGCAACAAAGCTGCCGGCTCATCATCCAAACATTGACTCACTGCATAACCTGTAGAAGTTTCACCTGCTCGAGCATATAAAACTGTCTGATGATCCGTACCGCCGCTGACTCTCTGTCCATCCGCATAGAATAAAGAAAGATGCTCCTTTGTTTCGCCATTCACTTCCCACAAGCCAGACCTATTTTGAATCTGCTGCATATAGGCGTCGTATTTTCTTTTAATTTCCATCAGCCTGCACCTCCCACCGTCATTTCCGAGATTCGCACCTGCGGTTGGAACGAAGTTGTGGGTACCAATCCCGAACCGGCTCCGCAAAAACCGCCGTATTCCGCTTTTAATACAGAACCCACTCGATCGATCTTTTTGATCACATCGATTCCCCTTCCGGTGATCATGCAATTTTTAACAGGTCGATCGATCTGTCCATTTTTGATCAAATAGGCTTCGGTACAGAGCAGCGAGAAGATCGATCCACCACTGCCGCCGCCCAAACGTTTTACATACAAACCTTCCGCCAACGAACGAATCATTTCTTCTTCATCGTCATTGCCAGGAGCCAAATATGTGTTACTCATACGGGATGTGGGTGCGAAAGTATAGTCTTGTCTGCGCCCGCAGCCATTACTCTGCATTCCGATTTTCTTTCCCTGCAAGTAATCGCACAAATAGGTTTTCAGTACTCCGTTTTCAATCATGACATTTCGTTGTCTTTGATGCCCTTCATCATCGATCATAGAAGAGCCATACAGACCCGGCATTGTTCCATCGTCGATCAGGGTTACTTTAGGACTGGCCACCCTCTCTCCGATCAACCCGATAAAATCACCATTTCCATCAGCGATCGCTGCTGCTTCCAAACTATGTCCACAGCTTTCATGCCACAGGGTACCGCAGCCGCCCGCCGCCATTACGACTGGCAATTTACAGGACTTTAGCACATCTCCCTTCATGGATGTATAAGTAGAACGAAGCTTCTCTCTTAAATACTGTTCCAGCTCATCACTGTTCCAGCCTTCCATTCCGCCACATTTTACCACATCAGCCCATTCATAGGAACTTCCGGTTTCATCCCCTACTGTGTAATAAGCCCGAGCTCGAGTATTCACCCTGCGATCTGAAGCCAGCACGCCCTCACTGTTAGCCACCCAAATTCTTTGGTCCATATCACTGTATACAACATTATGAGCTAGCAGCGGCACCCCAGCACCTT
This sequence comes from Bianqueaceae bacterium, assembly GCA_045632125.1. Lineage (GTDB taxonomy): Bacteria > Bacillota > Clostridia > Lachnospirales > Bianqueaceae > CALWPV01. The sequence continues at coordinate 2,468 of JAZQWC010000033.1, forward strand.
CCACTGCAGAAGAGGCCCTCCGTGCAATTTCGATCTTCTCCTTGATCGCCATCTCCGAAGGCTCTCTCCTCACCGGATTCGGGTCCACGATCCGATGGGCCACACTCAAAGCTTTGGCACCCGTCATGTTCGCAGCTTTGCTGCTTAATAAGCTCAACGCCTCATCTGCCAAAGACTTCAACCCTTTTATCGACACATCATTTGTATAGGTATATATCGCTTCTGTTCCATTGATCAACCGCAGGCCTGCACCATAGATATGCACATTTTTCACAGCCTGCACGCTGCCGTCGGCATACCGTATTTCCTGATCAGCCCGATCTTCTAAAAACAGTTCGCTGAACTCCGCTCCTTTGGATGCAGTATAGTCGATCACCTGCTGCATTTCATTTTGTGTTAGCATGCTTTCTCCTTAGAAACAATCCCTTTACATTCCATTTTCAATCGCCTGTGCCGTTTGCTGTGCAATTTCTGTCCAATCCACGTTTTCAAGCCCTACATTTGGCAGTACATAGCTTTCAATCGCACTCAAAATATTTGCATCGGTAATATACGCACACTGGTTGTTTTCGATCATATCGCGCAGAATCTCACCCTGCTGCTCCGTTAAGGGTTCCCGTTGGATCACAGAACCCAAAATTCTAAAATTACCTACATCCATCACCAAAAACGATTCCAACAGCCCCAAAGCTACGTTACGATTCACCGAACTCATCTGCACAAAAGTATCATCCGCATTGATCGTTTCCCACTTTTCCTTTGGAACATCCATCATGTCACGCAATACCTGATAGGCTTCCTCCTGCTGATCAGAGCCGGCTCCCACCATACCCATCACATTTACATTGACTGCATAGCCGCCCTCCGGCAGCGCATAAGGCAAAATCGTCATTTCCTGCTGCAGCAGCTGACGACAGGCACTATTCATATAACGGGTCATATAGGGCGCATTACGATCAGTCAGCACTACCGTGCAGTATCCCTCCATATCGACAAAATCCAAGTTACTTAGATCTGCCGCACCAGTGTATAACAAATTCGCATCATCGACCAGCGTCGCCATGTACTCCATGGTCTGACCAAACATTTCCGCATCGATCTTAACACCGCCGTTCATGTGATCCACATGCAGAGCCCCGGTCAGTTCCAACATATCATAGACCCAAGCTCCCTCTCCTGCCAAATCATAGTAAAAAGGGATGGTAGTAAAATACGTTTCACCTTCATGAGCTTCTGCATCATGAATCAATTCCTCCATGAGCTGTTTGGTGGTATAACCGCCGCCCAAGGCGGAAAGCACTCCTGAATCCAGTTCTTCTTCATTGACTACAAGATACTGATTAGAAATCGATAGCGGCAAAATATACTGTTCGTCTTCATATATGCCTGCTTCTAACGTTCCCGCAATATAATTGGCAGCTTCAAAAGTTTCATCGTCATTCATAAAGTAATTCAGACCGGCAATTTTCCCTTCACGGATCCACATAAAGGGATCTGATTGGGTGCTGCCACTCAGTTTATCCAACATGATCAGATCCGGCTGCTCTTCCCCTTCCAAAGCCTTTTCCAATTCCTGCACAGACTCAAAAGCAATCGCTTCTACTTTGATCGCATCTTTCTGTGAACGGTACCAACCTAGCAGCATGGTCACCCCTTTATGCTGATTATTATTGACATAATACAAAGTCAAGGGCTCATCCATTTGACTGTCACTACTTTCCACAGCAGTCTCCTGGTTCGACCCCTTCGTCTCCTTCGACGTCTTAGAGCGCTCACGGGTTTTGTGACACCCAAATAAACTCAAGGCTAAGCTCGCACATAATACTATTGTAATTAACTTTTTCATACTTAAATCTCCTTGTTTTCAATTGTTCTTAACTGTTCATCCAGTTTTTGAATTTCATTTTTCGGATATCCAACAAAATTTAAGATAGTTCGCATCGACATTCCTCCTACCGCCTCCATATTGATGCCTTGATACGAATTTTCAAATAAAGGCGCAAGTAATTGTTTCGCCTGTGCATTCGCTAGCAAACAGTTAAACGTACAGTCGGCCGACAAATACGGCTCGTAATTACAAGTGGTATATCGACCGCAATTGGGCTGAGTCATGCCTCCCCTTGTAAAATCGCCAAACAAGTCTTGTAAGAAACCAATGCTATCTTTCACCCAGTCTCCTGCTCTATCGCAGAGTTCCTTTGGATTATATAGCAGTACACTATCTGCAGTAGAAAAGCCATGAGGGCCATAGGCATAAATATGACTTTCAAAAGTAACTTGTGCTTTAGCCAGGGCACTCATAAAATCAATAGAATTATGAATCGGAACCAAGCTATCGGAACAGGTAGAAAAAACAAAACAGGGACAGGTATATCGATCCACATACTTTGTGATATCCGGAGCGGTTATATTGCAGCATTTCACATCATCTCCCACCACAGCATAACCCAGAATTGCTGCATTAGGACGCTCCTTTGCCATAGTAGCTGCTGCTGCCGCCAAATGCCCACCGGCGGAAAAACCAACCACTGCAACTTTATCCTCATATACATTCCAATCTTCTCTGGTACGGATCATTTCCAGTGCTTGTTCCACATCTTCCAGAGGGTTTGGCCAAGTTTGATGCTCTGCCACACTGTAATTTAAAACAAAAGCCTGATAGCCTGCTTTTAAATACGCAAAAGTCACCGGATCCGCTTCCCGAATGGAACAATATTGATAGCCACCTCCGGGTAAAACCAAAACAGCCGGTCTTTTCAAAACATGTTCAAACTTCCCGCCCACCGGTTGAGTATAGGCTGTTACATATACATTTCGTTCTTGATTTAAATAAATCATTTCCTGTTTCATGGTTTTAGGCCCTCCACTAACATTCAATAACTTTTTCTAGTATAACTCAGAGTTTACATAAACGCAACGAGACTCCCTATATTTTCTTCCATGAAAAAACCGATTTCAAGGTCAATTTGAATTCACAACCCTGAAATCGGTTCTAACTTATTAAATCATTTTTTTGCGTTGTTTTCCAAGAACAACTAGGATACCACTAAATAATATGAAGCCTACACTCCACATACCATACCCCTTATCACCGGTATCCGGACCATTACTTTCATTGTCCGTTGGCGGTACAATTTCAGGCTTGGAATCTTCCCCATCGAGAGTTGAATTTTCGTCACCAGGCGTGGAGTCTTCGTCATCACCGGGGATTGAGTCTTCATCATCGCCAGACTCTGAATCCTCATTAAGTTTATAAATACGAGTAATTTTTACCCCGTCTTCGTTCATAGTGCCGGTATATAATGCTTCAGCATCACTATAAAAGTCATAGATTTTATCACCTACTTCGATTACAGTGAACTCTTCAGCTTCCCTTACATCGAAAGCACTACCGATATATTCAGACTCGCTGTAGT
>JAZQWC010000034.1:0-7123 GCA_045632125.1 Bianqueaceae bacterium
GGAAGGTGAAACTTACACCTTTTATGATGGCCCTCCTACCGCTAACGGCAAGCCTCACATCGGTCATGTGCTGACCCGCGTTATCAAGGATATGATCCCCCGTTACCGCACCATGAAGGGTTACATGGTACCCCGTAAGGCCGGTTGGGACACCCACGGTCTGCCCGTTGAGCTGGAAATCGAGAAAGAGCTGGGTCTGGACGGCAAAGAGCAGATTGAAGAATACGGTCTGGCTCCCTTTATCCAGAAATGTAAAGAGAGTGTTTGGAAATACAAAGGAATGTGGGAGGACTTCTCCGGCATCGTTGGCTACTGGGCCGACATGGATAACCCCTACGTTACCTACACCGATGATTATATCGAGTCCGAATGGTGGGCTTTGAAGCAGATCTTCGATAAAGGCCTGCTGTACAAGGGCTTCAAGATCGTTCCTTACTGCCCCCGCTGCGGCACTCCTCTGTCCAGCCATGAAGTGGCTCAGGGCTATAAGGATGTAAAAGAGCGCTCCGCTATCGTTCGCTTCAAAGTGATCGGCGAGGATGCTTACTTCCTGGCCTGGACCACCACCCCCTGGACCCTGCCCTCCAACGTGGCTCTGTGTGTGAACCCTGTTGAAAGCTATGTGAAGGTTCGCTTGGGCGAGTACACCTACTACATGGCTGAGGCTCTGGTTCCCAGCGTACTGGGCGAGGAAGCCGAGATTCTGGAGCGTTATACCGGTCAGGATCTGGAAGGCAAAGAATACGAGCCTTTGTATGATTTTGTAAAACCCATCTGCGAACGTCAGCATAAGAAAGCACACTTTGTAACCTGCGCTGATTACGTAACTCTGACCGATGGTACCGGCGTGGTTCACATCGCTCCTGCCTTCGGTGAGGACGATGCTCAGGTTGGCCGTCGCTACGACCTGCCCTTCGTACAGCTGGTTGATGGCAAAGGTGAAATGACCGAGGAAACCCCTTGGGCCGGCACCTTCTGCAAACAGGCTGATCCTAAAGTATTGGTTGACCTGGAAGAACGCGGTCTGCTGTTCTCCGCTCCTAAGTTCGAGCACAGCTATCCTCACTGCTGGCGCTGTGACACCCCCCTGATCTACTACGCACGCGAATCTTGGTTCATCAAGATGACCGCTGTAAAAGACGATCTGATCCGCAATAACAATCAGATCAACTGGATCCCTGAAACTATCGGTAAGGGCCGCTTCGGTGACTGGTTGGAAAACATCCAGGATTGGGGTATCTCCCGTAACCGTTACTGGGGTACTCCTCTGAACATTTGGGAGTGCGAATGTGGTCACCGTCATGCCATCGGCAGCCGTGCTGAACTGGCTGAAATGAGCGATAACTACCCCGAAGGCGGCGTAGAGCTGCATCGTCCTTACATCGACGAGATCACCATCCGCTGCCCCGAGTGCGGCAAGCAGATGCATCGCGTGCCCGAAGTAATCGACTGTTGGTTCGACAGCGGCGCAATGCCCTTCGCTCAGCACCACTATCCCTTTGAAAATCAGGATCTGTTCGAGCAGCAGTTCCCCGCAGACTTCATTTCTGAAGCTGTTGACCAGACCCGTGGTTGGTTCTACTCCCTGCTGGCTGAGTCCACCCTGCTGTTCAACAAGCCTCCGTATAAAAACGTAATCGTACTGGGTCACGTTCAGGATGAGAACGGCCAGAAGATGTCCAAGTCCAAAGGTAATGCAGTAGATCCTATGGAAGCCCTGCAGACCTATGGTGCCGATGCCATCCGTTGGTACTTCTACATCAACTCTGCTCCCTGGTTGCCTAACCGCTTCCACGGCAAAGCTGTAGTAGAAGGCCAGAGAAAGTTCCTGCGTCCTCTGTGGAACACCTACGCATTCTACGTATTGTATGCTAACATCGACGAGTTCGATCCCACCAAGTACACCTTGGAATACGATAAACTGTCCGTGATGGATAAATGGCTGCTGTCCAAGCTGAACACTTTGATCGGCGAAGTGGACAACAACCTGGAAAACTACCGTCTGCCCGAAACCGCCCGCGCTCTGCAGGCCTTCGTAGACGATCTGAGTAACTGGTATGTACGCCGCGGCCGTTCTCGTTACTGGGCTAAGGGTATGGAGCAGGATAAGATCAATGCTTACATGACCCTGTACACCGCTCTGGTAACCGTATGTAAGCTGGCTGCTCCCATGATCCCCTTCATGACCGAAGACATCTACCGCAATCTGGTTTGCAGCGTAGACGCCTCCGCTCCTGCAAGTATCCACCTGTGCCGCTTCCCCGAGGCCGACACCTCCCTGATCGACAAAGATCTGGAAGCTACCATGGATGAGGTACTCAAGGTGATCACCCTGGGTCGTGCCTGCCGTAACACCTCTAACCTGAAGAACCGTCAGCCCATCGGCAAGATGTATGTTCAAGGCCCTGCTCTGGCCGACTTCTTCAAAGAGATCATCGAAGACGAACTGAACGTAAAAGACGTAGAGTTCACTCAGGATGCCAGCAAGTTCGTAAGCTACACCTTTAAACCTCAGCTGCGGACCGTAGGTCCGAAATATGGCAAGCTGCTGGGCAAGATTCGCGCAGCACTTGGTGAGGTAAATGGTCAGGAAGCTTACGCTACCCTCAAGAATGGTTCTCCTTTGACCTTCGATTTCGATGGTTCCATCGTTGAGCTGGCTGAGGAAGATCTGTTGATCGAAATGGCTCAGGTGCCCGGTTTCGTAGCCGAGTCCGACGGTCCTGTTACCGTTGCTCTGGATACCAACCTGACCCCCGAACTGATCGAAGAAGGTTTCGTTCGTGAGATCATCAGCAAGATCCAGACCATGCGTAAGGATGCCGGCTTCGAAGTAACCGACCATATCACCTTCTCCTACGGCACCAATGAGAAGATCGCCGCTCTGGCAGCTGCTCATGCCGACGAGATCATGGCTGAGACCCTGTGTGACGCCGTTCAGGCTGAAGCAGGCGAAGGCTTCTTCGTAAAGGAATGGGATATCAACGGTGAGAAAGCCACCTTTGGTGTTAAAAGATAATCATTAAGGCTCTATGCCCCTTTTCGGTACTACAGTGGTATGTACGCTCAAAGGGTCATAGAGCCTTTTGTTTATTGTTTTGACGCCAAAGAATGTTTTCCTATGCTAAAAGTATTTTCCACAAATTCCTTATAATCTATATTTGCAATCTAACAAAAAAAGGCACGCTTACGCGTGCCTCTTTTTTGTTAGATTATATTTCAAGTATCAAATAATTTTAAATTATTTGCCCAAGAAACGGTCGTACTGACCCTGACGGATTTCTTCTACGTCACTCAGACCCAGAGCTTCCAGATCAGCAACAACGGCGTCGATCTCATCCAGAGACTTCTGACCCATTACCAAAGCAGCAACAGACTGCTGAGAATAAGAATCCAGATCGTTCCACACCAAGTTAATGGTCTCTACATCAGCGGGATCAGCTGTAGCCCAGCAACCGGTATTGTCGATGGAAGTCCAGTGACCAAAATCAACGGTCTCATTCTGATAGTCATACTTGCTTTCTGCCCAACCCAGAGTGATGCAGCCTTCAGCAGCCTTATCCAGCTCGTAGTAGGTCATATCAGCAGTGATAGCACGAGAGTACAGGATCTTACCATAAGCAAGTCTCTGATCATATTTGTCAGGCAGATACTGGTTCAACAGGTCAGGATCAAACATCTTTCCATCTTCCTCAGCCTGATACTGAATGAATTTCTTATTGCCATCTCCATCGATCTCATAGTTGATACCCTCAACACCATAGTTGATCAGATCGATGTGTTCCTGGCTGTAGTAGCAATCCAAGAATGCAGCACCCAGCTTGATATCTTCCAAATTGGAAGTGAAGCAGAACTCATCCCAAATGTAAACCGGATCTTCCAGAGACAACAGAGGCTGAATACCTTCAACCGCTGCGAAGGGAACCATGGGCTGATACAGAACCGGATTCTCGGTATTATCAGGATCGAATGCAGACTCGATGGTGGGCTCATAGGTAGTGCCAATTGCATATACGTTCATTGCTCCTACGTAGTTGCTGGCATATTTCTGAGACAAGGTAGAAGTAGAACCAATCATTTCGGTGTCATACAGACCGGCAGCATTCAGCTTGTTCATGTAGGTCATGTAATCTTTAACACCAGGCTGATGCCAGGGAGAAATAGCCTCACCGGTATCCCAGTTATTACCGATCAGAGAACGTACCAGACCGAACCACTGACCCATAGAATCGCCAAATGCACAAGGATTAGCAGAGTAAACGTGCATACCTGCAACGTTAGCATTGCCAGCACCGGAAGGATCCTTCTCATTAAAGGTCTTCATAGCATTCTCAAACTCATCCAGAGTGTCGGGCATTTCCAGCTCATAGGTGTTCAGCCAATCCTGACGAATACCTACAGTGTAGTTGGTACCGGTCTCGCCATAAGTATCACCATACTTGGTAATATACAAGTTAGGTACCCAATACATCTTACCGTCGGGAGTACAAACCTTACGATATGCAGCAGAGCCAAATTCACCTTCAGTAAAGAACTCTTTTGCAGTACCATCACTCTCTTCCAACATGGGATTGATGTCCAGAATAACACCCTGAGCCGCCAACTGCATAACCTCAGCTTCGCTCATACCATACATAGCAACATAGTAAGGGATGTCATTCATAGCAGCGAAACGTGTCTGCAGAGTGGTCAGGTACTGGTCGTTTGCAACCAGTTCAAAGTCCAGATTCAAACCGTATTCGGTACCCAGCTCTTTGAAAGCCGTAACACTGGCGAACTCATCGAATTCATCGATGGTAAAATAGGTAGCACCGGTAGCATGAGAACCAAGGATGGTAAAATCCTGCAATTCAACATCGCCGGCAGCCTCAGATTCTTCGTCATTAGAATCCTCAGTAGTGGTAGCTTCAGATGTGGTGGTCTCATCGGTGGTGGTTTCTTCATCGGAACCGCAACCAGCCAACATGGACAAACACATAGAAGCAGCTAATAGGGTCACTAATAGCTTTTTCATGTTTTCTTCCTCCTTATTAGGATATTATTTTCAACACCCGATTTATATCGGCTGTCGCCGCAAAAGGACGAACCTTTTTGCTCTTATATTATCGTTCACAAGGGTTAGAATTTACTATACGAAACATGACAGTATATATAAAAATCCCACCCCTCATCGGGGCAGGATTTTACCATTTTCGCTTCTGTACTCCAAAGGCGTCATATTATATTCTTCACGAAATACTTTACCAAAAAAACTACTGGTTCCAAAACCGCATAATTGTGCAATGTTTGTAACAGATTCTGTAGTGTCCGTTAATAACCGGCAGGCTACTTGCAAACGATATTTTCGAACATATTCATTAGGAGTCATATGCATCACAGCGTGAAAAGACCGATAACACTCCCTTTCACTTACAAAGGCCGCATTGGCAATATCATGTATGGCGATTTTTTCTCCGTAATGTTCGTGTACATAGGTCACCATCAATTTCATTTTCTCATTTAGCACCGGCTTTTGCAGCTCTTTCTCCTCTTCCGGATGTCCCGTAAGCATCAGAAAATCCACCATAATATCCGAAAGTATAGAACGCAGTCGTAGTTCATAACCTATATCATTTTCTGACAGCAAAAAAGAGTTCTTTAATTTATCTAAAATTGGAACATGTTCCATTATATTTTTGTCCAACGGTATCATATCTAAACTAGAAAAATTCGTAATCGGAGCAACATATTTTTGATCGATCCTACTGCCTGTATGACCGGTAATCAAGGTTGTATCAAAAAGATGAATCAGCATGACACATCGACTGGAATGTTTCTCCGGCAATTTTGTCATATGCAATACTCCGCTATTCACAAGGCCGCCACAGCCTTCTGATAATACAACCGTACCGGTGGGCGTATGGTATTCCATTGCTCCACTCTCGATATAAAACAGTTCCACTGCCTTGTGCCAATGCCATGGTGCATGTGCCTGGTTATTACTAATATAGCTCCGTGTCCCGGTATATAAAAAATCGTTATGAAAATTCGGAAGCAATTCCTCTTTCGTGTTTTGCTTAAACTCGATCCTTGATCCGTACCGCTCGTTCATATAATCTCCATTCCGCTGCAACTTCTCATCCGCACAACTTAAATAATCTTCCGTATTATTTTAAAATTATTTTAAAAACTACTTCTTATTATATCATAAATCCTTTTTCCGACTACATCATTTTTGCCCAAACCTATTCATATCTTGCCTAAACCACATCTTTTTTTATTTATATTTCATGGACACAAAAAAGAGGCACGCCGAAGCGCACCTCTTTAAATGTTAGATTATATTTCAAGTATCAAATAATTTTAAATTATTTGCCCAAGAAACGGTCGTACTGACCCTGACGGATTTCTTCACAGTCATTCAGACCCAGAGCTTCCAGATCAGCAATGATGGTGTCGATTTCGTCGATAGACTTCTGACCCATTACCAGAGCAGCAACTGCCTGCTGAGAGTAGGAGTCCAGATCGTTCCATACCAGGTTGATAGTCTCTACGTCAGCGGGATCTGCAGTAGCCCATACACCAGTGTTGTCGATAGAGGTCCAGTGACCAAAGTCAACGGTCTCATCCTGGTAGTGGTACTTGCCTTCTGCCCAACCCAGAGTGATGCAGCCTTCAGCGGCCTTATCCAACTCGTAGTAGTTCATATCAGCGGTAATAGCACGAGAGTACAGGATCTTACCATAAGCAAGTCTCTGAGCGTACTTGTCAGGCAGATACTGGTTCAGCTGGTCAGCATCAAACATCTTGCCGTCTTCTTCAGCTTCGTACTGTTTGAATACACGCTCGCCGTCAACCATCTCATAGTTAACGCCTTCGGTACCATAGTTGATCAGGTCGATGTGCTCCTGGCTGTAGTAGCAATCCAAGAATGCAGCACCCAGTTTAGCGTCTTCCATGTTGGAAGTGAAGCAGAACTCATCCCAGATGTAAACCGGATCTCCCAGAGCCAGCAGAGGCTGAACGCCTTCTACAGCTGCGAAGGGAACCATGGGCTGATACAGAACAGGGTTCTCGGTGTTGTCGGGATCGAATACGGACTCGATGGTGGGCTCATAGGTAGAACCTACAGCGTATACGGGCA
>JAZQWC010000035.1:0-20863 GCA_045632125.1 Bianqueaceae bacterium
AAAATTGTCGGAAACTATTGAAATATGAATGGGGATGCATTACAATATAGATGTCTGCAGACATCGTGTAACTTTGTCGTTTAAAAACTAAATATTGGGAGGTTTACAATGCGAAAAAAAGATAAAACCGAGAAAGCATTGGAAAATTATAACGATGTGTTTGCAGATATTGTGAACGCTCTGGTTTTTGATGGTGATCAAATTATCAAAGGGACGGAGCTTGAACAGGTACTTCCTAAGGAATTATACAAGGATGAGATAGGGAAACTTCATGAACAGGAAAGAGATGTGGTCAAGGCATGGAAACATGGATCGATCAGAATCGCGATTCTTGGATTTGAAAATCAAACAGATGTTGATTATGATATGCCGCTGAGAGTAATCAGTTATGATGGTAATATTTATGGTTCACAAGTACGAAATAAGGCACAAAGGCAACGATATCCGGTAATTACATTAGTGCTGTATTTTGGATCAAAAACTTGGAACGGACCGAAAAGTTTAAAGGAGCGGTTGACGATACCCAAAAGAGCCGAAAAATTTGTGAATGACTATAAGATTCATATTATAGAAATGGGAAAGTTGAGTCATGAGGAAATTGAACGGTTCCAAAGCGATTTTCGTGTGGTGTTGGAATATTTCTGGCATGATGCAGCTGAGAAAGAATATGATGCGGATGATAGAGAATTAAATCACCCGCAGGAAGTGGCAGACTTAATGTATGCTTTGACACAGGATGAACGGTTCAAAGTGAATGTTGAAAAGCGACAGAAAGAGAGGAGGAATAATACAATGAGAAGCTGGATGTTGGATAAGATTGAAGCTCGTGGACGAGAAGCAGGTGAGGCAAGTGGTCTGAGCAGTTGTGCAGTTATGGTACGAATGTATAACGAAGGAAAAGATATTGATCAAATTGCGGAGGAAACAGGAAAAGATGAAACAATTGTAAAGTCATTTCTTGTGGAAGCAGGTCTTATAGCAGGTTAAATTGAATTGGCTCGCATCTTATAGATGTGGGCCAATTTTTGTATACAAATGAAATATATATGATGGAAAAAAGATCAGGGGTATGGTATGATAAGAAAAAAATAAAAAGAGGATGAGCAAAATGAATATCAAAGAATTATTTTATGAAAACGAAGTGAAGCAATGGTTTGGGTATTCGGAAGCGGAAGTAACCGGAATTGCAGTGGATACAAGGCGTTTGGCAAATAGCAACGTATTTGTTGCCATTCGCGGTGAAAAAGCAGATGGACATAATTATATTGCAAAAGCCGTTGAAAACGGAGCCAACATTTTGATTGTGGAAGATCCTGCTAAATGTGGTGAATATATAAGTAATAAGAAAATTACCATTGTTGTAGTGGAAAATACCAAGGCAGCTTTGCATAATATTGTGAATCGTTTTTGGGGAAGTCCTGCGAAAGAATTGAAACTAATTGGCGTAACGGCTACCAATGGTAAAACATCGACCACTACTATTTTAGAATATATACTGCGTAAAATGGGTAAGAAAACTGCGTTGATCGGTACGATTCAGGACACCATCAACGGAAAACCTTCCGGAGTGGAAAAGACGACTATAACTACACCGGACTGCATTGAGCTGGCTAAGATCCTAAAACTAGCTAGAGATGCCGAAGTTGAATATGTGGTCATGGAAGTATCCTCCATGGCTCTGAAAAATGAACGTGTGCGTTCCTATTTCTTTGAAGTAGGTGCATTTTTGAACTTATCACCAGAACATTTGGATAATCATGGAACGATGGAAGATTATTTTGAGTCCAAAATGAAATTGTTTAGTCAGTGCCGCAAATCTGTAGTGGGAATGGATGATGCAAGAGGAAAACAGGTGCTGGAGATTGCGCCCAATGCTATTACCTTTGGTACTAAAGATTGTGACACTGTTGATGTATCTGCGAAAAACCTTGTATATCATGCTGATCATGTTCAATTTGAATTCAGTGATGGTGATTTGAATCAAATTGTACGGGTAACTCCTCCGAGTCATTTTGGTGTGTTGAATGCACTGGCTGCATTGGCCATTGTGAAACAACTGGGTTTGGATATGGAAGAGGCTGTGAAGTATGTTCAGGAAACTATTGAGATTGATGGCCGATTCAATGTACTGAAATTGAAAAACGGTGTTAGTGTTTGCATTGACTTTGCCCACACAGCAAATGCATTGGAAAACCTGCTGACTGCTACAAGAAAGAATACTGCCTATCAGCGAGTAATCAGTGTATTCGGTTGTGGCGGTGATCGAGATAGGACCAAGAGAAAGCCGATGGGCTCTATTGGAGAAAAACATAGTGATTTTGTTGTGATCACTTCGGATAATCCAAGAACAGAAGATCCGTTGGCAATTTGTGAAGAAGTATTTTCCGGTGTGGAAAATAAAGAAAAGGCAATTATGATTCCAGATCGTCGTGAGGCAATTGGATATGCACTTGATATTGCCAAGGCAGGTGATGTTATCGTGATCGCAGGAAAGGGTCACGAAACCGATCAGGAGATCAATGGCATAAAATATCACTTTAATGACGCAGAAGAAGTGTTAAACTGGGAGAAACAACATGAAGGGTTATAACATCATTGCTGTTTTCAACGAAACAGCAGACCAATGGCTCATGTGCAAACGAAAGAAGAATCCCTACAAAGGCCTTTCTAACTTGGTGGGCGGTAAGATCGAACCCGGTGAGGATGGCCTTGCAGCGGCCTATCGTGAATTGTGGGAAGAAACTGGCATTACGAGAGAACAGATCGAATTGTTCCACTTGGCAGATTTCAATTATTATTTTAGTGACCTGTATTTAGAAGTCTATGTAGGTCGCGTGAATCAGCCGGTTGAAGTAGTGGGCGATGAAAATGATCTGTACTGGTCCAATTTAGATTGCGATTTCTTCGATATGTCCAAGTATGCAGGCGAGGGCAACATTGGACATATTCTGGCGGAAATCAAATATTATTGGAATCAGCTGTTGAAACTGGAGTAAACCTATGGCGAAATTAGTGTTGATCTGCGGCAAACTGTGCTGTGGCAAAACCACCTATGCTAAAAGATTAGCAAAGGAAATACAAGCAGTCCGCCTTTCCTGTGACGATATCATGTTGTCACTTTTCGGGAAAGATTTGGGTGATAAGCACGACGAGGTGGCACAACGTGTGCAGCGCTTTCTGTTGAAACAATCTTTGGAGATGCTGGAAGCTGGGGTATCAGTCATTGTGGATTTTGGCTTTTGGAGAAAGGCACAGCGTGAGCAATTTGCTTCTTTGTATGCGCAGCACGCAATCAAACCTGAGTGGCATTACATCGATATTGATGACGAAACCTGGAGGCGGAATATTGCCAAACGCAATGCGTCAGTTATAAAGGATGAAACCTTGGACTACTATGTGGACGAAGGCTTAGCAAAGAAATGCGAACAACTCTTTGAAAAGCCACAGCCCGAGGAAATCGATATTTGGTTTGAAAATCGTTGGTGAAAAATGTGTCACCTATGGTAAATCAATAAGCTTTGTAGTACAATTACTCTTAGAGAAAACTCTTGAATTTAAAACGGAGGGCGCTATGAATATGAAAGATCGTCACGTTGTGGTTGTATCGGTGGATGCGATGGTGTATGAAGATTTGGAGATCCTGTCCAAGTTGTATACTCTGGAGCCCATCTGGGATCAAACGGCACGCGTTGATTATGTGAAGTCGGTGTATCCTACCATTACTTATCCTTGTCACTCAACCATGATGACGGGTGTGTATCCGGATAAGCACGGAATCGTCAATAATGAAAGCAAGGTTTTATGTGCAAAGAGCAGTCCGTGGCAGTGTATGAGAAACTGCCTGAAGGGTAAGACCATTTTTGACTATGCCAAAGAGCAGGGATTGACCACAGCGGCGGTGTTCTGGCCGGTGACAGGCAATGATCCTAGCATCGACTATTTGGTGGATGAATATTGGCCGCATCACGGCGAATCCACCGAACAGTGTTTCCGTGAGTCCGGCAGCAGTGAAGAGGTCATTGAAAAAATCGTGCGCCCCAATATGAAGCTGGTGGAGAATCGCCACAGACAGCATCCCTTCTGTGATGCCTTTATCATGGCCTGTGCCTGCGATATTCTCACGGAGTTCAAGCCCAATCTGCTGATGGTGCATCCTGCCAATGTAGATGCGGCCCGCCATGCCAGCGGCTTGTTTACTTCTCGCGTAGAGAGCGCTTTGCATGAGACGAATATGTGGCTGTCGCAGCTGATGAAAGCAGCTGATGATGCAGGCATACTGGATCAAACAGACTTCTTTATTGTGAGTGATCACGGTCAGATCGAAGTGCGCCGTTGCATTGCCCTCAATGCGCTGCTCGCGCAAAAAGGACTCATTGAGCTGGATGAACAGGGAAATATCGTGGATTGGAAAGCCTTCGCCAAGTCCGGCGGTCTTTCAGCGTTGGTATATTTGAAAGATCCTGAAAATCAGGAAGACTACCAATTAACCAGACAGGTGCTGGAGGAATTGAAGCAAGGCGAGGTATATGGCATTGGTCAAATCTTTACAGAAGAAGAAGTCAGAACTCAGCAGCATTTGGGCGGTGACTTTGCTTTCTGTATTGAATCGGATGGATATACCACCTTTGCTAATAACTGGACGGCTCCAATCGTGATGCCTTTGGATAATCGAAACTATCGATTTGGTCGTGCTACCCATGGCTATTTACCGGAAAAGGGACCGCAGCCCACGCTGATCGCCTTTGGACCGCATATTAAGCAGGGAGCATGGCTAAAGAATGCCAATCTGGTAGATGAAGCGCCCACCTTTGCTAAAGTGTTGGGTATTGAAATGAAAGAGATCGACGGCCGTCCGTTAGACGAGCTGCTGAAATTATAATTTAAAATAGTTAGAAATGGAGAATAGAAATGAGTGACCATTGGATCGCGGCCTGGGGACTGCCCATTGCAAAGCCCCCGAGAACCTGTGCAGAGTGGGTACATGACACCACGGTTCGTTTTACTATGCTGATGACTGTTCCCGGTAAAAGTCTGAAATTCCATTTTTCCAACCTGTTTGGTGAGCATGAGGCTACGATTACCAAGGCTTCCGTATCGGTTCAAACGGAAGGCAGCAGTATCGATGTTTGCCGCTTTGCGGCTATTACCTTTAATGGTGCTGAGAGCGGTACTATGGCGGCAGGAGAGGGTATTGTATCCGATCCCGCTGATTTGGTTTACGAGGCAGGCGAGACTTTGACGGTGAGCCTGTATTTTAAGGATTTTGCTCAGCTGACCACGGCCCACGCCAATAGCGGTGAGTTCATTAAAAAATGGGTTTGCAGCGGCGATTATACAGCAGAAGCAGATCTGCCGTTTTTGGAGAATATGGATGCAGATCGGTATCCCTTTATTCATACCGTTGAATCTTTGAGCCCAGAGGGATCTTATGCAATTGTTGCTTATGGTGATTCTATCACCGCACAGACCTGGCCGGATCGTTTGACCCGTCGCTTGCTGGACATGGGACGTAAAGATGTGGCCATTGTGCGTAAGGCCATCAGTGGTGCCCGTGTGCTTCGCGAATATCCCTGTGATTTTTATCGTCACTATGGTCCTAAGGGATTGGATCGTTTTGAACGCGAGGTTGTACTGCCCGGTGTTAAGAAGGTGTTTATCCTGCATGGTATTAATGATATTATTCATCCGGTTCCCGATGGAGGTCCGTTCCGTCCTATGAGCGATCAGCCTACTGCGGCCGAGCTCATTGAAGGTCTGCAGTTTTATATTGATAAGGCTCACGAGAATGGCATTGAAGTGTACATGTCCGGTATTTTGCCCTTTGAAGATTGGCGCACATATAATGAAGAGAAGGAGCAGATTCGTGAACTGGTGAACTTCTGGATCTATCGGGGTTCCGAGATTGATGGCATTCTGCCTTTTGAGGTAGCTTTGATGAATCCGGACAAGCCTTTGCAGATGCTGCCTGAGTTTGACAGTGGTGATCATCTGCATCCCAGCGATGCCGGTGCCCAGATGATGGCGGATTGCATTCCGGAAGAACTTCTGTAATAGTTAGAGGCGAAAGTTAAAATGAAAACCTATGCAGTTGGCTTACGATGCGATGACTGCGGTTCGGAGTTTTCGCTGCGAGAGCCCTTAACGACCTGTTCCAAGTGTGGCGGACTTTTGGAAGTACAATATGATAAAGCTGCGATGAAGGCTGAAGTTAAAACCATCGCGGGGGATGAACGATTTAATTCCATGTGGCGGTATCGGCAGTTTTTCCCTGAAATTCAGGAGAAAAACATTGTAACTATGGGAGAGGGCAGAACGCCTTTGATCAAGTCGATCCACCTGGCGAAAAAGCTTGGAATCGAAAATTTGTATTTTAAGAATGATACCATGATGCCTACCGGCAGTTTTAAGGACAGAGGTTTCAGCTTGGCGGTGAGCTATGCTAAGGAAATCGGTATTCAAAGGGGCTTTACCTATAGTTCAGGTAATGCCGGGTCTTCTTTGGCAGCCTATTCTTCCAGAGGGGATTTTAATGCTGTTATCGTTGTAGAGTATGTGGCCAATTCTTTGAAGAAAGCGTTGATTCAGCTATACGGCGGTAAAACCGCAATTTTGGAATACGAGAATTTCGGTCAGATCTCCACTATGCTGGAGCAGGCTGTATCGAAACTTGGATTGTATCAGTTTGTGAACTTTATTAACCCGATTCGTCATGAAGCCATGAAGACTTATGCCTATGAAATAGTGGAAGATCTGGGTAAGGTGCCGGATGCCATGTTTCATCCGGTGGGAACCGGCGGCGGAATCTGGGGAACGTATAAGGGATATAACGAGCTGGCCTATATTGGGTTTACCGATAGGGTGCCGAGAATGTTTGGGGTTCAGCCAGAGGCCTGCGCGCATTTTAAAGAGGCCTTTGATCGCGGAGAGAAAGAGGCGGGTGCCTATAGCGATTACACGAAAACCATTGCCCAAAGCATTGCTTCCGACAGCCCGCTGCAGGGCGGACGACGTGTGCTTAAGGCCATGTATGAAAGTGGCGGCGAAGCTTTAGCTGTTTCCGATGAGGAGATCATGGAAGCTATGTGTGATCTGGCAAAGGATGGAATTGCCGGTGAGCCTTCTTCTGCCGCAGCGGTGGCTGCTATGAAACAGGCATACAAGGCTGGTACGATCCAGTCGGGTGATACTGTGGTCTGTGTGATCACCGGCTCGGCATTTAAGCAGCCATCATCGATACAGTTGGCCGGTGGTGAACCAAAGATGCATATTAATGCAAATGTGGATGAACTAGCATCGCTATTACAACATTTTGGAATATAAAAGGAAACAATATGGATACGAAACGGATCAATATTGTGGATCCATATAATGGTTTTATTACCGTTGGTGAATTATACAAAAACGAAGAGGGCAGCATTCAAATGAGAAAGCTGCCCTCAGAAACCATAAACGAAGAGGATTTATATGTGAGTCCTCCATGGATCGACAGTCATTGTCATATTTATCATGGAATGACTTCCTTTGGGCTGCGTCCCGATGATGTGGGATACAAACAGGGAGTCCATCTGCTGGTGGATGCCGGCAGCAGTGGCGAGGAAACGGTGCGGGGCTTTCGTGAATATGTGCTGCCGCACTATCGTACTAAGGTGAAGGCTTTTTTGAATATTAGCAGTATTGGTCTTGTGACTATGCAGGAAAGCTTTGATATGAGAAAGCTGGACCCGGATAAAACCGCTGCGTGTATTGAAAAAAATAAAGATTTTCTTCTGGGCGTGAAAGTGCGTTCCAGTCAGGTAATTGTGGAGGATAAGGGAATCGAGCCTTTGAAACGCGCTGTTATGGCTGCGGAAAAGGCAGGGAAACCGATCATGATCCATATGGGTGAAAATCCGCCCACGAATGAAGAAAACCTGCAGCTGCTGCGAAAAGGAGATGTGCTGTCGCACTGTTTCCATGGAAAAGATGTGAAACTTTGGACAGAGGAAGGTGAGCCGATTCCGGCTTTGCAGGATGCAATAGAGCGTGGCGTGATTTTGGATGTGGCTCATGGTGCTGCCAGTTGCAGTAAGTATGTGGCGGAAGCAGCTATTCATCGGGGTTATACGGATTTTATCATCAGTACCGATCTGCACGGACGTAATGTGAAAGGCCCGGTGTATAGTTTGAGTTATACCATGAGCAAATTTATGTCGTTTGGTTTGAGCTTGGTTGAGGTCATTCGAAATGTGACGCTGAAACCTGCACAGGTTTTTGGTCTGGATGGCTGGTGTGATGATTTGGAAAAGAACTGTACTGTATTTAGGGTAAGAGCTCGAAAAGATGATGATCATCCCTTTGTGGATGCTGTGAAAAATCCGATTGATGTACAGAAGGTGATTGAACCTGTAGCAGTGATCATGGATGGAGAATGGATCGGGTTATAAAGGAGAACAGGATGAGCCGTATTAAAGAACATTTACATAGCTGTATAGAAAAAGGCATCTTTCCCGGTGCTGCTTATGTGGTGGGAACATCTAAGGGAATCATTGATAGGGGTGTTGTGGGAAACAAAGGCATCGATTGCGGACCGGTAACGGAAGATACCTTATATGATCTGGCATCGATGACAAAGCCGCTGGTGGCGATCGCCTTTATGAAACTGCTGGAAGAGGGAAAGGTGTGTTTGGATGACCAGATCCGTGATTATCTGCCGGAATATAAGGAAGCGCCCAGAAGCAATGCCTCTATGTATGAGCTTCTGACCCATACCAGCTCCATTCCCGGTCAGGTACAGCTATATCGTACCTGCCATTCGAAGCAGGAAATGATCGAAGCGATTTTGTATTTGCCTTTGCGAGAAAGAACGAAAACGCCGGTTATGTATTCTTCACAGGGTTTTATCATCCTGGGAGAGATCATGGAGCGAATCGAAAATAAGTCTTTGAATCTGATTCTAAAGGAAAAGGTGTTTGAACCGCTTAATATGCAGAACACTCTGTTTACTCCTTCTGAGGATTTGATGGAGCGGATCGCGCCTACTGAGGATTGTCCATGGCGTGGTCATATGGTGCGCGGACAGGTACACGATGAAAATGCTGTGGTATTGGGCGGCATTTGCGGTCATGCCGGTTTGTTTGCTACGGCGGAGGATCTGGCTCGTGTGGGTCAAGCGATGCTGAGCGGACTTACTGTAGAGGGAACGCGTTTCTTATTTGACTCCACGATTCAGCTGATGACAAAGAATCATACAAGCGGAATGAATTTGGCCCGTGGCCTTGGCTGGCAGGGAAAAGATCCTTATGAATCGCCTGCGGGAGATCTGTTTGGAGAAAAATCCTTTGGACATACCGGTTTTACCGGCACCAGCCTGTGGGTAGATCCTGATAAGGATCTGTATGCAGTACTACTGACTAATCGCGTACATCCAAGCCGAAACGGCGTAGGCATGGCAAGAGCCCGTCATATTTTTCATAATTTAGCGGTATGTGAGTGGGAAACGAAGAAAACATTGATTAAGAATTCATGATCATTTGAAAGGGGATACCCAAATGGAATACCAGCAAGTACAAAAAATTGCCAAAGACACAATTGAATATATCAAAAACTGTATTCAGCCGGGGATGACATTAATTCAGGTGCGTGAATTATGTGATCGGAAAATGATAGAACTGGGTGCAGATTCCTTTTGGTATTATGATATAGGAGCATTTACCTTTGCAGGCGATGAAACAACAGTTTCGGTGTCGGGACGGGTATATCAAACCAGTGACAGGATCATTCAGAAAAATGATATTGTTACGATTGATTTGAGTCCTCAGGAAGGAGATACTTGGGGAGATTATGCGAGAACAATCATCCTTCAGGACGGAAAGGTTGTTGAAATTGAGGATATTAACAACGAAGAGTGGAAAAGCGGTTTGCTGATGGAGGAATTATTGCATCAAGAACTAAGAAAATTTGCATCTCCAGAGACGACTTTTGAGGAGTTGTATTACCACATGAATCAGGTGATTCGTGAAAAAGGCTTCGTAAACTTGGACTTTGCCGGTAATCTGGGTCATTCCATTGTACGAAAAAAAGAGGATCGTATTTATATTGAAAAAGGAAATGTCTCTCGATTGGGTGACGTGGCTTATTTCACCTTTGAGCCCCATATTAGTATTCCTGAATCAAAATATGGTTATAAAAAAGAAAACATTTATTATTTCAAAGAAAACAAATTAGAAGAGTTATAAAAGTGAGCTTAAAAGGAAAGAGGTATGTTCAAATGAGTAAAATGACCATTGAGCAAATGAAACAGCTGGCCTGTGAAGCCATTGACCGTAATGCGGACAAAATCATTTCAATTGCTGAGGATATCTTTGTTGAGCCGGAACTGGGATACAAAGAATTTAAAACTGCTGCTAAGGTAAAGAAGGTATTCGAGGAACTGGGTATCGAATATCAGGACGAGGTAGCTATTACCGGTGTGATCGGTAAAGCTGAGGGCGGTCAGCATAATGCAAAAATCGCTGTAATGGGTGAATTGGATGCAGTAGTGTGTCACGGACATCGTTGTGCAGATCCGGTAACTGGTGCTGCCCATTCCTGTGGACACCATGCACAGATCGCTTCCTTGGTAGGTGTTGCGTATGCATTAAAGGAAAGCGGGATCTTGCCGGAACTGGGCGGAGATGTGGCTTTGATGGCAGTACCGGCAGAGGAAGGCGTTGAATTGGAGTATCGTAATGAACTGATGCAGCAGGGTAAGATCTCTTATCTGGGTGGCAAACAGGAATTTATTAAACTGGGCGTATTTGACGATGTGGATGCCATGATCATGCAGCACACGATTGGTGGAACCAAATCCTATGCAGGCGGACCGGGCGGAATGGGTTTTGTGGCTAAGATCATTCAGTATCGCGGCGTGGAAAGTCATGCAGCATCTCCTCATGAAGGTATCAACGCATTGGATGCGGCTAAAATTGGTTTGATGGCCTGTGATTGTCTGCGTTCTACATTTAGAGATGAGGATGGTATTCGTTTTCATCCTATTATCACCAAGGGTGGCAGCTTAGTTAATGTAGTACCGGCCTTTGTACAGATCGAGACCTTTGTACGTGGCTATACCACGGAAGCCATCATGGATGCCAGTGCTAAAGTGGATCGCGCTCTAAAAGCTGGAGCAGATGCTCTAGGGGCAACCTGCGATATTTATAATTTGCCCGGTTATTTGTTCTCGGTGGAAGCACCGGATTTGAAAGAAGTGGTAGAGGGCAATATGCGTGAGATCTTCGGTGCAGACAATGTGATCAAAGGAAGCGGCTTTACCACGGAAGCCAATGATGTATCGAATATCATTCCCACTGTACATTCTATGATTTGCGGTTCTGAAGGTGTTGGACATAGCTCTAATTATGAAATTGCTAATAAACAGACAGCTTACATCGATTCTGCTAAATTGTTGGTGACATCTGTAATCGATCTGTTGGCTAATGGAGCAGAAAAAGCGCTCGAAATCAAAAAGAATTTCAAAGCACCCTTGACGAAAGAATCCTATATTCAGTTGATGGAAGAGATGAGATCATAATTGTAAAGAAAAACATGAAAGAGGCATATCACTTAGAAGGTGATTGCCTCTTTTTGAATGAAGTTAAGTTATTCTCTTACTTTGATCGATTCCAGATATGCCTTCATAGCTTCTTCCGGTGGAACGAAATCTTCACGGGAGCCGCAGCGCAGGGTGGGTTCTTCACCATTGGGACCATAGAAGGGAGTTAGATAATCATTTTCCCACAGCACACGGTCTTCTTCTTTACTGAAATCGGGAATGTCATAGGGCATTCCTTTTTCCAGCAGAGAGCGATGAGCTAAAATACCTACAGCCGACATGCGGGTAGCAAAGTATACATCAAAGTCGGGCTTGCGATCTTCACGCAGGCAGTTCAAGAATTCCTGAATTACCAGGAAATCACCGCCGCCATGACCTTCCTTTTCGATTAGTGCGGCATCTTTATGATTCCAATCAGGATCATAAAGGTTATCCTGTTCCAAACCTTCGGGCTTGTTCCAACTGTTATAGCGTAGCATTACCTGACCGTTCATACCGCGCAGGTTTTCAATCTGACCTTCAGTGCCGCAGATGCGGTAGGAGTTGGAATGAGCGCCAAAGCCGGCACAGCCGCTTACACGGAATACGGAGTCGTCATCGTTGAGTGTAGTAATGATGGCAGCCCGGTCACCACAGTGAGAACCGGAGATAGCGAAGGTGTCATCGAAGGGCGCGAATACCGGCATGGCAGTGACACGAATGGGCTTTGCGCCGGTGGCGTACATAATGGGAGCCAGAGAATGGGTCACATAATAGGTACGGGGCAGATAGTTGCGCCAATGCTCAGGATAGGGTTTGTACTTGCGGTTAAAGGCCACGTCATCGCCGGATACGGGATGGTTATATTCGCCTTCCGCATAAAGGAACTTGCCCAACGTACCGCCATCACAGATACGCTTGATCTCACGGTTGAATTTCATGTGCGGATAGTTTTCACAAAGCATATATTTAGCATTTGACTTTTCAGCAGCGCGCACCAAAGCGACACATTCGGACATGGTTCCGGCAGCGGTACATTCACTCAAAACATGAACGCCTTTTTCTAGAAAACGAATGGCGTAGGGAGCATGTTCATTAAAGTAGTTGCACAGCAGAACTGCATCCATGGGGTGCTCATAAAACTCATCAAAAGAAGTGTAATAGGTGGTTTTGTCACCCATGATCTCCTTGGCCTTGTTCAGCCAAAATTCATCTTTATCGCAGATGGCAACGATTTCAGCGTCATTAGCCAGCAAACTATTGATATAGCTGGCGCCACGGTTAATACCGAAAATACCAATTTTAATCTTTTCCATAATCATTACCTCGCAATCTTTTTAGATAATTTCCAAACCATCACGGTCGGGCAGCTGTGGATACGCATCGTTCAGATTATCGGAATACCAGAAGGCAACCGAAGAAATGTCATCCTGCAGGGGCAGATAACGTCCGCCGCTGCGCCAACCCAAAGCCTGAATAGTAACACGTAGATTTTCTTTGAAGTAAATGGGATCTTGAATGTGCCAACGATACATGTTAAAGCGACGGTTGGCTTTATATAGAGTATCGGTGGAGTCGATCTTAGACAGGCCGCTGTAAGGCGTGGAGAATTCACGATAGCTGCCATCCACATCAAAGTTATAGGAACCGCAGAAATAATCCTCGGTACCGGTGCCGCATATAGTAGGAAAGTCGGTATCGCCATCCATGTAGAACTTGATTTCACCTTCGCCCCACCAGCCATTATTGTTCACACCCCAATATACATAGGTGCCCACATACTGACCATTGCCGGAGATATTGTCCAGAATGGTATGAACACCTTTATAGGGAAGAGGATTCACGCGGCGAAATTGAGCGTGGAAGTAAAGTGCATCTTCGTCGATCTCCTTGCTCTCGCAGTCCATTTGATAATACAAAGTAATATCTTCATTGCAGCGGTTTTCCAGAGTTACCTTAAAGCCCGTGCGATAGGGCATTTCCCAGTAGCAGTTCATGCCATTTTTCGGATTGACACAAACGGCCAAGCTGGTCAGTTGTCGATATTCCTTGGAAGCGCTGGCAAAAAAGTCACCAAGCGGTACTTCCACTGAGGGATTTTTCTGACCGTCCCAGTAAAAACGCAGGATCAAACTTCGAGCATCGGGAGCAGCATAGGTCAGCCAAATGTGTTTGATGGCACCGGAACCCTGTACTTCGCCCATAACGAAGGTTTCGCCCGCGGCAATTTTGACACACGGCGAAACTTTCCAGCCCTGACCGAGGTCCCTTGCAGCGTTGGCCCCGGCTCCCGTTATGGCCATGCTACCTTTTCCCTTTTCACCGGTGAAGTTCTCGGGTGAAATGGAGAAGGAGCGGATATTATGTTTTTTGGAAATATATTCGAGCATGTTAAACCTCCTAAACAAGAAGTTATCGTTAGGGGTATTGTATCACAGATGATGGGAAAATGCTATGGCAACTTGACAAATGTTAGCGGCTGATGTACCTTTAAGGTAATACAAAAGAGGAGGATGACCATGAATATACTTGTTTTGAATGGAAGCCCTAAGGGCGAATATAGTGTGACTTTGCAGACGGTGCGATACTGGGAGAAGTTGTATCCGCGGCATACCTTTGAGGTGCTGCATGTGGGACAGCGGATCAAGGCGCTGGAGCGGGATTTTTCCCAGGTGAAGCCCATGATAGAGCGGGCGGATCTACTGCTGTTTTCTTACCCGGTGTATACCTTTATTGCGCCCTGTCAGCTGCATCGGTTTATTGAACTCTTGAAGGAATCCGGCATTGCCGTGGAGGGCAAATTTGTCACCCAGCTAACCACGTCGAAGCATTTTTATGATGTAACGGCGCATCGGTATATACAAGATAACTGCCAGGATATGAAGATGAAGTATATCCTCGGCCTGTCGGCGGATATGGACGATCTGCTATCGGTTAAAGGCCAAAAGGAGGCCCGTGACTTTTTCAAGTTCGTGTGCTGGAGCATGAAGAACAATGCGTTCGAAAAACTGCCGGCGGAGCCGGAAAAGGACGCCTGCATGCCGGTTTCCATCCCTAAAAATCAGGGACGGGTGAAGAAGGGCGATGTGGTGATCGTTACCGACTGCAAGGATGAAGATGTGCAGCTGAGCCGGATGATCGCGCGTTTTTGTGCTGTGCTGCCGCTGAAGACTCGTGTTGTGAATTTGAGGGAGTATCCTTTTAAAGGCGGTTGTCTGGGCTGTTTTAATTGTGCCGTTTCCGGAAAGTGTATATATAAAGATGGTTTTGATAGTTTCTTGAGAGAGAAGATTCAAACGGCTCAAGCGATCGTGTATGCCTTTTCCATTAAGGATCACTCCATGGGTGCACTGTTTAAAATGTATGACGATCGTCAGTTCTGCAACGGGCATCGTACAGTGAACATGGGAATGCCCATGGGTTATTTGGTGAGTGGTAATTATAGTCAGGAGTTTAATCTGCAGATGATCATTGAAGGTCGGGCGCAGGTGGGCAGCAATTTCCTGGCGGGCGTGGCTACTGATGAAACAGATCCTAACGGTGAGATCGACCGCATGGCTAAGTCTCTGTATTTTGCTTTGAAGAATCGTTATAATCCGCCCCAGAATTTCTATGGCATTGGCGGCATGAAGATCTTCCGCGATCTAATTTGGCTTATGCAGGGTATGATGAAGGCAGATCATAAATTCTACAAGGCACACGGTCAGTATGATTTCCCGCAGAAGAAGTTTGGACGGATGCTGATGATGTATTTGGTGGGCGGCTTGCTGGCATCTCCGAAACTGAGGAAAAAGATGGGTAATAAAATGAACGAGGGTATGCTGATGCCCTATAAAAAGGTGTTGGACGAGGTAGAGAAGAAATAAGAAAGATGGCATTCGGAAACGGATGCCATTTTTTCGTAAAAAGGTTATTGACCGTTACGTGGCGGAATGGTTTATAATGAAGGCATCAAAAGAAATGAGGCAGATGGTTATGGAAAAAAAGCAATATTATACAGCTGGTAAATTTGCTAAGATGGCGGGAATTACCCTTCGTACGCTGCGATATTATGATGAGGTGGATTTGCTGAAACCTTCAGCTAGAGGAGAAAATGGGTATCGGCTATATCATGAAAGCGATATGATCACACTGCAACGTATCATCGCCCTTAGATATCTACGTTTTTCGGTGGAAGAAATACAGGAAGAACTTAATCGGGAAGATGGTCAGGATTTAATGAAGGCACTTGTTCATCAAAAAGAAGTGTTTATCAAAGAGCAGGAGCATTTAAAGAAAATCGTGAATTCCATTGAAGGATTGGAGAAAGAGAAAGCAGTTACTTGGGAAGATATGACCCATTTGATTCAGCTGATTAAATCGGATACATTAATTCGCGACTATTTCAATGAAGTCAGGCAGCATGAAATTGCTTCTGATTTGGGCAGGAAGCATCGAAATCATTCTCAGGCTTGGTCAAGTTTTATGTTTCAACATATTAATGTGCAGAAAGGGGAAAAGGTGCTGGATCTGGATGTAAGCAGCAATGTGCGATGGGCAGAGTATTCTGAGTTGCTCCCGTATTGTAAGCTTACACAGACGGCGATGAGTGAACGAATTCTGCAGAGTGTGAAACAAAAGATGAAGGAAGCAACATGGCCGGAACATCCGGAATTTGAGTATATGTATCTATCGGAGCAGGAATATAGTTTACCAGAAGAACAATACGATGTGATCGTATGCGACCATCTGTTTTTAAGAGGACTGCAGATGGAGAAGATGCTGGAAAGCTGTCAGAAGGCTTTAAAACCCGGTGGGAGAATTTTGGTTTCGGCAATCGGTTATAATCATATGAAAGAGCTGATCGAACTGGTGAAAAATTTGGATCCGAGGATTCATTTTTATAATATGGATTCATTGTATTATTTTGGTAAAGAGAATGGAAGTAAAATGCTGGCAAAATACTTTGAGGATATTCAATGGAAGCCATATGATGATGAAATTGTAACAGACGATGTGGACCTGCTGACAGAATATGTGTGGACAACCTATAGCAATGTGCAAGAGATTATGAGTGGAAAAAAAAATACACTGAAACGTCATATTGCGAGAGAAGTAAAAAAGAAGGGGACACTTAGAATTCAGGAAGAAGCTGGAGTATTTTTGGCTATCAAAGTGGGAAAGCAGAAATGAAATTATATTTGATTCGTCATGCTGAGTCTGTAGGAAATGTTAATGGAAATCTTAATGCCACCACAGATTTTGAATTAACTGATAAAGGAGTAAAACAAGCTAAGCGACTGGGAGAAGCGTTGAGAAAAGAATTGGCTGGAAAAACCGTTCAAGCATATTGTAGCCCATTGTCGAGAGCAAAAGAAACATTGAATGAAATATTGAAATGGTGTGATGCAAAGGTAGATAAAGTAATTGTGTGTTCAGATCTGAAGGAGATGAATTTGGGAAAATTAGAAGGTATGCCATTTGATCAGCAAGCAATTGAATATCCGGAAGTCGATCTGGGAACGAAGCTGACATATCTGCAGGCACCGGAAGGGGAAAAATATGATGATGTTAAGAAAAGAGTTTTGAGTTTTTGCCAAGAAAATATTGATGTCGATAATGATGATGCAAAGATGTTGATTGTATCACATGGAATTACACTGAGAGTTTTAATAAATTCATTATTAGATCGACCTGATGAAGATGTGAATTACTTAAATTGGTTTGAAAATACAGCTCAAACCGTGCTTTCATATGATGCTAAAGCAGAGAGATTTATGATTGAAAGGTTAAATGATTATTCGCATCTAGGAGAATTGGAGACTAAGAGTTTTGTAAAGTGGGGATTTTTTGCTAAACGAGATGCGTATATTATGAAAGTGAATACTTGGAAAGGATAGAAAGATGGAATTCGGAAACGGATGCCATTTTTATATTCTACAAAATATAGATGCGGAGAACGAATGTTCTGTGCTATAATAAAAATGGGTGATGAAGATGAACATAGGTCAAAGAATTTCAAGACTGCGAAAAGCGAAAAATCTATCGCAGCAGGAGTTAGCTAAGCAGCTGTATTTAACAGATAAAACGATATCCAGTTGGGAGAGTGGTCGAACGGAGCCTAAACTGAGTATGGTGGTAAAGCTGAGTGAAATTTTGGATTGTAATGCTAAATATTTGATTTGCGGCGAAAGTGCGAAAAGTGAGATTAAAACGGAGATCAAGATCAGGTTGCTGGAGACAGAGTACCATCAGCTAAAGGTTTTTATGGATGCTCATGCGGAGTTTATTAACGAGAGCCATCAGGTAGATACATATTATCAGCCGAATCATCGAAAGTTTGTGCAGGAGCCAATGGTTTCAGAATGGCTTCGTATTGGACAACGTGGAAATAAGAAAATCATTGAGTATGGACATTGGCATGATGAACACGGCAAGCGATATGAAATTGAGATCGATGATATCGCTAAAATGGAATTAGTGTTTAAGGCAATAGGACTTGAAGAAATTACGACAGTCGACAAAGTAAGAAAAAAATATGCATATTTAAATAAGTATGAGGTAGCACTCGATACAGTTGAAGATTTAGGATTTTTTATTGAAATTTCGGTAATCCGGTTTGATCATTCTGTTGAAGAAGAGTACGAAACATTGGTACGTTTGGCAAGAAAATTTAACTTAAGTGCAGAACGAATTGCTAAAATGGGGTATGCGTACTATATGCTTAAGGAGAAGTAAGAATGCAAGAGAATACATTTAGATTATTAGAGAATTATATGCTTTCTTGTATGAAAGACAGTGCTCACGATAAAGAGCATATTTATCGAGTATTATATGGGGCAATGGAGATTGCGAAAACAGAGAAAATGGTGGATTATGATGTACTTATAGGTTCTTGTTTATTGCATGACATTGCACGTAAAGAACAATTTGAAAATCCCAAACTTTGTCATGCTTTGGTAGGAAGTGAGAAAGCATATGAATTTCTTTTGAAAAACGGTTTTTCAAAGGAATATGCTGAGAGAGTAAAATGTTGTATTGCAACTCATCGATATAGAAAAAATCGTTCACCGGAAAGTACTGAGGCTAAAATTTTATTTGATTCAGATAAACTTGACGCGGTTGGAGTAATGGGTATGGCCAGAGCATTGATTTATATAGGTAATATTTCTGTGCCTATGTATAATGTACTGGAAAGTGGCGAAGTCTCTGATGGATCTAAAGATAATGAACCTTCATTTTTCAAGGAATATAAATATAAGCTAGAAAATCTGTATTCTTATTTTTATACACTACGAGGAAAGCAATTGGCTGAGGAAAGGCAAACTGCAGCAATCGATTTTTATAATAATTTATATTGTGAAGCCAGCAGGTTATATGAAATTGGAAAAAGTGAAATGAAAAAGGTGATTGTTTAGTTTGAACAGATGAAAGATAGAATAAGTATTACAATATAGCTAAATTATAAAATTGATATTTTAGAAAAAAATGGTAAAATTATGATTGTCGGTATTGATTAAGAAATTGATATAGACAATTTTCAGGGTTAAGATAAGGAGACGGAAAATGAACATTTTGGTAACAGGTGGAACTGTATTTGCCAGTCGGTATACGGCAGAGTATTTCTGCGACAAGGGTCACAATGTGTATGTTCTGAATCGGGGCAGTAAGGAGCAGTCTGAAGGTGTTATGTTTATTCAAGGCGACAGACATTCTTTAAACGGCAAACTGAAAGAGTATCAGTTTGATGCTGTTATTGATGTAACCGCGTATAACAAGACGGACATTCAGGATCTGTTGGATGAACTGGGTGAAGTCAAACAGTACATATTCGTAAGTTCCAGTGCAGTGTATCCGGAAACTAATGTACAGCCCTTTACTGAGAAGCAGGAGTGTGGCGTGAACTGTCATTGGGGCACCTATGGTACCGATAAAATTGCTGCTGAAGAGTACCTTTTGACCAGGGTGCCGCAGGCCTATGCGATCCGTCCTCCTTATTTATATGGAAAAATGAATAATCTGTACAGAGAAGCCTTTGTATTCGACTGTGCAGGGCAGGATCGAAAATTCTACCTTCCGAAAGATGGAAGTATGCCGCTACAGTTTTTCGATATTGAAGACATGTGTCGATTTATCGAAATTCTTTTGAAGGAACAACCGGAGCAGCGTGTGTTCAATGTGGGTAATCCCGGTACTGTTACGATCAAAGAGTGGGTAGAGTGCTGCTATAAGGCATTGGGCAAAGAAGTTCAGTTTGAATCGGTAAATTCTGATGTAAATCAGCGGGAATATTTTCCTTTCCATGATTATGGCTATGAGTTGGATGTGACAGAGATGCTGAAGCTGATGCCGGAAGTGAAACCCATGGAGCAGGGATTGAAGGAGTCTTATGACTGGTATAAAGAAAACCGCAAACTTGTTAGAGTAAAGCCCCTGATTCAATACATCGATGAGAAAATGAAATAAGGACTAAAAAACCATTGGGAGACCAATGGTTTTTTTGTAAAAATAGGAAGACGAACGGGCAGAGAGTATGATATAATAAACGTAGTATGTAACATTTGTTTGTGATGATTCGTAATGAGGTTTAAAATGACTGTAGGAAAAAGAATTGCTAAACTTCGAAAAGAAAGAAAACTTTCGCAAAAAGAGTTGGCCACTCTTCTGTTTGTGGCTGACAAAACCATATCCAGCTGGGAAATCGATCGGACTGAGCCGAGTCTGGAGATGTTGGTAAAGCTGAGTGATGTATTTGGTTGTAGTATGAGCTTTTTGATCCATGGTGAAGAAGACCAGATGGATGCACAGCAGGAAATTACCATCAAACTGAGTAAAGATGAATTTCGATATTTAGAAGCTTTTATGAATCTGATGGTGGTGGAAGAGCGGATTCAGGAAGAAGGAAACCAAGAAAATAAAGAACAGTTGTTGCAGTTGAAAGAAAAAATCAGCCAAAGCTATTATGAAAGTAAAGCAAAGCTGTCCCGAAAAATATCGGACGAAGAAGGTCAGGAACGGTACAAAGTGCTGGAACAAGGTGTAGCTGAAAAGCGTAAAGTCAAGATTTTGTACTATTCTTTTGATCAAAAAGAAATTGAACGGGTGATCCAGCCCTCTGAGCTATTCTGGTCGAAGGAAAGCTGGTATTGTGTTGCGTTCTGTGAACTGCGACAGGATAATCGTGTATTTGAACTGAACAGAATCAGAAAATATGAACTGTTGAATGATGAATTTTAAACCATAAAATATGGAGGAGTACTATGGCACTGGGAAATAAACTAGGGCTTACCAGTTCTGCTGATCTTGCGAGAGAGGAAGAACGGATCAGTAAGAAAA
>JAZQWC010000036.1:0-7768 GCA_045632125.1 Bianqueaceae bacterium
TGCAGCAGGACTTATGGTGTCGCTGTTGATTCAGTCATACGCCACAAAAAAGACCAATGAACTGAACAGGGATTATATGGCGGCTTCGGTGGAGATGAACATTGTAGCGGAGCATTTTTATGATTACATCGAACGGTATTCGGCAGGAAAGGATATACGTCTGTACAATATGGCTGATTTTCTTGGTGATGCTTACATGGAAAATGACCGCAAATACTGGGAAGGCAATTTGATCAATTCATATAAGAAATCGGCCTGGATGCTGCCGATTACCGTATTGAATACAATATTTAAGTTTGGAATTTATGGAGTTTTGATCTACGCAGCCCTGCAGGGTGGTATCACAATCGGTTCTATCGCCAAGTATGTGACATGTTTGATGCTGCTTTCGGAAACATTGACACAGGCAGCCCGTACGCTACAGATGGCCTTTGATAATAATCACTATCTGAAACGCTACTTCTCCTATTTTGATATTCCAAATAATATGTACCAAGGTTCTTTGACAGTGGAGAAGCGGGACGATAATGAATACTTTGTGGAATTTAAGAATGTCAGCTTCAAATACCCTAATACCGATGTGTATGCTCTTAAGAACATCAATTTGAAATTTAAAGTGGGAGAAAAGCTGGCCATTGTGGGTATGAACGGATCCGGTAAGACCACCTTCATCAAGCTGCTGTGCCGTTTGTATGACCCCACAGAGGGTGAGATTTTGCTCAATGGTGTAAATATTCAAAAGTATGATTACGACGAATACATGTCGGTATTCTCTGTGGTATTTCAGGATTTTACTTTGTTTTCCTTCAAGTTGGGAGAAGTGGTAGCCTCCAGTAAGCAGTTTGATTCCGTGCGTGTGGCCGAATGTTTGAGAAAAGCCAATTTCGGCGACCGGTTGAAAACACTGCCAGAGGGAGTGGATACCTATTTGTACAAAGCTTATGATCAATCCGGTATCGAGATTTCCGGTGGTGAAGCTCAAAAGATTGCCTTGGCCAGGGCTTTGTGTAAGGATTCGCCGTTCATCTTGTTGGATGAACCAACAGCAGCCTTGGATCCTGTCTCGGAATATGAGGTATATTCAAACTTCAATGCCATTGCAGGAGACAAGACCACTGTGTATATTTCTCACCGATTGGCATCCTGTCGGTTCTGTGATCAAATTCTGGTGTTTGACCAGGGCAGCATTGTGCAGAAAGGTAGCCATGAGCAGCTTTTGGCTGATAGGGCCGGAAAGTATCTTGAACTGTGGCAGGCTCAGGCACAGTATTATACGAAGTAAGAGTTATTGTATCGTTAACTAGTTAATAACTTCACCACCGATAAAAGCGTATAAAAGGTTTTTTAGGTAGTTGGTGGTGAAATTTTTGAAAATTCACCACCAGATAACCAGTTTAATAGGGTTTCAGGACATAACGGTGGTGAAGTTCACCACGAAAAGCATGAAAAAGGCACAAAAATGTCATATCGTGGGTGAAAAAAATATAACTTCACCACACGCACCCTTTAAAATGCGATAAAGCAGAATTTCGGTGGTGAACATTAGATAGCTAGTTAATCATAGCCGTGTCGTTAGACAAAAAATGGCAAATAAAGAAAAACACTGCGAAAACCAAACAAGGTGATTCGCAGTGTTTTTTAATAGATATTAACTTATCGATTGTATCTTCCGGTCTTTTTCAAAAAGTCAACCAGCATCATGGTCCAGTCGGTCTGGATCAGGTCGTAGTTCTTATCTGCCAACCAGCCCCAGCCTTTTTCCATGTCCTCGCAAAGGGCGGTGTCATCGCTGTGACCTGCAGCCAACTGATCGCGGAAGTTGTAAATGATGGAGTTGACCCAAACCAACTTGCCGTCAGCATGCATCTTATCGATGAAGGCATCGGAAGCCATCTCGCTGGATTCATCGGCGAACAGTACCTCAGCACCGATGTAGTTCATGTTGCGCTTGCACAGCTCATCGTGGAAAGGATGAGCATCGCGTACGATGGGCATGGAGGGCAGATCAGGTGCGATAGCCTCTACGCGGTCGATCCATTCTTTAGAAGGGTAATACTTAACAATGCACTGATCCTCCATGTTGTGGCGGCGGATCGCATCAGTAATCTCCTGGGGGTGATCCCAGAACTTGTCCACATTGATGTAGCAGCGACCTTTAAAAGTCTCCAACAGATCATCAAAGGTATAGATCGGAAACTGGGTACGGGTTCCGTCCTGATTGGCAAAACGCAGGTGACTGATTTCCTCGGCGGTCATGTTGTGCAGACGTTCATTATGATACAGATGAACGCGCTCCATGCCAGGATGGAAAATCAGCAGCTTACCGTCTTTGCTTCTGGAAATATCGGTTTCGATCATATCGGCACCCTGTTTCAGCGCTATCTCGTAAGCCGCCATGGTGTTGCAGGGAATGTTGCCGCCACATGCACCGCGGTGAGCCACCACCAAATGGTGATCCTTGGCCGATTCAAAAATATTAAAGCTCATGGTAAATACCCCTTTCAGGAAGATTTGATATTTTTTGCACTATGTGCAATTACGCGCTAGGCGCGTAACATGACATAGGTTGTGCTCTTAGGAATTCTTCTGCTTCTCCAAGTAGTCTTCGAAGGTTCCCATGTAATCGATGCAGCCGTTGCCACCGGGCATCGGCAGTTCGATGATACGATTGGCAACGGTATCGATGAGCTGATGGTCGTGGGTAGCGAAAATGGCAGTGCCCTTGTAGTCCTCCATACCGTTGGTCAGAGCAGTGATGCTCTCCAGATCCAGATGGTCGGTGGGCTGGTCAAGAACGATGACGTTGGAGTTTTTCATCATCATGCGGCTCAGCATGCAGCGAACTTTCTCACCACCGGACAGAACCTTGGCAGGCTTCAAAACTTCATCGCCGGAGAAAAGCATACGGCCCAGGAAACCACGCAGATAGGTTTCGGTGGGTTCGGGGGAGTACTGGCGCAGCCATTCGATCAGGTTCAGTTCGCAGCCTTCAAAGAAAGCAGTGTTATCTTTGGGGAAGTAACTCTGGGTAGTGGAGATGCCCCATTTGAAGGTACCCTCATCGGGTTCCATTTCACCGGCCAGAATCTGCAGCAGAGCAGTCTGAGCCACTTCGTTTTCACC
Source organism: Bianqueaceae bacterium (assembly GCA_045632125.1). GTDB lineage: Bacteria > Bacillota > Clostridia > Lachnospirales > Bianqueaceae > CALWPV01. Next base: position 3,124 of record JAZQWC010000036.1, read on the forward strand.
AACCAAGGCAACCTTGTCGTTGCGGTTCAGCATGAAGGAAACATTATCCAATACCTTTACACCATCGATGGTCTTGCTCAGGCCTTCTACGGTTAGAATGTCCTTGCCGGCCTCGCGTTCCTGATCAAAATGAACAAAGGGATAACGGCGGCTGGAAGCGGGCATTTCGGTGAGCTGGATGGAGTCCAAGATCTTCTTACGACTGGTAGCCTGTTTGGATTTGGAGCGGTTAGCAGCGAATCGCTGGATGAAGGCCTGCAGTTCGCGGATCTTATCTTCACGTTTTTTGTTCTGGTTGCGAATCAACTGCTGCATCAGCTGGGAAGATTCGTACCAGAAGTCATAGTTACCGGCGTACATCTTAACCTGACCATAGTCTACGTCAACGATGTGGGTGCAGACAGCGTTCAGGAAGTGTCGGTCATGGCTGACAACCAGTACAGTGCCTTCGTAGTCCATCAGGAACTCTTCCAACCAGGTAATACAGGGCAGGTCCAGACCGTTGGTAGGCTCGTCCAACAGCAGTACATCGGGATTACCGAACAGGGCTTTGGCTAGCAGGATCTTTACCTTTTCGCGGCCATCCATGTAGGACATCATGCCATAAAGGTCGCAGTTCACAAGGCCAAGGCCGTTGAGCAAAACGCTAACTTCGCTTTCGGCTTCCCAACCACCCATCTCGGCAAATTCTTCTTCCAGGTGAGCAGCGCGCTCGCCGTCTTCCACGGAAAAGTCAGCCTTTGCATACAAGGCATCTTTTTCTTTCATAATTTCGTACAGGCGGGGATTGCCCATCAGTACAGTATCGAGTACGGTGTACTCATCATATTTAAAGTGGTCCTGCTCCAGTACGCTCATGCGGCAGCCGGTTTTTAAGCTGATCTCACCGGTGGTGGGTTCCAGCTGACCGGACAAAACACGCAGCAGGGTAGATTTACCTGCGCCGTTGGCGCCGATGATACCGTAGCAGTTACCTTCGGTAAATTTTAAGTCAACATCTTTGTAAAGTGTAGTTCCAGAAAATTGCAAGCTAATATTGGTTGCAAAAAGCATTGATCATTCTCCTTTGTTTATCATATAATCAGCTTTCAATTATACAAGGAAAACGCAGATAAAGCAAGGGAAGGAGGCAAAGTATTTTTAACAAAAAGTATAGGAATCAATGATGAAATATGATAGAATAAGACAGATTCTGTTGAAATAAGGAGAGAATAAAAATGATTACCCCAAAATCTTTATATAAAGGCGCTCGCATCGCTATTGTGGCTCCCGCTAGCTGTATGAAAGTTGTAGGAGAAGAGCGAGAAGAAAAATTGAAGCAATTGGTACAGGTTTTGGCAGATATCGGACTGGAAGCTGTGCTGTATCCCACTTGCCGTAGTGGCTATGGCTACTTGGGCGGTACCGATGAAGAAAGAGCGAAAGATATTATGGATGCCTTTACTGATCCCACCATCGACGGCATTTTCTGCTTAAGAGGCGGTTACGGTGTGCAGCGCATGCTGGATCTGCTGGATTTTGACAAGATAAAAGAAAATCCCAAGTGGTTCGCCGGTTACAGCGATATTACGGCTCTGCATATGGCATTGAATCAGAAATGTGATTTAATCACCTACCATTCACCCATGCCGTCTACTGAGATGATTGCGGAGAATTACGATGTCTACACCAAGGAGTGGTTGGAAAAGGCTATGTTCGGTGGTCTTTGTGGAGAACTTCCGTCCTATACCGAATGTGAGACTATGAACAGTGGCAAAGCGGAAGGCATTTTGTGCGGCGGTAATCTGTCGCTGATTGCAGCTTCCATGGGAACTCCTTTTGAACTGGATACCAAAGATAAGATCTTGTTCTTGGAGGATGTGGGTGAACTGCCATATCGTATTGATGGCATGATCAATCATCTGCGCCTGGCCGGTAAGTTCGAGGACTGTAAAGGCATCGTAATGGGTTACTATACCAACTGCGAACCGGAGGAGACCACCATGACTTTAAAGCAGATTTTTAAAGATCTGCTGCCGAAAAACAAGCCGGTACTTTTAGATTACAGCTGTGGTCATAGCATGCCCACTATGACGCTGCCGCTGGGTAGAATGGCAAAGCTGGATGCAGATGCCAAAACACTGACAATTTTATAAAAAAAAGAAGGAAGTCTGTCGGAGGAAATCATGGAAGCTGACAGACTCTTTTTTTTTAACAAATACTTGCACTTATAGGCAAAATACTGTAAAATATCCTATATATGTTTAAATGGGAGTGATAGGAGCTTCCAGCTTACAAAAGACAAAGCAAGCTGAAATGTATCCCATAGAAATAATAGAAACAGCCCTTAGAGGCGCAAATTAAAGGAGAAGGAACAATGAACAAACCCGTAAATTTGCAGGATGTATTTTTGAATACTCTGCGTAAAGAGAAAACCGATGTAACCGTATTTTTGATGAATGGCTTCCAGATCAAAGGTGTGATTCGTGGCTACGATAGCTTCGTGATCCTGATCGAATCCGATGGACGTCAGCAGGTAATTTATAAACATGCTGTATCCACCATCAGCCCCTCTCGTCCGGTTACTTTGAATCTTTTGAAAGAAGAGCAGGCTTAATCAATGACTAGAGAAGAAATTTTGACTCAAATGGGAATCAGTCCCGAAGTATTTGCTTTTTGCGAAAAGCAGGAAGAAGGACTGACTGAAAAATTTAAAGAGATCGACCGTATTGCCGAAGCTAATCAGTGGAAAGTATTGGAAGCTTTCCAGGCTGAGCGTATTGCGGATACACATTTTGAAACCACTTCCGGCTATGGTTATACCGATATTGGCCGCGATACCTTAGAGCGCGTATATGCTCGCATCTTCCATGCAGAGGATGCGCTGGTGCGTCCGCAGATCATCTCCGGTACTCATGCACTGGCTACCACTGTTTTCGGCATTCTGCGTCCCGGCGATGAGATCCTGTTCGCCATGGGTACTCCTTACGACACCATGCAGGGTGTAGTGGGTATTCGTGAAGAAAAGGGTAGCTTGGCTGAGCATGGTGTGACTCACAAGATCGTACCTTTGAAGGAGAATGGTTATCCTGATATCGAGGCTATCAAAGCAGCGATTGGTCCTAAGACAAAAGTAGTTGAGATCCAGCGTTCCAAAGGCTACGATGCCCGTCATACCCTTTCTGTAAAAGAGATCGGCGAGATCATTGCAGCGGTTAAGAGCGTTAAGCCCGAAGTAATTGCTATGGTTGATAACTGCTACGGCGAATTCGTACAAGAGATCGAGCCCACCGATGTGGGAGCCGATGTATGCGTAGGTTCTTTGATTAAAAACATTGGTGGCGGTCTGGCTCCCATTGGTGGCTATATTGTAGGCCGTAAAGATTTGGTAGAGCTGTGTGCTATTCAGTTGACCGCTCCCGGTTTGGGCAAAGAAGCAGGTGCTACCTTGGGTGTTACCAAATCCTTCTATCAGGGTCTTTTCTTTGCTCCCACTGTTACCGCTTCCGCGGTAAAAACGGCGGTATTTTCCGCAGCAGTCTTCAAGGCATTGGGATACACTGTACTTCCTGAGCCCGATGAAGAGCGCTGTGACATTGTTGAAGCCATTACTCTGGGATCCGAGCAGGGCGTATTAAGCTTCTGCCGCGGTATTCAGTTTGCCGCTCCCGTTGATTCCTATGTAACTCCTGAGCCTTGGGATATGCCTGGTTATGGTTGCCCCATCATCATGGCTGCCGGTTCCTTTAACTCCGGCGCTTCCATTGAACTGTCTGCTGATGCTCCCATCAAGCCTCCGTACATCGTGTTCTTCCAGGGTGGACTTACTTGGAGCCACGGTAAGTTTGGTGTTATGAAAGCCCTGCAGGAAATGATCAATGACAAGGCAGCCAGCCTGCCTTTGGCATAAAACGTTCACCGAAGAGGAAAGTTCGTATAATTGCGCGCAGCGCAATTCACCGCAAGGTAAAAAGTTTTGCCGCTGCAAGTGAGTAATCAACTTTGCAGCGGCATTTTCCATCATCGATATAGGAGAAAATAATGATTTCTTTTCCGTCTTTATACGAAGAAAACATGAAAAAGCTTCTGGGCGAAGAGCAATATGAAGCATATTTACATACATTTGAGAGAAACTACTGGCAGGGCCTGCGTGTTAATACCGCCAAGATCAGTGTGGAAGAATACAAAGAGCGTTGCAATCAGGAACTGCGTCCTGTGCCCTGGTGTCCCACCGGTTTCTATTTGACCGGTGAAACTAAGGATTTTTCCAAGCATCCCGACTATGCTGCCGGACTTTATTATCTGCAGGAGCCCAGTGCTATGGCACCGGCTGCCATTCTTCCCATTGAAGAAGGAGATTGGGTACTGGACCTGTGCGCTGCTCCCGGTGGAAAAAGCACTGCGCTGTCAGCTAAATTGGGCCGCAGCGGCGTACTGGTATCTAACGATATTAGTCCGTCCCGGGCTAAGGCGCTGCTGAAAAATCTGGAACTGCAGGGTGCGACTCAGGCCATTGTGTTGTCGGAGCCTCCCTATAAACTTAGCCAGCGTTTTGCGGGCAAATTCCAGAAGATCCTGGTGGATGCTCCCTGCTCCGGTGAGGGTATGTTCCATAAAGAACCTACCATCATGAAAAACTGGGAACAGTATGGCAATGAATATTATG
>JAZQWC010000037.1:0-3865 GCA_045632125.1 Bianqueaceae bacterium
TCGCCAAAGCCCTGTTAGACCGCGGCTACACTGTTTTATACATGACAGCCTACGAACTATGCAGCGCCTTCGAAGCATACCGTTTCCGTGATAAAGGCCGTCCCACTTCCGAAGATGGCAGCATTCAGGATCTGATTCAAAACATCGACCTGCTCATCATCGACGATCTGGGTACTGAATTTAGTACCGCCCTCTCTGTGTCGGATCTTTTCTACTGTCTCAATCAGCGGATCCTTCTACAAAAATCGACCATCATTTCCACGAATCTTGGTTTAAGTCAGATTTCCAAAGTCTACTCCGATCGAACCTTCTCCCGTATTTCCGGTAATTATCAGTTACTCAAGCTGTTCGGTCCCGATCTGCGACTGCAATTCTAATGACCTACACATCCTATAACAAGAAGAGCCCACACCTTCACGGTGTGGGCTCCTTTTTTCAGTACAAATCAGCTTACAGTACTTCTACTTCTTCCTCTTCCTCCACATTCTTCTCCACCTTTTTCGGGGCAATCAAAGAATTCTTAGGAGAGTATTGATGGATTGCATTGATCAATCTTTCATTAGGATCAAAGAAGACACGATAGTCCACATCACCCACCTTACCCAGGATGACATAGGTATCCTCATCCGGCGTACCTTTGCAGGCATAAATGGTTTTACCGTATTTCTTCCCGAATATTTCATGTTCATAGCGTTTTGTCTGAGAGGGAACGATCATACGGCAGGCACGGCAATCAAAGGTTACCAGATGGCGACGGGTGCTCTGACCATAAATTACGTCAATATCCAAACTACCTTCTGTATAAATATATTCATACTCCTTGGCAGATTGACGCCACAGGATCCACACCAGCAGAGCTACCAGCACGATCAAAACAGGAGAGATCATAAATACAACTGAGGCACCAAACAGGTTGGGCAGTCCAATGATCGCAATACCGCACAGTACAATAAAGATGCGTCTTTGCATATCTTTTTGGGCATTACCTCTTTTTACCATTTGTTCCAGAAACATTTCATCCATTGAATCATACCTCTCTTGTATTATAAGTTATAGTATTCCACAAAAGAACGTTTTGTATAATCATAGTCAGCCACTGCCATTAACTCACGGGAAGAATGCATAGACAGCAAGGCCACACCCATATCCATAATATGACAGGGCAGGTTAGCAGCTACAACAGGACCCAGAGTGGAACCACCGCGGGAATCAGACTTATTAGCAAACTTCTGTACCGGTACACCGGCTTTCTGACAGATCATTTCATATACGCTATAGTCGCAGCTCTGAGTTACATAACTCTGGTTAGCAGATAATTTAATTACAGGACCACCACCAAGTTGAGTCTTTAGAACAGGATCATGACGTTCGGGATGATTCGGATGAATCGCATGAGCCACATCCCCGGAAATCATGAAGGACTGCATAATGTCATTAATGAACTGCTGACGATCACGACCAAGGGCTGCACTGAGTTTTTCCATAATATAAGTAATAGTGCTGGTACCAGCCCCCTGCGGAGTACGGCTACCGCACTCTTCATGGTCAAAGGCACAGAGCACATTAATACCGGTACTGCCCTTTGCCTCAACCAATGCCTTAGCTGCTGTATGTACCATTACCAAGTCATCCAAACGAGGGGCAGACAAAAACTCATCGTGGAAACCTACCAATTCAGGTTTTTCAGTCACATAGGTGAACAGATCAAAGTCCAGAATCTCATCAGCGGAAACACCCAACTTTTCTGCAACTGCTTTTACTAGCATCTGCTCCTGATCTTCGCCCAACTCAGATACCAGAGAACCAACAGGCAGCATATCTACCTGTGCATTCAGAGCAACACCATCATTTACACCACGGTTCATATGTACAGCCAAATTAGGAATGATGAGAACCGGTTTTTCTAAATCAATCAATTCGGTGCGGGGCTGAAATACGTTTTCACTTTTTAGAGTTACTCGGCCTGCCAACGACAGGGGACGATCCAGCCAAGTACTAAAAATCGGACCGCCATACACTTCTGCATTCAGCTTACAATAGCCATTCTGATTGATCTGAGTGCAGGGTTTAATACGAAAGCAGGGCTGGTCAGTATGAGCGCCGATCATGCGGTACAAGGGTGCCTGTACCTTGCTCATATCTTCAGGAATAGTAAATGCAATACATGCGGAATCCCACATAGTCACATAATACTTTCCACCTTCTTCAATCTGCCAATTCTCATACAAAGGCAGCTGCACAAAACCGTTTTCATTCAGCATATTCTTCAAATTTTTAACTGCATAGAAAGAAACCGGCGACTCTGCCAAGTATTTCATAAAATCCTTCATGATTTATTTCTCCTTTTGATTTGGTGTAAGAGCTTCATTATTTAATGTGATCGCTTTACAATATTCGCGGATCACACAGGTTTCACAATTGGGTTTTCGGGCACTGCAGCATCTTCTTCCGTGGAAGATCAGCAAATGGTGGCACAAGGTCCAAAGATCACGATCGATAACCTCCATCAACTGCTGCTCTGTTTTTTCTACCGTGTCTGCCTGAGCCAGACCGATCCGATTGGATACCCTAAATACATGAGTATCAACAGCTATGGCCGGTACCCCAAAGGCATTTGACATGACCACGTTTGCCGTTTTACGGCCTACACCGGATAGTTTTGTTAACTCCTCCATAGTGCGGGGAACTTCACCATTAAAATCAGATGCCAACTGACGAAAGAGTAAGTACAAATGATCAGCTTTCGCATTGTAAAAGCCCAAGGTATGTATGTAGCCCTTAATCTCCTCTTTTGTGAGCTTCAAAAAAGCATCTAAATCGGGGCAATCTGCAAACATTTTGGCCGTTACCTTATTGACCTGTTTATCAGTCGTTTGCGCAGACAACACAGTTGCTACCAATAACTGCAGCGGGGTCTGATAATCCAGTTCGCATCGTACATCCGGATACTCTTCTTTTAATCGCTGTATAATCTCCGATACTTGATTTGTCAATTTTTTTCTCCCAAAATAAAATCAAATGAATCCAAGCTTCATTTCATTCTATTATACACGCAGCCAGTATGGGTTTCAAGCCTATTTTTGTGAACAAATTTCAAAGAAACTTTCATAGCCCATTTAGGATATAGCACGATCGCTTCATGTCCCCCAACCATCCATAGGGCCGCCACCCATCGAAGCACTGTACTGCCGCTCTGGCTACCCTCCTGGCTGCTGCCAATGCTTAATCCTAAAAGAAGTATGGCATAAATTAAAATCAAACTCCCTTTTAGCCTTCTGCGAATTTCTACCTCCTCGATCTTGCCTGCCCAATCCGAATATCCCAGAGTAACAGCCAGTGGCAGCAGTCCCAAACTTTGAATCGTTTGTCTTGTGGATAGCAGCGGCCACCACCGGGGCATAGTCAACAAACTTCCTCCCTCTTCCACAGCAATCAATAAACAGATCGGCACCGGCCAAAAGCGGTAAATTCCACTCCCCTTTTGAAATCTCGTCCGTTTGCTGCAGTAAATCGGTACAGTATGTTTACCTCCTACACACAACACCAGCAATCCCTCCGCTAAATGAAGCAAACCGACAAAGCTGCAGATTCCAACTATATCCACGGGCTTTCCCAATAATTGACCGATCATAAAAACAATCCCGGCTCCGTATGATAAACACAAGAAACGCGATCTAATCATGGATAACCCCATTGCAGCCGGTCCCATCCAATATAATTCAGGCCCCGGTTTGACTGTAAGGCCCAAAAATGTCGTCAACCAAATGACGAAAAATCCAGCAAACAGCCCCTCAATAGAAGAGGCCAGTGCTAATCGCCTTGCACCGGCCTCTTTCCATTCGTATTTTTTATAGTAGCAGTACGT
>JAZQWC010000038.1:0-18532 GCA_045632125.1 Bianqueaceae bacterium
CCAATGGTGAATATGGTTTAGTTGCAACCGAACCCTGTTGGATCAAATCCAACCAGATTGAAGCTGCCCGTATCGCGATGACTCGTTACATCAAACGTGGTGGTAAAGTATGGATCAAAATTTTCCCGGTCAAACCTATTACTGCAAATCCTGCTGAGACCCGAATGGGTTCCGGTAAAGGTTCCACTGAGTATTGGGTAGCCGTTGTTAAACCGGGCCGTGTTATGTTTGAGATTGCTGGTGTATCTGAAGAAGTTGCTCGTGAAGCTCTTCGTCTTGCTATGCACAAGCTGCCTGTTAAATGTAAGATTGCCTCTCGTCAGGAGTTAGATGCTGAGCTTGATGCAGCTAACTAATGGCGAACGAAATGATAGAGGATGGTGAATAAAAGTGAAGAAAACCGAATTTTTGACTGAATTAAAGGGTAAAAGTTCCGAGCAGCTGGAAATGGAACTCGTTTCCGCAAAGAAAGAGCTTTTCAATCTCCGTTTTCAGAATGCCACCAATCAGCTGAACAACACCGCCAGAATCAAGGAAGTTCGTAAGAACATCGCTCGTATTCAGACTGTGTTGACCCAAAAAGCGCATCAGTAACGGATGAGTTAAGGAGGACTTTATAGTGGATAGAAATTTGAGAAAGACCATGGTCGGTCTGGTTTCCAGCGATAAGATGGACAAGACTGTTGTTATTAGCGTTCAGAATAACGTTAAGCATCCCGAGTATGGCAAGATCATTAAGAGAACCTACAAGCTGAAGGCTCATGACGAGAACAACGAATGCCGCATTGGTGACCGTGTTCGTGTTATGGAGACCAGACCTTTGTCCAAGGACAAGAGATGGCGCGTAGTTGAGATTATCGAAAGAGCAAAATAATTCGTTTAGGAGGTTGTCCTGCTATGTTACAGCAAGAAAGTAGGTTGAAAGTTGCCGATAACACCGGTGCCAGAGAACTGCTGGTAATCCGTGTTCTGGGCGGCTCTACTCGTAGATATGCCGCTGTGGGTGATGTAGTAATTGCTGCTGTTAAAGAAGCAACACCCGGCGGAGTTGTAAAGAAGGGTGATGTAGTTCGCGCTGTTGTAGTAAGAACTGTAAGACCCGTTCGTCGTAAAAATGGTGCATACATCCGTTTCGATGAGAATGCGGCTGTTATCATCAAAGAAGATTTGAATCCCAGAGGAACTCGTATTTTTGGCCCTGTTGCCAGAGAGCTGCGTGAGAAGAAATTCCTGAGAATTCTGTCTCTGGCTCCCGAAGTACTTTAATTGGAGGTATCACAGATGGGAAAGCTGAAAATTAAGAAAGGTGATACCGTTCGCGTAATCACCGGTAAGGATAAAGGCAAAGAGGGTAAAGTGCTGGTAGTAGACATGAAGAATGAGCGCGTAATCGTTGAAGGCGTAAACATGGCTACCAAGCATCAGAAACCCAATGGAGCAAACCAGGGCGGTATCGTTCATCAGGAAGCTCCGATCCATGTATCTAACGTTATGTACCTTCATGACGGCAAACCCACTCGTGTGGGCATTAAGTCTGAAGTCAAGACCGTAGACGGCAAAGAAGTTACCACTCGCGTACGTTTCGCAAAGTCTACCGGTGAAGTGATCGACTAATAGGAGGTATTGAGAGTGAGTAGCCGATTTAAAGAGATGTACAAGACTGAAGTAGTTCCTGCTCTGATCAAGAAGTTCAATTATAAGAACATCATGGAAGTACCGAAGCTTGATAAGATCGTTATTAATATGGGCGTTGGCGAAGCTAAGGAAAATCCCAAAGCTTTGGAAAGCGCTGTATCCGATCTGACCATTATCTCCGGTCAGAAGCCTATCATTACTAAGGCAAAGAAATCCATCGCTAACTTCAAACTGCGTGAAGGCATGGCAATTGGATGTAAGGTAACCTTGAGAGGCGAAAAGATGTATGATTTCGCTGATCGTCTGATCAGCTTGGCACTGCCCCGCGTACGTGACTTCCGTGGCGTAAACGGTAACTCTTTCGATGGTCGCGGTAACTATGCCCTGGGTATCAAAGAGCAGCTGATCTTCCCCGAGATTTCTTACGATAAGATCGATAAGGTTCGCGGTATGGACATTATTTTTGTTACCACAGCAAAGACCGATGAAGAAGCAAAAGAACTGCTTACTTTAATGGGTATGCCTTTTGTAAAATAAGGTATCAACTTTAGGAGGTTTATTCCATGGCTAAAACATCCATGAAAATTAAACAGCAGCGTCAGAATGCTAAGCCGAAGTTCTCTACTCGTGCTTATACTCGCTGCCAGATTTGCGGGCGGCCGCAGTCTGTACTGCGTAAATATGGTATCTGCCGTATCTGTTTCCGTGAACTCGCTTACAAGGGCGAAATTCCGGGTGTAAAAAAAGCAAGCTGGTAAGCTTGGCATCATAGTAAATAAGGAGGTATTTCCAGATGACGATGAGCGATCCTATTGCCGATATGCTGACACGCATCCGTAACGGAAACGTAGCAAAGCATGACACCGTTGACGTTCCTGCTTCTAAGGAAAAGTTGGCGATTGTTGAAATCCTGGTAAAAGAAGGATATATTAAGAAATACGAACTGGTTAACGATGGTAACTTCAAGACCATTCGTATTACATTGAAATATGGTAAAGATAAAAACGACAAGGTTATTACCGGTCTGAAGAGAATTTCCAAACCCGGTCTGCGGGTATATGCAGGAAAAGACGAACTGCCTAAGGTACTGGGCGGTCTGGGTACTGCGATCATCTCTACTAACAAAGGCATCCTGACCGACAAAGAGGCTCGTAAAGAGGGCGTTGGCGGCGAAGTAATTGCTTTTGTTTGGTAAGAAACGCATTATATTAGGAGGTAAAAAGCATGTCTCGAATTGGTAGACTGCCTGTAGAAGTTCCTGCTGGTGTTGAAGTTACAATTGCTGAGGGCAATAACGTAACTGTTAAAGGTCCCAAAGGTACTTTGACCCGTCAGCTGGCACAGGAAATGACTATTACACAGGAAGATGGAAAGATCGTTGTAGCACGTCCTAACGATCTGAAAAGAAATAAAAGCCTTCATGGTTTGACCAGAACTCTGCTGAACAACATGATCGTTGGTGTAACTCAGGGTTACGAAAAGAAACTTGAGATCAACGGTGTTGGTTATAGAGCAGCAAAACAGGGTAAAGAGCTTCACCTGACTTTGGGTTACTCTCATCCCGTAGTAATGGTTGATCCCGAAGGTATCGAAACTGAAGTTCAGGGCCAGAACGTAATTATCGTTCGCGGTATCAACAAAGAAAATGTTGGTCAGTTTGCGGCTGAAATCCGCTTCAAACGTCCTCCGGAACCCTACAAGGGCAAAGGAATTAAGTACGCTGATGAAGTGATTCGTCGTAAAGAAGGTAAGACCGGTAAATAAGGTAAAGGGGTGACATTCCAATATGATTAAAAAAGCATCTAGCAATCGTGCTCAGAAGCATTACAGAATGCGTAAGAACATTAACGGAACAATGCAGCGCCCGCGCCTTAGCGTTTTCCGCAGCGACAAGCACATCTACGCTCAGATTATTGATGATACAACCGCAACCACTTTAGTAGCTGCTTCCACCGTTGAGAAGGAAGTAAAAGAGAAAGTAGAGTTTACTAACAATACTGAAGCTGCTAAGGCCGTTGGTGAATTAGTTGCAAAGCGTGCAGCAGAGAAAGGAATCACCACTGTAGTATTCGATCGTGGCGGTTTCCTGTATCACGGAAAAATTAAGGCTTTAGCCGATGCTGCCAGAGAAGCCGGCTTGCAGTTCTAAGAATCGGAGGCAGATGAATGAATAACAATAGAATTGATCCCAATACTCTGGGTGAATTAGAGTCCAAAGTAGTAACCATCAAGCGCGTAACCAAGGTTGTAAAGGGTGGTCGCAACATGAGATTTACTGCTCTGGTAGTTGTAGGTGACAAGAACGGTCATGTAGGTTTCGGCCTGGGTAAGTCTCTGGAAATTCCGGAAGCTATCCGTAAAGGTGAAGAAGCTGCTAAGAAGAACATGATCACCGTTCCCAGAAACGACGCAAACTCCATTCCTTACACCACTAAGGGTGTACATGGCAGCGCATCCATTCTTCTGATGACTGCTCAGGAAGGTACCGGTATCATCGCTGGTGGTCCCGCTCGTATCGTTCTGGAGCTGGCTGGTGTACAGAACATCAGAACCAAATCCTTGAGCTCCAATAACAAAAACAACGTTGTTGCTGCTACTATCGAGGGTCTGAAGGGTCTGTATACTCCCGAAGAAATCGCTAGAAAGCGCGGCAAGACTGTTGCTGAGATTTTAGGTTAAGGAGATCAGAAACATGGCAAAACTTAAAATTACACTTGCAAAGTCCACTATCGGAGCAATTCCGAAGCATAAAAAGACTGCAGTAGCTCTGGGCTTGTCCAAGACTCAGAAGACTGTAATCCAGCCGGACAATGCTGCAATCCGCGGTATGATCGCTTCGATTCAGCATCTGGTTAAAGTAGAAGAAATTCAGGAATAATATAGGAGGCACTAAGAATGAACTTAACAGAGTTAAAGCCCGCTGAGGGCTCTAAACAGAGTTCTTTTCGTGTAGGCCGTGGCCACGGTTCCGGAAATGGTAAGACTGCCGGTAGAGGTCATAAAGGTCAGAAGGCACGTTCCGGCGGCGGTGTTCGCTTGGGCTTCGAAGGTGGTCAGATGCCTTTGTACAGAAGACTTCCTAAGAGAGGTATCAAAAAGAAAACTCATAGAAACTTTGTAACCATCGTTTCTATCAATGTAGATCGCCTGAATCAGTTTGAAGACGGTGCAGTTGTAAACGTTGAGGCTTTGAAGGCTGCTGGTATCATCAGCAATCCTAAAGATGGCGTTAAGATCCTGGGCGGCGGCGAGCTGACCAAGAAACTGACCGTAACCGGCTGCAGCTACAGCGAAAGCGCAAAGGCTAAAATTGAAGCTGTTGGCGGTACTGCTGAATAATAAATGTAACTCCTGCTTGGCAGGTGGTTGCATAAAGGAGGGCAACAATCTTGTTTAAAACAGTAAGAGACATTGCCAGAATTCCGGATCTTCGCAGAAGAATCCTGTATACTCTGATGATGTTAGCCCTTGTCCGTTTAGGTTCTTTGATTCCCAGTCCCCTGATGGATGCTGCAGTAGTGAAGAACTACTTTGCATCCGCAGGTGGAGTGATGGCACTGTTTGACATTATGTCCGGTAGCGCGTTCAGTCAGATGAATCTGTTTGCCATGGGTATTCAGCCCTACATCAACTCATCCATTATTATGAATCTGTTGGCTGTAGCGATTCCCAAATTGGAAGAGATTCAGAAAGACGGTGAGGCTGGTCGTAAAAAGATTCAGCAGTATACCCGTGTGGTTACCTTGGTGCTTGCACTGGTTCAGTCCTTCGGTATTTCCTATGGTCTGCGCAGTGGCTTCACCAGTGATCTGGGTGTTACATGGTCCATTATCGTATCTATGGCCGTATTTACTGCGGGTAGTATGTTTGTAATGTGGATCGGTGAGAACATCACGGAAAAAGGCATTGGTAACGGTATTTCATTAATTATTATGGTCAACGTTCTGTCCAGAGTTCCGGCAGCAATCGGAAATCTGTTCAGCTACGAAAGTGTAGTACTTGTGGTTGCGATTGCAATTGTTCTGGTTTTGGTTGTAGCATTCATCGTAGTGCTTGAACTGGCAGAGCGCCGCATCCCGATCCAGTATGCTAAGCGTATGCAGGGACGTAAGGCCTATGGTGGAGCTTCCACCTATATTCCGATCAAAGTAAATATGGCCGGTGTTATGCCGATCATCTTTGCAATTTCGATCACAAGTTTACCTGGTATCATTACCAGCTTTGTTACAACAACTCCTACCGGCTGGTGGGGAACCGTTCTCGCATGGTTGAACACTTCTCATCCCTTTGGAGCTTGCTTGTATGTGGTTCTGATTATTTTCTTCACTTACTTCTACGCATCCATTAACTATAATCCTAAACAGATTGCAGAAAATCTGAAAAAGAATGCAGGATTTATTCCTGGTCTGCGTCCCGGTGCTCCCACCTACGATTATATTAAGAAGACTGCGAATAACGTTGTGACAATTGGTGCGGTTATGTTGGCTGTAGTAGCAAGCTTGCCGGTCATCCTGTCCTTCGTATTCGGTATCGATGGTTTGTCCATCGGTGGTTCTTCGATGATGATCTGTGTTGGTGTTGCTCTGGAGACTGTAAAGCAGATTGAAGGTCAGATGGTAATGCGTCACTACAAAGGATTCTTATCCAAGTAAGAAGCATGGAGGTTTCAAGATGAAGCTCATATTATTAGGCGCTCCCGGCGCAGGAAAAGGAACTCAGGCTACTCGCCTGGCAGATACCTATCAGATTCCTCATATTTCTACCGGCGATATTTTCAGAGCAAATCTGAAAGAGCAGACTCCTTTGGGTCTGAAAGCTAAAGAATATATGGATCAGGGTCTTCTGGTTCCGGATGAACTCACTGTAGATCTGGTTATGGATCGTCTTGCAAAAGATGATTGCGTGAATGGCTACATTCTGGATGGTTTCCCCAGAACTTTGGTGCAGGCAGCTGCACTGGATGCGAAGGTGGAAATCGACGCGGCTGTAGATGTAGAAGTTCCCGATGAGCAGATCGTAAACCGCATGGCTGGCAGAAGAGTTTGCCCTAAGTGTGGCGAGCCCTATCACACCGAGTTCAAGATTCCTCAGAAAGACGGAATCTGTGACAGATGCGGTTCTGAGCTGATCATCCGTAAGGATGATGAGGCTGAAACAGTTTTGAAGCGCCTTACCGTATATCATGATCAGACAGCACCGCTGATCGATCATTATAAGGCTGCAGGTAAGCTGATTGCTGTAGATGGTACCAAGGCGGTTGAAGCCGTAACGCAGGACATCGTAAATGCACTGAATGCTTGATGAAGTGCATGGAGGAAAAGTATGTCAAAGAATGACGTTATTGAAGTAGAAGGTACTGTCGTTGAAAAGTTGCCCAATGCCATGTTCCTGGTGGAACTTGACAACGGACATCGGGTATTATCCCATATCAGCGGCAAGCTTAGAATGAACTTCATTAAAATATTACCCGGAGACAAAGTAACAATTGAGATGTCTCCCTATGATTTAACGAAAGGCCGTATCGTTTGGAGAGCAAAATAATCCAGACAGGCAAGAAAGGAGCGATGACATGAAAGTACGTTCATCAGTTAAACCTATGTGTGAAAAGTGCAAGGTCATCAAACGCAAAGGCAAAGTAATGATCATTTGCGAAAATCCGAAGCATAAGCAAAAACAAGGTTGATTAGGAGGAAATATATATGGCACGTATTTCAGGCGTAGATTTGCCTAACGAGAAACGAGTTGAAGTTGGCCTGACCTACATCTATGGTATTGGTCACACTAGTGCCGTTCGCATTTTAAAGGAAGCTGGCGTTAATCCTGACACCCGCGTGCGCGATCTGACTGACGATGAAGTTAATAAGATCCGTAGCGTAATCGATGAAACTCAGATGGTTGAAGGTGATCTTCGTAGAGAGATCGCACTGAACATCAAGAGATTGACTGAAATTGGCTGCTATAGAGGAACGCGTCATAGAAGAAGTCTGCCTGTTCGTGGTCAGAACACCAAGAACAACGCACGTACTCGCAAAGGCCCGCGTCGCACTATCGCAAACAAGAAGAAATAATTAGGAGGGTTTAAACGTGGCACCTAAGAAAGGTCTTAAAAAGACAACGCGCCGTCGTAACCGCAAGAATGTTGACAGAGGTCAGGCGCATATTCAATCTACATTTAACAATACGATTGTTACCTTAACCGATACTGCCGGTAACGCTCTTTCCTGGGCAAGTGCAGGCGGACTGGGTTTCCGTGGCTCTCGTAAAAATACTCCCTATGCTGCACAGATGGCTGCTGAAACCGCTGCTAAGGCTGCTATGGAGCATGGTTTGAAGACTGTTGAAGTTAGCGTAAAGGGTCCCGGTGCTGGTCGTGAGGCTGCTATCCGTGCTCTGCAGGCTGCTGGTCTTGAAGTTACTGCAATCAGAGACGTTACTCCCGTTCCTCATAACGGATGTCGTCCTCCCAAACGCAGAAGAGTTTAATTTGGAGGTATAGGAGACTATGGCAAGATATATTGGATCTATGTGCAGACTTTGCCGTCGTGAAGGCGAAAAGCTTTTCCTGAAGGGCGAGAGATGCTACAAGAGCGATAAATGTGCAGTAGAGAAGCGTGCTTATGCACCCGGTCAGCATGGTCAGAACAGAAAGAAAATGTCTGAGTACGGCCTGCAGCTGCGTGAAAAGCAGAAAGCTAAAAGAATTTACGGTATTCTGGAGACCCAGTTCCGTAACTATTTCGAAACCGCTACTACCCAGAAGGGTATTGCCGGTGATAACTTGATGATCCTGTTGGAGCGTCGTCTGGATAACGTAGTATACCGTGCTGGTTTTGCTCGTTCTCGTACCGAAGCTCGTCAGGTAGTTCGTCACAATCACATCCAGGTTAATGGCAAGAAAGTAAACATTCCTTCTTACCTGATCAAAGCTGGTGATGTGATCACCCTGAAAGAGCAGTCTGTTTCCATTCAGAGATTCAAAGACATCTATGAGACCACCGCTGGTCGTGTAGTTCCTGAGTGGATCGTTGCTGATACCGAGAATGGTAAGATCAACGTTCAGGCTATTCCTACCCGTGAGCAGATCGATGTTCCTGTAAACGAGACTCTGATCGTCGAGTTGTATTCTAAATAATAATTAGCTCTAGAGAGTGAAGGAGGTTCCCTGTGTTAGAATTTGAGAAGCCACGTATTGACGTGATGGACATCAGTGAAGATGGTACCTATGGCAAGTTTGTTGTCGAGCCTTTAGAGAGAGGCTACGGTACGACACTCGGAAATTCTCTCCGCAGAATTATGCTGTCATCTCTTCCCGGAGCGGCTATTTCCAGCATCAAGATCGATGGTGTTGTGCATGAGTTTTGTGATGTTCCTGGCGTTAAGGAAGATGTATCTGAAATCATCCTGAACCTGAAGAACGTTGCAATTAAGGCTAATACCGAGAGCAACGAACCCAAAACTGCTTTCATCGAGTATGAAGGCGAGGGTGTTGTTCGCGCCAGAGATATTAAGATGGATCAGGATTACGAAGTAATCAATCCTGATCAGGTAATTGCTACCCTGAGTGGTGGTCCTGAGTCCAAGATGTATATGGAACTGACCATTTCTCGTGGTCGTGGTTATGTGGGTGCCGACAAGAACAAGAATGACAATCAGCCAATTGGCGTAATCGCGATTGATTCTTTATACACTCCCGTAGAACGTGTAAATTTCACTGTTGAGAATACTCGTGTTGGTCAGATTACTGACTACGATAAACTCACAATGGAGATTTGGACCAACGGAACGATTAAGCCCGACGAGGCAGTCAGCCTGGCGGCTAAGGTATTGAACGATCATTTGGCTCTGTTCATTGACCTGTCCGACAGTGCCAAGAATGCCGGGATCATGGTTGAAAAGGAAGAAGATCAGAAAGAGAAAGTTTTGGAGATGACAATTGAAGAGATGGATCTGTCTGTTCGTTCCTATAACTGCTTGAAGAGAGCGGGTATCAATACAGTCGAGGATTTGACCAATAAGACTGAAGATGAAATGATGAAAGTACGTAATCTGGGACGCAAGTCTTTGGATGAGGTGCTTGGTAAATTACACGAAGTAGGACTTTCTTTAAAGCCCCACGAAGAGTAATGAATCCTTCAGCCTAGGTTGAGAATTCAACCAAAGGCTGAAGAGGGTCTCATCCCTTTAGCCGGAGATGAGATTACGGTTTTTGGGCTGCACCGGGCAGCTGTATAACAAATACCGGGGACACCGTCAAATTCTGATAAGGCGGGTCTTGTGCGGGAAACCGCAATAATAGGAGGATAATAAAATGGCTGGATATAGAAAGCTTGGAAGAACTTCTTCTCAGCGTAAAGCTCTGCTGCGTAACCAGGTTACTAACCTGCTGTATCATGGCAGAATCACCACTACTGTTACCAAGGCTAAAGAAATTCGTCGTGAAGCTGAAAAGCTGATCACCTTGGCAATTCGTGAAAAAGACAACTACGAGACCGTAGAAGTTAAAGTAAATGTTCCTAAAAAGGACAAAGATGGTAAGAGAGTGAAAGAAGTTGTAGACGGCAAGAAAGTAACCGTATACGAAGAAATCACCAAGACCATCAAAAAAGACAATGCCACTCGTCTGCACGCTCGTCGTCAGATGCTGAAGGTATTCAACCCCATCACTGAAGTTCCTGCTGATGGTGTTAAAGTAAGAAGCATGAGCAAAAAAGTTGACATGGTTGCTAAGATGTTTGACGAAGTAGCTCCTAAGTACGAAAATCGTAAGGGCGGCTACACCCGCATCATCAAAGTTGGTCCTCGTAAGGGCGACGGTGCTGAAGTAGCAATCATCGAATTAGTATAAAAATTAACGAGAAAAGCAGGTCGGACTTTGGTCCTGCCTGCTTTTTTTCAAGTATGGGATTGAAATGGTTGGAAATAGAAAGGATACGGACATGGAAGAAATGCTGCGCAGCGAAAAGCTGGAATTCACCTACACCATTGAAGAGGAAGATGGTACAGTAGCAGAGGCAATGTACGCGTTGCAAGGGGTGGATATTTCAGTACAAAAAGGTGAATTTGTTGTGATTTTAGGTCACAATGGTTCTGGTAAGTCAACCTTTGCCCGCCATATCAATGCACTTTTGGAACCATCAGCAGGAACTTTGTGGATTCAGGGGATGAACACAAAGGAAGAAGATAAGATATGGCTGATTCGTCAAAAGGCCGGAATGATTTTTCAAAATCCAGACAATCAGATGATTGCTTCGGTAGTGGAAGAGGATGTGGCCTTTGGACCGGAAAATCTAGGAATGCAGCCGGAACGGATCCGTGCCAGTGTGAAAGAAGCATTGGAAGCTGTTGGAATGATGGAATACAGAAAGAGTGCACCCACAAGATTATCCGGTGGACAAAAACAGAGAATTGCGATTGCCGGTGTTTTAGCAATGAAACCGGAATGTATTGTGTTAGATGAGCCCACCGCTATGCTGGATCCTAAGGGGCGCAAAGAGGTAATGAAAACCCTTTGGAAATTAAATAAAGAAGATAAAATGACGGTGATCCATATTACTCACTATATGGAAGAGGCAGTGAATGCTGATCGTATTATTGTAATGGATCATGGTAAAGTTGTATTAGAAGGTACTCCTAGACAAGTATTTACCGAAGTAGAGCTTTTAAAGCAATATGGCTTGGATGTACCTCAAATGACAGAATTAGCGTATCGGCTGCGAAAAGACGGACTTGATATACCAGCTGATATTTTGACAACGGAAGAAATGGTGAACGCTTTATGTCTATTGAAGTAAAAAACCTAACATATATATATGATCCGGGTACTCCAAATGAAAAAATAGCATTACAGGATGTAAGTCTGACCATCCACAAAGGCGAGTTTATTGGAATTATTGGTCACACCGGATCGGGAAAATCAACCTTGATCCAACATCTGAATGGCTTGGTCAAACCAACCAGAGGTCAGGTGTTATGCGATGGAGAGGATATTTTCGAAGAGCTCAATGTAAAATCAAAAAAACAGGCGAGGGTATTGAAGGGTGCTAAAATGAAACGGATCCGCCAAAAGGTTGGATTGGTATTTCAGTATCCGGAGCATCAGCTGTTTGAAATGACAGTTGCGAAGGATATAGCCTTTGGCCCCACTAATATGGGATTGTCCCAAGAAGAAATAGATAAGCGTGTTGATGAAGCCATGAAGATGGTCGGCTTAAAGGAAAAATACAAAGAAAAATCTCCTTTCGAGCTTTCAGGAGGACAAAAGCGACGCGTGGCTATTGCAGGCGTGTTAGCAATGCAACCCGAATATTTGATTCTAGATGAACCCACCGCCGGTCTGGATCCTAAGGGCCGTGATGCTATTTTATCGCAAATTCAGAAGCTCCAAAAGGAACAAGGAATCTCTGTGATTTTGGTATCCCACAGCATGGAAGATGTAGCCAAATATGTGGATCGTATCATCGCCATGGGAAAAGGCCGTGTACAGTTCGATGGCACACCGGAAGAAGTGTTCACCCATGCGGACGAGTTAAAAAGCATCGGTTTGGGTATACCGCAGGTGACAGAACTCGGATTGAAACTTTCAGAAAAGGGCTTTGATATTCCGGGCGCCATGCTGAATTTAGATCAAATGGAAGCGTATATATTAGAAAAGTTTAAGAGGTAACTGAATGCTGCGAGATATTACAATAGGACAGTATTACGATGTGGAATCGGTGGTACACAAACTGGATCCTAGAACGAAAATAATTGCCACTGTGGTATATATCGTCAGTCTGTTCTGTGTTAAAAATATTTTGGGCTTTGTGCTGGCAGGAGTTGGCTTGCTGCTTGCTGTAAAACTGGCCCGCATTCCGCTGTGTTTCATTTTACGCGGCTTGAAAACAGTGATGATATTACTGTTGTTCACAGTAGTGCTAAATGTGTTTCTGGTGGATGGAACTCCTATTTTGAAATGGTATTTTATTTCTATCAGCCGCGAAGGCATATATACTGCTGTATTTATGGCTGCCCGTTTAATCCTGCTGATCATTGGGTGTTCTATGATGACACTGACTACCACACCCATCCAATTAACTGATGGAATTGAGCGTCTGCTGCGTCCTTTGAAAAAAATCAAAGTACCGGTACACGATATCGCCATGATGATGAGCATTGCTCTTCGTTTCATCCCAATTTTGATGGAAGAGACTGATAAGATCATGAAGGCCCAGACTGCTCGTGGAGCTGATTTTGAATCAGGCGGACTGGTGCAGAAAGCCAAAAGCTTGATTCCGGTATTGGTTCCTTTATTCATTTCTGCCTTCCGCAGAGCGGATGAATTGGCGACGGCTATGGAGGCGCGCTGCTACCATGGCGACGAGGGTCGGACTAGAATGAAAGAACTGAAGTATCGAGCAAGAGACCATGTGGCAAAATTGTGTCTGCTAGTATTCTTAGTTGGACTTATTTTATCCAGATATTTACCCAGTGTAACTTCGATTGGAGCGTTTTTCTTAAGTAAATGGTGATATTATGAGACGGATCGCGTTAAAAATCGGGTATGACGGCACCGATTATGCCGGTTGGCAACGACAAGAAAATGGATTGACTGTGCAGCAGGTAATCGAAGATGTGATTGAAAAGCTGTTTCACGAACAAGTCCATTTGATGGGATCAGGTCGTACGGATGCCGGTGTGCATGCCAGAGGACAAGTAGCTGCTTTCGATTTTGAACATGGAATACCGGTAGATCGTTTAAAATTGGCACTGAATGCTAACCTTCCAGTGGATATACGAGTTTATCAAGTTTGGGAGGCTGCAGCAGATTTTCATCCACGATTTGGGGCTAAGCAAAAAACGTATGCCTATCGATTTATTAATGGCGATATTATGCCGCCGGAACTGCGTCGATACTATACTTTGGTGAAAGAGACTCTCGATATTGAGATGATGGAACACGCACTCAAACTGTTGGAAGGTGAACATGATTTTCTAGCCTTTCGTTCATCGGGGGGAATGAATCTTTCCACAGTTCGTACAATATACCGCACTGCCTTGATTAAGGAAGAGGAAGGCTATCGTATTGAGGTGACCGGAAACGGTTTTCTATATAATATGGTTCGGATCATAGCCGGCACCTTGTTCGAAATTGGCAAGGGAAAGCTGGACTTAGGGTGCATTACGCAGGCTTTGGAAACAGGACGCCGTCAGCTGCTTGGGCCTACGGCCCCGGGAACGGGTTTAATGCTGATGAGTGTGGAGTACACGGAGGAAGCTAAATAATGAAGACGATTCAAATTCCGGGAGTGGAGTTTTCGGTTTCACAGTTTTGTTTGGGTTGTGCCTATTTGGGTTCTCGTGAGTCGGAGGAGCTTTCCTTTGATCTTATGGATTACTACTATGAAAAGGGCGGTCGTTTTTTGAACACGGCTCATGAGTATTCCGAAGGAGCTTCAGAGCGTATTGTGGGCAAGTGGGTGAAAGAGCGTGGTGTTCGCAACGAAATGATCGTAACCTCAAAAGGCGGTGAGGATCATCGGGTGCCGAGCGCGTTAGCCATGCATCGAGAGGACCTGCTGGAGGATGTGGATGAATCTTTGATGCGAGCCGGATTTGATTATTTTGATTTTTATTTACTGCATGTAGACGATGTGACCGTGCCGGTGGAAGAGGTTGTGGGCACCATGGAGGAGATCCGTAAAAGCGGTAAGATTCGGTACTATGGTTGCTCTAACTGGACGGTGGCTAGACAGCAGGAGGCAGCTGCCTTTGCTAAGACTCATGGTATGAGCGGATTTAAAGTGGACGAAGTGGAAATGAACGTGGCGAAGATCAATCGCTCCAACGAGACCTGTGTGAGCAAGTGGTTGGATGAGGAGTATATTGCACATCATAAAACTTCGGGCATGGCAGTGGGGGCCTATTCCCCGGTGGCTTCCGGCGTATTGGCAAAGCTGGCGGAAGATGGAAACACCAAGCGGTGGTCGGATCATGCAAAGAGTTGGTATGATCTGCCTTATAACTATGAGGTGGCTCGGCGCTTGAAGAATATGAGTGAAGAGACCGGCTATTCTGTGATCCAGCTGCAACTGGCCTATGTGCTTTCGCAGCCCCATGGATTTCCCAATTTTGCTATTAGCGGTTCTGCGACGATGGAGCAATTAGTGGAAAACATGAAAGCATTGGAGATCCTGATGACCCCTGATATGATCGAATATCTGCAGCCGAAGGAATTTTAAATGTATCGGATATTGACTGTGGATGATGTGGATAACTATAGGTTTTTCCTGTCAAATTCTGATAAAAAAATGAAAATAATGCTTGACATTAGATAGGCAAAGGAATATAATAACAAAGTGCGACTAATAGAGTCGATAGCGCTGTAGTGGAATTAATCCACTAGCCCCGGATTCAAATTTCAGACTGCAGCAAAATAACAAGGAGTGTAGAGTTAATGAAGACTTATATGCCCAGCGGTAAGAACATCGAGAGAAAATGGTATGTAGTCGATGCAGAAGGACAGACCCTTGGTCGTCTGGCATCTCAGGTTGCCGCTATTCTTAGAGGAAAAAACAAACCCGAATTTACTCCCTTCCTGGACATGGGAGACTATGTAATTGTTGTTAACGCCGAGAAGATTCATCTGACCGGTAAGAAATTGGAAGATAAGATTTACAGCACCCACACCGGTCAGCCCGGTGGTCTGCGCGAGATGAGCTACAAGCAGCTGCTCGCTACCAAGCCTGAACTGGCTATCAAGACTGCTGTAAAAGGTATGTTGCCTAAAAATTCATTAGGCCGTGACATGATCAAGAAACTGAAGGTATATGCTGGTCCCGAGCATGGACATCAGGCACAGCAGCCCGAAGTACTGACCATCAAGGCATAAGGAAAGAGAGGAGACATAAATCATGGCTGTTACACAGTATTATGGTACTGGCAGAAGAAAATCCAGCGTAGCTCGCGTTTATCTGAGACCCGGTACCGGTAAAATTACCGTAAACAAGAGAGATCTGGATCAGTATTTTGGTCTTGAGACCCTGAAGATGATCGTTCGTCAGCCTCTGACCGCTACTGAGACCCTGGATAAGTTTGATGTATTTGTAAACGTTAATGGCGGTGGCTTCACTGGCCAGGCTGGTGCTATCAAGCACGGTATCGCTCGCGCCCTGCTGAACGTTGATGAAGAGTTCCGTTCCACCCTGAAGAAGGCTGGTTACCTGACTCGTGACCCCAGAATGAAAGAAAGAAAGAAATACGGTTTGAAGGCTGCTCGTCGTGCACCTCAGTTCTCCAAACGATAATCTTTCAACCTATATTTGTACTGATTTTCAAAAACAACACAACACAACAACACTTAAAAATCCCGAAATCGTTAAGGTTTCGGGATTTTTTCTATGCAAAATATGTCGATTAAAGTTGGGAAATGGAGACTCATTTTATGAGTGGATGCAATTGATTATGATTATATGTAGCATTATTATGGTAGTCGGGAGATTACTTTCAGGCGTGCATTGGTTTACAGATATCATTGGTGGCATACGATTAAGTGCAGCTCTTGTAAAGGGACAGCAGGTTTTTACAAAAACACCTTGACTTTTCTATTTTGAGATGGTAAAGTGCTAGCAAGTATAAAATAAGTATCGAAGAAAATGGACTAGTAGAAATCTGTAGTTTGAAAAGAACCTTGTGAGAGTTGCCGATTGATATGAGGCAGCGGAGTAATGCTTTTTCGTCCTCTGTATTCTGAATCGGAATGCGGAGGACTTTTTATTAATTCAATTTGAAGAGCAAAGTTAATTTGAGATATCGTTCATAGAGCAATGGATAAGCATGGATTGACGGAAAGGAAGCAATGATATGGTAAATAAACTTGAGGAAGCAAGAAAAATCATAAACGAAGTCGATTTGAAGATGGCTGAACTGTTCGTTCAGCGGATGAAAGCTGTTGAAATGGTATATGAACATAAAAAAGAATTTGATCTGCCGATTCTTGACCCGAAAAGAGAAAAAGCGGTAATAGAAAGAAATTCGGCCCTGATCGAAGATGAATTCTTAAAAGAATATTATATAGATTATCTTAAACATTTGATGTCGATCTCGAGAAAATATCAGTGTCAAATGAAGAACAGAAAAACACCCATTATGGGATGGGCATCGTGGAATGCTTTTAGAACCGATATTTCAGAAGATAGAATGAAAGCTCAGGCAGATGCGTTGATTTCTACCGGACTGTCTAAATATGGTTATGAATATTTCAATATGGATGACGGTTTTTTCGGCGGCAGAGGAGAAGACGGACTATTAAAATTCCACAAAAACAGATTTCCTAACGGTATTAAGGTTGTGGCTGACTATGCTCACTCTCTGGGATTGAAGGCTGGAATCTATTCAGAAGGTGGAAAAAATACCTGCGCCTATTATTGGGATAATGAAGGCGATAACGGAGTAGATGTAGGGCTTTATGGTTATGAAGAACAGGATTTGAAAATGTTTCTGGAAGAGTACGGCTTTGATTTTATCAAGGTCGATTGGTGCGGTGGGCAGAAACTTGGTCTTGACGAAGAGCAGCAGTATACGAAGATCGCAAAGATCATCGATGAAATTAGAGAGCGTACAGGAAGATGCATTGTATTTAATATTTGCAGATGGCAGTTCCCAGGTGAATGGGCGACCAAAATCGCAGATTCATGGCGTACTGGTGCCGATATTAGACCGACATTTGAATCATTAGTGTATCAAATTGATAATATTCGTTCCTTGGCACGCTATACTTCACCTGGACATGTAAATGATTTGGATATGATGCAGGTGGGAAATGGATTAAACCATGAGGAGGAAAAAAGTCATTTTGCCATGTGGTGTATGATGTCTACACCCTTAATGATTGGCTGCGACCTGACTATGATTCCGGAAAGTACACTTGAAATTCTAAAGAATGAAGAACTGATTGCCATCAATCAGGATCCGGCCTGCTTGCAGGCCTATGTGGCAAAGGAAATCAAAAATGATGATGGAGTTGTAGTTGGTGAGGTTTGGATCAAAAATCTTGGATGTGAACAGTCCTGTGAAAAAGCGGTTGCCTTCTTCAATCGTAGTGAAGAGAGTGTAAACTTCAAAGTTTCACTGGCTGATGTTGGCTTGGACGGCGAAGTGATAAGCGTGAGGGATCTTTGGGAGCATACCGATATTTCGAGCGGTGAAATGATGGAGGTAACAGTAGAAAAGCATTGTACAAAAGTGTATAGAGTTAAGGCCTCGAAATGTATTCCGATCCAAAATCAAGATGATTTGGATGACAGAATACTGGAGGAAATCAAGACGATCTCGTATGAAAATATGGATCAACTTCTTGCGAGCGGTGGTAAACTGATCGATGTAAGAAGTCAGGCTGAATATAATAGATCCCATTTGAAAGGTGCAATCAATTTGCCCTATGATAACATCAATTCTACTATGAGAAAAGAAAACCCGGATAAAGGGGAGAAACTGATCGTATACTGCTCAGCTGGTAAGAGAAGCATGCAGGCTCGAAATCTTATGGTGTATATGGGATATCAAAATGTATATATTCTAAAGGGACATGAAGGTCTGCTGCAGACTGGTATATAAGATATAACAAGACTTATTGCATCGAAGAATTGAGATGTGCTATAATGAACATAATAAGATATAGTCCGTGGATATTCGAAAATCAGTTGTGTGAAGGAGTGGGACGAGATGAAAGAAAAAATCAAGGCGAAAGTAGAAGAATTAGTGGAGCGTTTGTTTGATTTCTATGATTCTGATTGGGGCTGGCGTGAAAAATTGATGGTGACCGGTATTGCAGCCGGAGTCGGTTTAGTAGTAGGAGTAATATTGGCTTCGATCTGTAAAGGTTCCAAGCGGAAGGAAATTGAAAAACAGGCCGAGATGATCG
>JAZQWC010000039.1:0-49155 GCA_045632125.1 Bianqueaceae bacterium
GATATAAGAAGAACGTAAGACCAAGGGACATAATCCAAAGTTAGCCGCGAAGCGGATAACTTATGGACGCTTAGCTCAGCTGGGAGAGCGCCTGCCTTACAAGCAGGATGTCATAGGTTCGAGCCCTATAGTGTCCACTACAAAGAGTCAACTTAAATGGTTGGCTCTTTTTTTGTATGTATTTTCGAAAATTATAATCATTTTTCACATGGTGCTTTTGGAGTAGATACTGTATAATGAAAGAAAGCTATAGTTAGATGATATGCAAAGAGGGTGTTTGGATGAAAGTTTGTTTTATTGGTGCTTGTGGTCACTGGTCTCAAGCGTATGCCTGTTTAAAAAATAGAAAGAATGTGGTATTTGTTGGTTTTGCTTCGGGCAGTCCAGAGGAAGATAGTAATGAATTGATTCATATTACGATTCCATATTTTAAGAGCTATAAAACAATGTTGGATGAAACCAAGCCCGATCTGGCAATTGTATCTCCAGTATTTGGAATCACAGGGAAAATCGTGATAGAATGTGCTAGGCGAAAGATTGATGTGTTTTCTGAAAAACCGATTGCTTCTTCGTTGGAAGAACTTGATGAGGTACAAGGAGCGATTCAAGAAAATGGCATCCGGTTTTCTGCCATGCATTATCTACGATTTGATCCGGCCTTTTATCAGGCAGCTCATATGGTGCAATCTGGAATGATTGGACAGTTGAAAATGATTATTGCTCAAAAAAGTTATAAGTATGGGAAGCGTCCCGGTTGGTATGCTGATCCTGAACTTTATGGTGGAACGATTCCGTGGGTAGGGATACATGCTATTGATTGGATTTCTTATTTTTCCGGAAAACATTTTCTCAGTGTTCATTCGTGTTGTGTAGGTGAGAATCCTGAAATGGCGGCTATTTGTCAGTTCCAATTAGAAGATCAAGTCATCGCTTCTGCTAATATTGACTATTATCGACCTGATATGGCTCCTACGCATGGGGATGATCGAGTGCGATGTATTGGAACAGAAGGAGTCGTGGAGGTCATTGCGGGAAAAGTTACAATGATCAACAAAGAGGGATCTTTTGAGTATTTGCCAACTGAAGCTCCGGAATTGTTATCTGAGTTTTTGGAGGGTAAAACTCCTATTCCGTTGGAAGAAATATTCCATATCACGAAAGTAGCGATTGCAGCAAGAGAATCTGCAAAAAATCAGAAGACTATGAATATATAGGGATCGTTGATCCGTTTTATTGAAAAAGATTAGTTGTACTGCTATAATGAGCGTAATTAGCATTCGAAAAGGAGCGGCATATGAAAGAGAAAAAATTACATATGATCGGTAATGCACATTTGGATCCGGTATGGTTATGGAACTGGCAGGAAGGATTTCAGGAAGTAAAGGCGACTTTTAAGTCTGTTCTTGACAGAATGGATGAAGATGAAGGGTTTGTGTTTACTTGCAGCTCTGCTGCCTTTTTTGAATGGGTCGAAAAGAACAATCCTGCAATGTTTGAGGAATTGAAAAAGCGAGTACAGGAAGGCAGAATTGAGTTGGTAGGTGGCTGGTGGGTTCAGCCGGATTGCAATATTCCTTCCGGAGAAGGATTGATTCGTCAGGGATTGTACGGGCAGCGGTATTTTCTGGAAAAGTTTGGGAAAACAGCAACTACAGGATATAATGTGGATAGTTTTGGACACAATGGGAATTTGCCGCAAATCCTTAAAAAGAGCGGCTTGGATCGTTATGTGTTTATGCGTCCTATGCCTCTGGAAAAGGGGTTACCGGGACGAATTTTTCAGTGGAAATCTATGGACGGATCAAAGGTGATGACCTATAGAATTCCGTATGAGTATTGTACCTGGGGAAAAGATCTGGAAAAATATGTAGGCAGGCTGAAATGTGAATTGCTGGACGGCGAGGACGAGTTAATGATGTTTTATGGAGTGGGTAACCACGGAGGAGGACCTACTAAAGAGAATATTGCCAGTATTCATGAAATGGATCGCAGATCTGATATGCCAACAATGAAGATGGGAACGACAAAGGAATTTTTTGATTCGGTGGAAAGTAACGGAAAAGAGTACCCGGTTCATATGGGAGATCTGCAGCATCATGCCAGTGGTTGTTACAGTGTGATGTCACGTGTGAAGCGCGAAAACCGAAGAGCGGAGAATAAATTGGTGGAAGCAGAGGGCTGGAGCGCTGTAGCGAAAGCGGTGGAAGGACAGCCCTATCCGGAGGACTTTGGAAAGGCCTGGAAGGGTGTTCTGTTCAATCAGTTTCATGATATTTTGGCGGGAACCAGCATCCCCTCGGCCTATGAGGATGCATCTTATTCTTATGGACGTGCTATGGCGATTGGACAAGAGGGGCTAAATTATGCCCTTCAGGCAATTTCATGGGATATCAATATTGAAGAAAACACGACAATGCGTCCAATTGTTGTGTTTAATTCGCATACCTGGGAAGGGAAAATGGTTGTTGAGTTGGAAGTTCGTGGACTCTCGAACGATCAGTTTAAACTAACTGATTCGGAGGGGAATATCCTTCCTGCGCAGCGAGTACAGTCGGAGGCGACAGTCAACGGGCAGTCGAGACTTTTATTTGTGGCGAATCTTCCTTCTATGGGATACGAGTTGTTTAAGCTATATCTGAATGTGGAAGAGGTTCCTCAATTTGAAAATGTGAGTGTGAATGAAAGTCAATTGTCAAATGAGCGGTTTACCTTAAGTATTAACGAAGAAACAGGTTATGTAGCAAGCTTGTACGATAAGCAGGAAGAATTGGAAGTGCTGCGCCGGGAGGGCGGCAGACTGGTCGTGATCGAGGATCAGCATGATACTTGGGCGCATAATGTTTTTAAATTTGATAAACAACTTGGTGATATGAAGATGCTTTACAAGAAGGTTCTGGAAGAAGGACCTGTGCGTTCGACGATCCGGGTGAAGTATCAGTATAATGAGTCATATGTGATACAGGATTTCTCAATGTACCGTGAATTGAATTATATTCCGATAAAAGTTAAGGTAGATTGGCGAGAACCTTGTACACAGCTGAAGATCAAATACCCGGTGAATTTTAATTTCCGGAAGCCTACATACGAAATACCCTATGGATATATTGAAAAATCCGCTAATGGAGAGGAAGAACCGGGCCAGAGTTGGTTTGATATTACCGGAGAACACTTCAAGAAGCCGGTCATGTATGGTCTGACGATTGCCAATGATGCCAAATATAGCTACAACATGGATATTGATGAAATGAACTTGACTGTTTTGAAGAATTCGGTATATGCGCATCATGATCCTAAAAAGTTGGAGCCGAATGAAGAATATAGTTTTGTAGATAACGGCATCCAGGAGTTTGCTTATATGTTGATTCCTCACGTAGGTTCTTGGAAAGAGGCGGAAGTGATTAAGCGCGCCAGAGAATTAAATGTGCGTCCGCAGACCATAATTGAAACCTATCATGAAGGAAAACTGCCTCAAAAGAAGTCGTTCTTAGCGTTAGAGAGCGACCATGTTCAAATCTGCGCCGTAAAAGAAACGGAAGATCATGATGGAGTGATTATTCGGGCATATGAAACGAGAAATCAGTGCGGCGCGGCTGTTTTAAAAGCTGATTTTATGGGTCGAGAAGAAGTACTTCAGTTTACTCCCTGTGAGATCAGAACCATAAAGATTCCTTATGATGCAGAAAAATCAGTTTGTGAAGTGAATATGTTGGAATTGTAATTCAAGAAAGGAATGAAGTCATGAAAGTTCAGGACCCCCATTTTATACTTGAGAAGATCGAAAAATATGTAAATGAAGATGTTCGCCCCTCACGAGTTCGGCATTCGATATCCATTGATGAATGGAAGTATATTGAAACATCCATGGAGGATAGAATCGATGATGCTTGGGCTATTGACTATGATGATAGTACCTGGTCCGCTTTTAAACTGTGGGATACCTGGGGTGGCTATGATAGAGTTGCGTGGTTTCGCACAGAGGTGACGATTCCAAAGGAACTTCAGGGAAAAGAGTTAGCCCTTCGGCTGGTGCCGGGTCCGCGAGATGGCGGTGGATCCACGGCAGAAGGCCTTCTTTACATAGATGGAGTACCTGTTCAGGCGGTTGATATTTGGCATGAAGAAGTTTTGTTGGATCAAGATATCACCAATAGAGAGAAGCTTTCAGTTGCGCTTAAAGTTTGGAGTGGCGTCTTAAAGGTGCCGAGAGTGCGTACTTTTAAGTTTGCTCAGTTAATCGAACTGGACATGAAAGTAGATCAATTTTGTTTTATTATCGATACGGTACGCCGCTGTGCTTTGCTGCTAAATGAAGAGGATCTGCGCAGGATTCGTTTAACTCAGCTTCTCAATGATACTTTTAAGAGAGTTAATTTCTTGAATTATCCGGAAGAGGAATATTATCAGTCGGTATATGAGGCATTGGACTATATACAGGGTAAACTGGATGAGCTTGCGCAATTCGAGGAAATCAAACCTAAGGTGTATGGAGTGGGTCATTCTCATATCGATATGGCGTGGCTGTGGCGGCTTAATGCCACACGGGAAAAGGCTTCCAGAACTTTTACCACGGTGCTCAATTTGATGAGGCAGTATCCTGAATATCGATATATGCATTCTTCTCCGCAGTTATATAAGTTCTTGAAAGAGGATCATCCGGAAATATATGAACGGGTGAAAGAAAAGATTGAGGAAGGCAGTTGGGAGATCACCGGCGGTATGTGGGTGGAGCCGGATACGAATATACCTTCCGGTGAGTCTTTGGTGCGTCAGTTCATATACGGAAAGAGATTTATTAAGGAAGAGTTTGGAAAAGAAACAGAGTTGGTATGGCTTCCGGATGTTTTTGGATATTCAGCAGCACTTCCGCAGATCATGAAAAAAAGCGGAATTAAGTATTTCATGACTACCAAAATATCGTGGAATCAGTATAATCATTTTCCATACGATACATTTATGTGGAAGGGCATTGATGGTTCGGAGATATTCACCCATTTTATTACGACCCCGGATGATGGCTCATGGTTTTATACTTATAATGGACATATGGACCCGGAAGAAGTAGTGGGCGTATGGAAAAATTATAAGAATAAAGATAAAAACGATGAGCTATTGATTGCCTTTGGCTGGGGCGATGGTGGCGGTGGTCCGACTCGAGAAATGCTGGAACAGAGCAGAGTCATGAAAAATCTGCCGGGTATTCCAAAGGTCGAGATCATTAAAGCAGAAGATTATTTTGAAAAAATATATAACCATGTGGATCGTGAAAACTTGGATCGATGGGAAGGAGAGCTATACTTTGAACTGCATCGAGGAACCTATACCTCGCAGGCAGCAAACAAATGGTATAATCGAAAAACCGAGATTCTGCTTCACAATATAGAGTTTATATCTGTGCTGGCAGGTTTGCTTGAAACGGCAATGGTATATCCGAAACCGGAACTGGATGAAATATGGGAGAGAGTATTACTAAATCAGTTTCATGATATTTTGCCAGGGTCATCGATTCGTCAGGTTTATGAGGATACCACTGCTGATTATGAAGCGATTCAAGTCAAAGGTGGAAGATTACTGGCAGCAGCAAAAGAAAATGTTGCACAGCAGATTCGAGTAAAGGAAGATTCTATAATTTGCTATAATACGACAGGCTACAATCGAAATGACTATGTTTTGATTCCCTATGATGAGAAAGTATCAAAGGGATGTCGCTTTGCCGATGAAACCGGCATTCTTCCTGGAACCGATACCGAGAAGGGAATTTTGGTGTATGTAACTGATATTCCGGCTTATGGATATAAAACAATTCAGATTATAAAAAATGCGGATATGATGAAGCAGGGGGATCGCGTCGAAGTACAGGACAATGTCATTGAAAGCCCGTATTGGCATATAGAGCTGAATGAAAATGGCGAGATTACTTCTCTGTATGATAAAAAGAATAGCAGACAAGTTGACTGTGGAAAAGCAATGAATGTGTTTGCTGCTTTTGAAGATAAGCCACAGAGGTTCGATGCTTGGGATGTGGATGTTTTTTATAAGGAAAAGCCCTACCACGCTTTCCGGTTGGAGTCACAGAAGGTATTGGAACAGGGAGAACGGGCAGTGATTCGCCAAAGTTGGTGTTTCAATCGATCAAAGTTGATACAAGATATGATCGTATATGCCAACGAAAGCAGAATCGATTTTGAAACGAAAGTAGAGTGGCAGGAAAAACAGGTCTTTTTAAAAGCTTATTTTCCTGTTGATGTACATGCTCAGGAAGCAACTTATGAGATTCAGTACGGAAACATTAAACGACCGACTCATAGTAATACCGAATGGGATTTTGCCAGATTTGAAGTGCCGGGGCATAAATGGGTTGATCTGTCTGAAGGAAACTATGGTGTTGCTCTTTTGAATGACTGTAAATACGGATATGATGTGCAGGGAAATGTAATTGGTTTGTCGCTGATCAAGTCAGCGGTTGATCCGGATGAAACAGCGGATCGAGGAATTCATTATTTTACTTATTCGTTGTATCCGCATAAAGGAACCTTTATTGATTCTGATGTTCAAAAACAAGCTCTCAATTTGAACATACCGGTATTGACTCAGACATTAACAGGTAGTCAAACTACAGCTGATTTCGCAAGCTACAGTTTGGTAGAAGTGGATAGCGATCATATATTGATCGATACAGTCAAGAAATCGGAAGATGGTAAGGGATTGATCGTAAGACTCTATGAATATAAAAACAAAAAGGAACAGAAAGCAAGTATTCGGCTGCATGTTCCGGTTTCTAGAGTTTATGAATGCAGCTTGTGTGAAGAAGATGAAATAGAAATTCCTGTACAGGAAGGAAAAATCTGTGTGGACTTCGGATGTTATGAAATCAAAACATTTAAAGTATATTACGAAAAAGATTAATCAAATGAGCCAGCCTATTCGTATAAGAACGTTGGAGTAAGACATGACGGTTGGAGCATAAGAGATAGGATTAGAGTGTGAAAATGATGAATTGGAATGCAAAATGGATCCGTTCCTCGGTAAATATAGGGGATGTATGTCCGGTATTTATTCGGCAGTTCGACTGTAGTAAGAAGGTGGAGTTGGCTATTTTGTCAATCACCGCACTGGGGGTATATGAGGCGGAGATCAATCAAAAAAGAGTAGGAGAGTTCATTTTAGCGCCGGGCTGGACAGCGTATGAGAAGCGTTTGCAAGTACAGCAGTATGATGTAACTGATCTTTTATGTGAAAGTAATGAAATTCGTGTAACAGCCGGAAAGGGTTGGTACAGTGGATCGATCATGACCATGCGGTTTAGCGAGGAAAGAAGAGCTGAACGAGAAAAGGATGGTATTGCAGTCACGGCGCAGTTGCGTATTCGGTATGTAGATGGTTCTGAACAGTTCATCTATACTGATGAAGAGTGGAAAGTAGAGGAGAGTCAGGTTCGTTTTTCAGATTTGTATGACGGTGAAATTTACGATGCTTCTTTTGAGAGTAAGCAAAGCTGGGCAACCGAAGTGTTCGCAGGACCGACCCATACTCTAATTCCCCAAGAGGGAGAGGAAGTTAAAGAACAGGAAATCCTAGTACCTGCAGATATTATTACTACGCCTAAGGGTGAGGTCGTAATCGATTTTGGGCAGGAAGTTACCGGCTATGTGGAAATCAACGTGGAAGCGGTAAAAGGAGAACAGATAGCGTTATCTTTTGCAGAGGTGCTTGATAAGTACGGCAATTTTTATACCGAAAACTATCGCACAGCGAAATGCCAATATGTCTATGTTTGTAAAGACGGAAAGCAAACTTATAAGCCTAAACTTACCTTTTTCGGCTTTCGGTATGTTCGAATCGATCAGTTTCCGGGAGGACCTTTGGCAGCTAAGAAGGAAAACTTTAAAGCGATCGAAGTTCATTCGCAAATGGAGAGAACCGGTTATTTAAGCTGTTCCGATCCACTTTTAAATCGGTTGTTTGAAAATATTATATGGGGTCAAAAGGATAACTTTTTGGATGTGCCCACCGATTGTCCGCAGCGAGATGAACGTATGGGATGGACCGGCGATGCTCAGGTGTTTGCGAAAGCAGCATGCCTGAACTATGATGTGGAAAAATTCTTCATAAAATGGTTGGCGGATATGGCTGCAGATCAAAAGGAAGATGGCAGAATTCCCCATGTGATTCCGGAATGCTATACGGATCGCCCCGCAGGAGCTGCCTGGGGAGATGCGGCAGTAATCTGTCCGTGGCAGGTATATCTGGCCTATGGAAACCGTGGGATTTTGGAAAAGCAGTTCGATTGTATGACCGGATGGATCGATTGGATCACCAACAATACATCTAAGGAATATCTGTGGGTTAATGAATTCCAGTTCGGCGACTGGCTGGGACTGGATGCTCCGGTGGGCAGCTATAAAGGATCCACCAGAGAAGACTTGTTAGCTTCTGCGTTCTATGCCTATTCAACAGGTCTTGTTGTCAAAATCGGAAAAATACTGGGACGGGATGTAACATATTTTGAAGATCTATACGCAAAAATTAAAGCGACCTTCCAGAAGACATATACCGATTATAGAATACAAACAGAATATGTACTTGCTATTCATTTTGGCTTGGCACCGAATCTGCAGGCGGCTGCTGATGAATTGGCTGAAAAGATTCGGTCCGAGGGAACAAAGCTACAGACCGGTTTTGTGGGAACTCCTTATCTATTGCATGTTTTGTCCGACTATGGATACAATAAGCTTGCCTATGATCTGCTGCTGCGAAGAGAATACCCTTCTTGGCTCTATCCGGTAACAAAGGGGGCTACCACTATTTGGGAACATTGGGACGGTATCATGGAAAACGGTGATTTTTGGGATCCTGAAATGAATTCTTTTAATCACTATGCATACGGTGCTGTAGCTGATTGGGTATACTGCAGAGCTGCAGGTATTCAAGTACTGGAAGAAGCCCCAGGATATAAAAAGGTGAAAATTGCTCCGGTTCCCGATGAGCGTTTAGATTGGTTGGAAGCAAAGTTACAGACGCGACAGGGCCAAATTTGCTCGAAGTGGAGAAAACAGGATATGGTATGGAGATTTGACATCGAAACTCCCGTGGAAACGACCATTGTATTGGATGAAAGAGAGTTTGTTGTTGGACCGGGTAAATATGTATACTTTCGTCCATTGAATGCATGATCAAATGGAGAAGAAAAATGAAACAAAAGATCAAGCAAACAATTTATGATGCTGCATTGCAGGCGAAACTAAGAAATGAAGCAAAAATAGCGGAACTTTCGGATCAAATTTCGGTGGAGTCTTACCGTCACTTGGTAAGAAAGGGAGATTGTGGTGAGATCTGGACGGAGGCCCTTCAAACTGCGCTTCTGGAACATGAGATCGTCGTCATTCCGGCTTCGCAAGAAGTATATTGGTTGGACATGACCATTGTAATTCCGTCTAATCGACGGATCGAAGCCACCGGCGCAACCATTCGAATGGTCGCAGACTGTGAAGTAATTATGCTGCGTAATGAGCATACTCATGATGGTACATATGAACCGATTCTGGGAGACGACTGCGATGAAAATATATCGATCCACGGAGGCTGCTGGGAAGAGTGCAGTACCGAAAGAGGAATTCGAAAATATGCTGAAAACATTGAGGGGTTTCATGGTGTTCAAACCTTGATGCTGTTTAATAATTTAAAGCATTTGACTATATCCAATGTTACTTTCGCCAGAACTAAATCTTTTTCGGTTCAGGTGGGAGATCTGACAGACGGTGTATTTGAAAACTTTTTCTTCATCGATTGTTTTGCAGATGGATTGCATGTAAACGGCAATTCAAAGAATCTGTGGATCCGAAACTTTAGTGGGCATGTAGGTGACGATCTGGTGGCCCTGAATATGTATGATTGGCTGGGATCTTCCATTAATTACGGACCCGCAAGCAATATATTCTGTGAGGAGATCCATTCCGCTCCGGATAGTAAGGCGAAAGCCATGCGTCTGCAGCCGGGAAAATTCGAATTTAGCAACGGACAGATCGTGGATTGCCGATTAGAAAATGTATATATTCGAAGGGTGAGCGGTATTTTTGAGTACAAGCTGTATTGGCAGACACCTCCTTACCGCTTAGGGGAAAAGCCGGAGGGAGCCGGTGTGGGTTCAGCCAACAATATCTTCTATGAAGATATTCATGTGATTTCCAATCGTGAATGGTATCCCGTTGATGATTCAATCACTGGATATTTCGGAATGTTTTTCTTGAATTCCAACATTGGATACATTTCACTGGAAAATATAGAATATGTACGTCGACCCAATGAAAGTCCTAGAAGCTTTTTGGTGGCAGCGGGTCCGATGAGTTTTCGACAGGGAGATATAGAGGTGTTCGATCCTTATGCTGAAGGTATAGTTGACATATTAGAACTGGAGAACATACGAATCGATGGCAAGCCTGCCAAAGAAATTGATGAGATCCTGTATGAAATTACTTTCGACGATGTAAATCGAGATGGATTTTCCTCCGGAAAAGGTACTGTGAAACAGATTATTTTAGATGGTAGACGAATTAGAGGTTAACAGAAAAATATAAATTGAAATCAAAGCGGTTTTCTGTTACAATATTGTTTTTGGAAGATATAGTGCGAATACAGCATTTGATATAAAGCGGAGGAAGCTATGAGCATCTTAAATGTAGAACATTTGACCCACGGATTTGGTAATCGTGCGATTTTTGAGGATGTGTCGTTTAGACTTTTGAAGGGCGAGCACATTGGATTGATCGGTGCCAACGGTGAAGGTAAATCTACTTTCATGAATATTATTACCGGTAAATTGATGCCCGATGAAGGTAAGATCGAATGGGCAAAGAATGTGAAAGTCGGCTATCTGGATCAGCATGCAGTGCTGGAAAAAGGCATGACCATTGGTTTTGTACTGCGCAGTGCCTTTGATGAACTGTTTGAAATGGAAGAACGGATGAATCAAATCTGCAACGATATGGCTACTGCAGATGAAGCGCAGATGGAAGAATACATGGAAGAATTGGGCGTGATCCAGGACCTTTTGACAAACCGTGATTTTTATTTGATTGATTCTAAGGTAGAAGAAGTGGCACGTGCACTGGGTTTGCTGGAACTGGGATTGGATCGGGATGTAACCGACCTGTCAGGCGGTCAGCGTACGAAGGTGCTGTTGGCAAAACTGCTTCTTGAGAAACCGGACATTCTGCTGCTTGATGAGCCTACCAACTATTTGGATGTGGAGCATATCAACTGGCTGCGTCGATATTTGCAGGAGTATGAGAATGCATTTATCCTCATTTCACATGATATTCCTTTCCTGAATAGTGTAATTAACCTGATCTACCATATGGATAATCAGGAGCTGAATCGCTATGTAGGTGATTATGATAAGTTCCAGGAAGTATATGCCATGAAGAAGGCACAGCTGGAAGCGGCTTATAACCGTCAGCAGCAGGAGATTGCAGACTTGAAGGACTTTGTGGCCCGAAATAAAGCTCGTGTGGCGACTCGCAATATGGCTATGTCCCGTCAAAAAAAGCTGGATAATATGGAACTGATCGAACTGGCAGCAGAAAAGCCTAAACCGGAATTCAACTTCAAAACTGCACGTACCCCCGGACGTTATTTGTTTACCACCAAAGATTTGGTGATTGGTTATGACGAACCTTTGTCAAAACCATTGAATCTGAGTATGGAGCGCGGCAGCAAGATCGTTTTGACCGGCGCGAATGGTATAGGAAAGACTACTCTGCTGAAAAGTTTACTGGGTCTGATCAAACCTATTTCCGGTGAAGTAGAGCAGGGTGACTATTTGGAAATTGGCTATTTTGAGCAGGAAATGTCTCCGGATATTACCACCACCTGTTTGGAAGAAATCTGGAATGAATTTCCAAGCTTGAACCAATACGAAGTGCGCTCTGCATTGGCTAAATGCGGTTTGACCACCATGCACATCGAGAGCCTGGTAAAGGTACTTTCCGGTGGTGAGCAGGCAAAGGTGCGTTTGTGTAAACTGATCAACCGTGAGTCAAATATTTTAGTACTGGACGAGCCTACAAACCATTTGGATGTAGTAGCAAAGGACGAATTAAAACGTGCTCTGAAAGAATATAAAGGCAGTATCCTGATGGTATGTCATGAACCTGAGTTTTACGATGGTTTGGCAACAGATGTATGGGACTGCACCAAATGGACCACTCGTTTGGTATAAGGAAAACAACTAAGAAGGACCTCGTTGGCACAGAGACTGTGTCAACGAGGTCCTTTAACATTATAAATTCATACGCTTCAAATCAAAATCAAAAAATTCAAGTTTTCTGGTTTGACAGTTGCCATCATCACCCAATGCATCACCGCACAGATAATAGGCATTAGCGAAACAACCGCGAGCGCAGCCGTGTTGAAGAGGACAACGTTTACAATTGTAATCCTGAGAAAGCCGTGCTATGGCAAGTTGCTGCAGAGTCTGAATCTTAGCTGTAATAATTTCCGCAGAATCAGTCAAAATATTGCCGCAGGCATGCGCATCGGCATATAACATTTGACAGGGGAAGATCGTACCATCGGTACGGATAAGGGCGGCAGCGGGATTTGCTGGATCTGCCAGAGCGCAGGTGGTTCCGGTTCGAGGCAGTTCTGTGGCATAATCAGGATACTCTTGATTTAAACGATCCAACAGTTTAAGCACTTGTATTTTTTGTTGGGGTTTTAAACCAACAGAATCCCAATCGTCAGAAGCGTTGCCGTTGCAGGCTACGAAATCATAAATGGGAGGGCAGCCCAGTGAAACAGCCAAGTGGAAAAAAGGTTCTACGTCAGATAAGTTATTTTGAGAAATCACCATCTTGATCGAAGGAACCAGAGAAAGGGATCGCAAGCGTTTGATGAATGAAAGGGTTCGGTTAAAAGAACCACTTCCGCGTGTTAGAGAGTTGATTGCGTCGGAAGAGCCATCCAGGCTGATCTGCACCCGAAAGCGTGTTGGATCTTTTTGGGCGGCAGCAAAGAAGGCTTCATTATGTACAGTTCCGTTTGTGACAAAACTGAAGGTGTATTCAGGATGTTGATCAATATATTCCAGAATCTCTTTTAGCTGGGTATGGAGCAAAGGCTCACCGCCGGCGAGAGAAAACGAGGAGCAATCGAATTCCCTATGCAGTCGCTCGATGGTCTGGATAAGCTGTACGGCAGAAAGTTCTTTGCGAGTATGGTTCAAACCGGAGCGATTATAGCAGGTAATGCAGTTCAGGTTGCATTGATTGGTGATTTCAAAGTAGGCACTGATCATTCGCATGATACGATGATTCCCTGCTGCATCAGCTGATTCAAAAAGTCCTCTACATCATGAAGAATCTCTTCACGAGGAGCGTCATATTCCTGAAGAAGAGTATCTACGATGGCATCCAGAGTAGCACCATCACCCATTGCTTTAAACAGGGCTACACCAATTTCGTCTATAATGCAGGTGTTGCCGGATGCAGGATCAAAAATTACAAGGCCTGTTTCGTCAGTTTCGATATATTCCATATCAGGATTTTTCTTGAATAACATGGTAATACCTCCCGTATTTAGTTATTTTCTATTTTAACTTTATTCTAATAGAAATGCAAGGGGGGAAGGGAAGAAAACAGAAAACTTGACAGGTAAATATAAAGCTGATACACTTAAGCAGATATAATATGTAAGATAATGGAGGTAAACATGAAAACGATTGCCAGTTTTACCATTGATCATATGAAGTTATTGCCCGGTATTTATGTTTCCAGAAAGGATAGCCTGGGTGAGGATAAAGGAAGTGTAACCACCTTCGATATTCGTATGACTCGTCCCAATTTTGAGCCTGTAATGAATACTGCAGAGATCCATGCACTGGAGCATTTGGGCGCTACTTTTTTGCGTAATCATAGTGAATGGGCATCACAAATTATTTATTTTGGTCCTATGGGCTGCCGCACCGGCTTTTATTTGATCGTTGCCGGAGATCGTACTTCAAACGAAATTGCTCCTTTGGTAAAAGAAATGATGGAGTTTATTCGTGACTACGAAGGAAAGATTCCTGGTGCCAGTGCTGTAGAGTGTGGCAATTATTTAGATTTGAATCTGGATATGGCCAAGTACTGGGCATGTAAATATTTGCGAGAAGTGTTGGAACAGTTGGATGAAGAGCGTCTGCAGTATCCTCAATAAAGAAAAAAGAAAAATAATTGTAAAAAATAAAAAAAGTTTGAAAAAGTTGTTGACTTTTGAAATGAGTTGTGGTAATATAATTTTCGCGGTCAGGAAATGACCACAACAAGCTGCTATGGCTCAGTCGGTAGAGCGTCGCCTTGGTAAGGCGGAGGTCACCAGTTCAAATCTGGTTAGCAGCTCACAAAGCAAGTTCGGTAAATACTGAACTTGCTTTTTTGTTATCTAAAATCCTGCAATGAAAAACTCCCGATCAAAAAAAGATCGGGAGTTTTTGTTGTAAGGGCGAGAAATTAATTGGTGGTAACATCTTGATAAATTACACCACAGAGTACATCGCCGCTGCCTTCACTGCAATATACCATGATAAGGCGCTGCCATTCCATTACATTGGGCGCGTATTCATAACTTATGGTTTTGGCATCAGGAAAAAGGGCAGAAGCGGCTGCGATGTCAGCTGCATCGTTATAGGATACAAAAGCGGTACTAAAGTCGAAACCAACGGGAACCAGATACGTATTGTAATACTCTTCAGCAGTAAGACGGATTTTTTCGCCGCTGCCGGGATAAGTGCCGTAGGTCTGGGTACCTTGGCTGAAAAAGTCGGCTACCTGAGCGGCTGAGAATATCACGTCGCTGCTTACCGCTGTACCTGTGGGTGACAGGCAAAGACCGGATGTGCCCACATATTCAGACAAGGAAGCGGTATCGCGAGACAATAAACAAGTGAGCACATTGACCATGATATCATCATAGGAGGAACCGGAGGTTTCATAATTCAAATCGGGGGTATCTGGCTGATCTTCCGGGATCAAATCAGAAATCAGTTCAGAGTCAATTGCCGAGCTCTGATCCGCAGCACTGTCTTG
Organism: Bianqueaceae bacterium; assembly: GCA_045632125.1. Classification (GTDB taxonomy): domain Bacteria; phylum Bacillota; class Clostridia; order Lachnospirales; family Bianqueaceae; genus CALWPV01. The sequence goes on from JAZQWC010000039.1 coordinate 15,060, forward strand.
CACATCAATAGAAGAGTCTGACGAAGAGGATTCGTCGGCCGGTAAAGAATCGATAGCAGAGTCTTCTTCCAACATGTCATCGGAGTCTGAAACGGAAAATACCGATGAGTCCATAGGGGGCAGGTCGGATGAGGCGGAGGAATCCTGTTTTAATTGCATAGGATTCAAAACCACCACGATTGTACAAACAACAATTAAAATAAATACAAAAATTAAACTTCGCTTTATAGTTTTATTCATAGGGTCTCCAATCAATCTATTTATAAATAGGATGAATAGATTTAATTATATCATAGTGGTACTTAAAGTGCAACCGCAGTGCATTGAGAGAAATTTACGCCAAAAAACAAATTGGGGCTTGGCATAACGAGCAAGAAAGGGTATACTTAATGGTAACAGAGCAATATGCTCAAACCGTTGCCGGCGTGGCCGGCCAAATAAATCAAGCGATAGATTGGAGATATATCTCATGATCACATTAGAAAATTCAAAGCTCATCGTGACTGCCAAGGAAGTTGGTGCCGAACTGACTCGTATTTATGATAAAGAACATCAGCGTGAATGTCTGTGGACCGGTAATCCTGAATTTTGGAGACAGCAGGCTCCCACACTGTTCCCGGTAGTTGGCCGTTGCAAAAACTACGAATATCGTTATAAAGGCCAGACCTATCATATGGGTCAGCACGGCTTTGTGCGTGAGGCTACTTTTGAAGTAGAATCTCAAAGTGATGAACAGGTAGTTTTTGTTTACAAAGCTAACGAAGAGACTCGCAAAGATTATCCCTTTGAGTTTACCTTCAAAATTACCTATACACTGAAGGATGATGCAGTAGAAACTGCTTATACTGTTATTAATGAATCCGACAGCGAACCCATGTACTTCTCTATCGGCGGACATCCCGGTTTCTTATATGATGGCCCGATTGGTGAGCAGATTTTGACCTTCAGTGAAAAGGAAAACATCGACCGTGTACTGCTGAGCCCCGCTATGCAGTTCAGCCGTGAAGTAACTAAAGACTATGTAAAAAATGGTGAGCCTATTGCGTTGTATGACGGAATCTTCGTAGATGACGCTTTGGTATTCCATGGTTTTAAATCCAATAAAATTGGTCTGCTGAATCCTAACACCGGCCGTGGCGTGGAAATGGACCTGACCGGCTTCCCCTACGTGGGCATCTGGGCTGCTAACAAACCGAACTGCCCCTATGCCTGCATCGAACCTTGGTTTGGTTTGGCAGATTATGATGATTTCGAAGGCGAGCTACCGGAGAAAGATGGTATCGAAATGCTGCCGGCCAACGGTGTATTTAACTGTGCATTCAGCGTGAAGGTACTGTAATGGGAGTTTGGTTCGAAAACCTGGATCTGGTTACAGTACTGGAACAGGCAACATATGAAGTAGAAAAAGAAGAAGAGGCTCAGCGCGTGCAACAGATGAGCCGCCAGTATCAATGGGAAATCGCCCGGGCGGTGCAGGAATTGTACCAGCATATGCAGCAGACCTCGCAGGATCTGGGGCTGGATGGAAAGCCGGAAGAGGTTTTGGCGCAGTGCGCCAAAGAACTGCCGCTATACGCTTTTTACCAGGTGATTCGCGAGCACGGCGGACGTCCTACACAGGAACAGGGCTATTTGTTGGATGTATTTTGCAAACAGTTGAAGCTTCCCTATTCGGATATTGATCTTTTGTTGGCGGTGAATGCGCCTAATGAGCTGCGTCAGCGCTTGGAGGGTGTGTTTGCTCTGACGGACGGCGGCTTTTGGAAGGTGCTCTTGTTGGCACTGCAGGGTAAGCCGCAGGCTGAGGCTGTGCTGGATACTTTGGTGCAGAAATATGGCGATATTGTGATGCGGTATTCTTTGCTGGGTGATCCCGACAGTGAGGCACCGGTGGTTATTATGAATCAGCTGGTCGACTATTTGAATGATTGGTTGATGCAGCATCCTGTGGAGGCGGCAGAAGAAGAGAAGAACATCGATTATGTGACGGCTTATCAGCGAATGACGGCGGCTTATGAAGAAGCGGCAGCTGAGGTAAAGGCTGAGGATGAGGGCCTGCCGGTGACGGATCTGTATGTGTATTTTGTGATGGGTCTGATTCAAAAACTGCTGCAGCCGGCAAAGCTGAGCATGCAGGATAAGGCGGATATTATCGACGGGGTGATCCGAAGCTGCAAAGTGCCGGTGGAATTGACCGGTGTGAGCATTTTGGAGAGCATTCTGGCCAAGGATGAGATTGGCGGCAGCATTGAAATGATGACCGAATTTGGTCCGGAACATGGAAATCTGTGGCAGATCATGCAGGTCATGGCAGTGAAGTGCGGTAAAATTTACCTGATCACCGACTTTTTGGAAAGCAGCAGTCTGTTCATGACCGGCTTGGAAAAAGCTATCCAGACGGAGTATCCCGGCAGTATTCGCGAAGGCAAGGCTGCGGAATATATTGGCATTGTAGCCGAATCTTTGAGTATGTAAAAATAAAAAGCCGGGCGCAGCAAATGTGCTTGGCTTTTTTTGGAGAAAATCATGAGTAAAAAATATACGATTGGCTTAGATTACGGAACTGAATCCGGCCGTGCGGTGCTGGTGGATGTTTCCAATGGTGAAGTGGTTGCCCAGTGTACTAAGATGTACACTCATGGTGTTATGGATGAGTATCTGCCTGATGGCAGTACGAAATTGCCCATGGACTTTGCTCTGCAGCATCCAATGGACTATTTGGAAGTAGCAGAACTGACGGTGCCTGCGGTGCTGAAAGAGGCCGGCGTATCGGCGGAGGCTGTGGTAGGTCTGTCTACTGACTTTACTTCCTGCACGATTCTGCCCATTGATGCCGAAGGAACGCCCCTGTGCGTGAAACCGCAGTTCGTACATAATCCACATGCATACGTGAAACTATGGAAGCATCATGCGGCTCAGCCAGAGGCTAACGTGGTAACAGAGCTGGCAGAGCAGCGTGGTGAGGACTTTTTGGCCCGTTATGGAGGCAAAATATCATCTGAATGGCTGCAGCCCAAGATAATGCAGATATTGGATGAAGCACCGGAAGTGTTTGATGCAGCTGATCGAATCATTGAAGCTGCTGACTGGCTGAACTTGATGCTGACCGGCGAGGAACGCCGCAGCAGCTGTATGGCTGGTTATAAGGGAATGTGGCATAAAAAAGACGGCTATCCGACTAAAGACTTCATGGCAGCGCTGGATCCGAGACTGGAAGACTTGGCTGAGAAGAAGCTGTGTGGTCCGGTTTGCCCGCTGGGCGGGAAAGCAGGGGAGCTGACTGTGGAATGGGCTGCTCGTTTGGGACTCAGGGCCGGAACTGCAGTGGGAATTAGTATCATAGATGCTCATGCGGGTCTGCCGGGGGCCGGTATTGCGGGACCAGGAAAGCTGATGATGATCATGGGTACGTCAACCTGTCATATTATGCTGAGTGAGACGGAGAATATGATGCCGGGGGTATGCGGTATTGTAGAGGATGGTGTACTTCCTGGGTATTTTGCCTACGAGGCCGGACAGGCTTGTGTGGGTGATCATTTTGCTTGGTTGGTGAAGGGCTTTGTGCCGGCAAGTTACGAAGCAGAGGCGGCGGAGCACGGTATTGGCGTGCATCAGCTGCTGACAGAGAAGGCCTCGGTTCAAAAGGTAGGTGAGCATGGACTTTTGGCTCTGGATTGGTGGAATGGAAACCGTACACCTTATGCGGACTATGACCTAACGGGTATGCTGCTGGGCATGAATTTGACCACAAAGGTAGAGGATATCTATCGTGCGTTGATCGAGGCAACGGCTTATGGTACTAATTATGTTATTGAAACTTTTGAAAAGGCCGGAATTTCCATTGAAAAACTATATGCCTGCGGCGGGATTGCGAAAAAGAATCCAATGATGATGCAGATCTATGCAGATGTAACCGGTCGTGAGATCCATGTGTCAGCTTCGGATCAGACTCCGGCGTTGGGAGCTGCAATTTTTGCAGCAGTGGCTGCCGGAAAGGAAAACGGCGGCTATGACTCCATTGAGGAGGCCGTGGCAGCTATGAGTGCACCTGTGGAGCGGGTATATAAGCCTATTGCTGAAAATGCTGCAGTGTATGCTAAGTTGTATGCAGAGTATAGAGAACTGAGCGAATATTTTGCAAAAGAAAATATGGTGATGAAGCGGCTGAAAGCCATTAAAGCGGAGGCGCAGTGAATGAATCGATACACGTTTGCTATGCAGATCAAACCGGAGGTACAGAATGAGTTTCGAAGCGGAATGGGGAAGATCTGGCCGAAGATGGTTCTGGTTTTAGATGAGCAACAGATGAAGAACTTCAGTCTGTGGCAGGCGGCGGATCTGGTGTTTGGGTATTACGAGGCCGATGACGAGCCGAAACATGAATGTTTGGAAGCGGTGCTACAGTCGATGAAAGAGAGTTTTGAGTGGCTGGCGCTGCCCGGAAGTAATATGAGACTAATGTATCAGGACTTTGGAGTGGTGCGGGAAGATAAATCGCTGATCCGTCACCGGATGTTTATGACGAAACTGAAGCCCGGCTGTGAAGAGGAGTATAAGCGACGTCATGATGCATTGGTGGAGGCGCGGGGTACTTCAGTGACTCCCGGGCCGGACAGTAACTTCAGCATTTGGTATGCGGGTGGTTATATCTTTGGATATGATGAGATCGACACCACTATGGAAGTGGTAGAAACGGAAGAAGCGCATGAAGCCACGGTGGCCTGGGAGAGTAAACAACTGGAGATCATGGATTGGATCACCAACGATGTGGACTGGTTAACAGGGCAGCATCATCAGGCCAGCGTACGGTTGGCATGGCATCAGTAATAGAAAATAAACAGGAGCTGAAATCCGAACCGGATCGATTTGATCGCGGTGGGAAGTCAGCTCCTGTTTCTTTACAGAATCTCTTTAGACTCTATAGTAAGAGAAATATTCTTGTGTTGTTTTTTGCTGTTGTAGGTAATCAGCAACCTGTTTTTTACTACCTCACAGCCAGCCTCATTGGTAGCGGCGATGATGAGGGAGTATTGGCAGATGCTGGACTTGGTGTACACGTCGTTGGTTCGCAGTTTAGATTCCATGATCTGCCGAAGCAGATCCATTTCGAACTTAAGTGCATCGGAACCGGTGGTATTGGTTTCGGTATCACGAAGGGTTAAAAGAATCAGGAAACGAAGACGTTGAGAACGACGAGCGGAACGCAGATTGATTTGATAGATATTCTGGAAAATATCGAAGTTGCAGTAAAAGCTGCCGGGGCTGGAATCTTTTTGGCGAAGATTGGCTTCCAGTGCAGAAATGGTTTGATATTGGTTCGGCATGCAGGAAAGAATCTTTTCATATACACCGTGCAGGGAATCGGAAATATCGAGACCATGTTCTTTGCTGAACATATCCAGAATAGAGTAGTAGTAGTCCAAGGCAACCTGGGCCTTGCCTAATTTGAGCAGGGCGTAGATCTTTTGCTTGTGGAGCGTTTCATCGGTGGGAGGTGCAAATTCCAGAGCGCGCTCACAGATGGAGACTAAGGCTTCGTAGTCGCCTTCCGCATCGAGATATTGGCACATTTTATTGACACAATTGATGTACAGATTGCCGTAATAGTTGTTACGGAACATAACCCAGGAATAGTAGGAAAAAATAGAAAGGAATTCTCCTTGATACAGTTCGAAGGCTTGGCTTAGCAGTTCGAATTGTTTATGTTTGTCCGGTTCACGTGTTGCCTTATGGTAGTAGCTTTCAAATTCATAAACATCGATGTGACAGGGAACTTCAAAGTTCCAAGAATAGATGTTGTTGGTCTTGTCGATCAGTTCGATGGATTCATCGGGGAAAAAGTTAGCAAGCTCCTTGCGGATTCGATAAACCAAGGTGCGCAAGGCGCCGCTGGGGTTGGCGGTTTTCCCGGTAGGCCAAAGAACATCGATCAATGCCTCGGAGGTAATTTGGTTTCCTTTGTTGGAAAGGAGGTAGGCGATTAAAAGAAAGTTTGTCAAGCCGCTTTTCTTGGTGGTAGCCAATGTGAAATTATTGTTCGAGATACTGAACTCTCCGAACATTTTGATCTTTAATACGTGGTCGTTTGCAGTGCTTTCCGGTAAAGAGGTCATTTTGGGGCACTAATCCAGAAACTCCATGCAGGGCAGGGAAGGATTAAACTCCTTTCTTGTATATTTCATGTTCGACACGAAAATGCGATAAAAAGTCGTTTTTTATAGTATAACACAGAATCCCGGAGGATGCATTACGAATTGAAAAAAATTATCAAAAAAGTAGCAAATGTGACATATATGTGACGGTAATAAGCTATAGTGGAAAGGAAAAATGAAAATAGGCGGTTTAGCTTCATTTTTTAATATAGATTCGAGATTAAGCATAGGAGGAACTTAATATGCAGAGAAGAATCCAAAAGTGGAAACGGTTTTTAGCTATATTCCTAATGGGAGCCATGCTATTGACCAATGACTATGGTTTGACGTCTGTTTTTGCAGAAGAAACGGGCTCAAATGCAGGCAAAATTAAGACTGGGGAGGAAGAAGTCAAAACAAATATTGACTTGAACGCCAAGTTGGTGATTAACGAGAATGCATCAACCATCTTGACGGGAGAAGAGTTTCAATATGAATTTACTTATACCATTCCAGACCTTGGTGCAAGTGGCGGTGAGTATTCAGGTGCAAAGCTGATCTTTACCCTGCCGGATTATGTATATGTACCAAAAGATTCTAAGGGAAATTATAAGATTAGTGGTGGCGATTACGAGAGCACTTCTTATAATAGTACTATGAAGGAGTATGAGGTTACATTTAAAGATCCGTTGACAAAGTCACAGGCTAATACCCTCGTTATTGTGCTGAAGACAGATAACGTAGTGACTCCTGATGACATCATTCTTAATTTTGGTAAGAATGATGTGAATACTCCTGCTAATCCGAATGAAAAGTTTGCGAAATTTACATTCCAGACTCAGTTTTTGGATGCTTCTGGAGTAAACAATAAAATGACGCAGCATGTTTATGCGGGCAAAGTTACCACAGAAGCATCTGCTGATTGGCAAATTGTTAAGAAAAACGTGACTAACGCTGATAAGAAGAATTATGTCAGAGAGGGCGATAAGTTTAAAGTAACGTATCAGATTGAGGTTTCTGACGATAAAGGAACGGATCGTTTTGGACGTTTGGGCTTTACAGAATATAAAGTGACAGATACATTGCCTACTAGCTTACCTGAGGGTGGTGAGGCGATTCAAATCACGGATGTTAGCATGGTAAGGCAAAGCGGAAATAAAGCTTTGGAACTAGGGAAGGATTATACGATTACCAAAAATGGAGATCATCCTGTTTCTATTACATTCAATACATATGATACGATTGAAACGGATAATCAGGTAAGTCAGTATTTAGCGAAGGGTGATGTTACTAACACGCTTTATGAATATACGGTTGTATATCCTTACAAACCTTACACTACTTTAGCCGATCAAAACAAGATCAAAGAGCATGAATTAGTTAATACTGCTGAACTGGAATACACTTTAGTGGGTGGAACTAAAGGAACGGACACTGATAATGCAGTCGTTAATATTGGTGCCTACGAAGAAGGTGTAATTAGAGCAGACCTGAGTGTTAAAAAGATGCTAAAGGTTGGCAATGAAAATCCGTTTGTCATGACTGATGATGTAGCGAAAGACTATGGTTTGAGCAATGCAGTAGAATTTACTCTGTATACAAATCAGGAATGCACGAGTGTAGCGTATAATACGGAGCGAGTTCTGATGTCTGAGATTTCGCCTAATGAAGATGGTATTGCTACATTCCCCTTGATTCGTACAGGTACTTATTATATTGAAGAGTCTAAAGTGCCTGCAGGTTGGACTGCTCCGGCTGTTATCAAAGCGGTGGTGGATGCATCTGGTAATGTTACATATTATGCTTTAAATGGCAATGAGATTCAGAAGAGTGGTAGTACAAACACTGTAGAAGTAATTAATACTGCTGCTACTATCAATGCTGTGGAATTTATTAAGCAGGGTCTAGATGCCTATGGCAATGCTGCTGTGAATTTGCAAGGTGCTACTTTTACCTTAACGAACCAAACTGATCCGAACATTTCGTTCACTGCTACTTCTGATAAGAACGGTAAAGTTCGTTTTGATAATGTTCCGGATGGCACATATGACTTGGTAGAAACAGCTGTATCTGAGGCCCTTAAAGGAAAGGGATATGAGGCTCGTGGCGAGGAAGGAAAAGTTTCCTTTGAGGTAACGGGTGGTGCGGTTGTTAAACCTACTTTAGATGGTAATAATATTTTCATGAATGAATCTGCTAAGGGTCGTTTAACGATCGTTAAAGTGGATGCTAAGGAAATATCTAATAAATTGCCCGGTGCTGTGTTCCGCGTATATGGACCGTATACGGATGAGCAGTCAGCTGAGGCTGCTAAGGAAGAGCCGCAGGAAGAGTATATTACTTTGACAACCGGTGAGGAAGGCACGATCACATCTGGTCCTTTAGAACAGGGATACTATGTGGTAAAGGAAATGGAAGCTCCGGCGAACTATACGGCGGGTGACGCTGAAGTTGTGTATGTTCGGGCAAGAGCAGCAGATCCGGCATCGATCACAATTGAAAATGATCCTCGGGCTCGTGTATACTTCTCTAAGAAGGGTGCGGAGCAGGCAGGAAGTAGTTTGGTACTTGAATTGGCTGGCGCAAAATTCGAGATTTATGATGCAAACGGCGATCAACTTTATGGTGTAAAGGATGCGAATGGCAACTTTAATGATGTCAGCACAGATGATACTGGCAGAGATGCCGTTATAATTGTTACGAAAAAAGATGCGACGAACAAGTCGATTTCTAATTACGTTACCCTGTCTCCCGGTTTTTACAAGTATAAGGAAATTGAAGTACCGGCACCCTTTACGGCAGAAAACACTTTAACGACTTTTGAAGTTGAAAGTGTAGCGCCTGAGACAGAAGGGGGCAACTGGCAGATTGACCAGACGAAAACAATCTATAACTATTTGACTAAGGGTCAGATTCGAATTCAAAAAGAAACTGATGATGATAAGACAGATGCGAACTCGTTAAATGGGGCAGTATTCCGCGTATATGAGAGCGAAGAGGATGCCTTAGCAAATCGCAACTGGAAAGATGAAATAACGACAGCAACTGTATACGAAAACATTGATGCCGATGAGGAACTGGAAGAAATTCATGGTGTTGGTTATTCGGATGCGGAGTTGGAACTGGACAAGACGTATTATGTTAAGGAAGTAACTGCACCTGCTGGTTATGCTGTTGATACGGTTGCTCATCCGGTCAGCTTTAATGAAGTTGACAAAGTTGCTGAGTTGGAGATTACGAATAAGCGTACTGTATCGATTCAGATTACAAAGGCTGATAGTGTAAATACAGGTGTGAAATTGCCAGGTGCAACTTTTAAACTGTACACTGATGCAAATGATGAAGATAGTCTAATTGATACACAGACTACCAATGATCAGGGTGTAGTTATTTTTGATAATTTGGATCCCAATACTACTTATTATTATAAGGAAGAAACTGCTCCCGATAATTATGTAATATTGGATGGTGGCTTTAAGTCTATTACCACTGGTTCTACCAATGACGAACCTGTTAAATTTGATACCGTATATAACGATCGAGAGGCTACCTTTAAACTTCACAAAACAACAACCGGTGGAGTTGCTTTTTCGGGTGTTACCTTTAGACTGGCTTCGGTATCGGATGATGCTCAGAATACAGCTGCAGGATTGTTGGCAGATACTGAGAATCTGACAAAAGGTAAAACGGAAACAACAAATGAAGAAGGAAATGCTTCTTTTGATGAATTGGTTCCTGGAACATATTGGCTGATCGAAACAGTTCCGGCAGGTTATGAAACTGGTTCTGCGGACGACACTACTGTCACCGGCGATTGGAAGGTGGTTCAGTACGATGGAACGGAATACTTTTACAAACAAGTAACGGTTGCAGCGGGTCAAAATATTGAGGGGTATACTAGTTCCACTGAATCCGTAACAAATACTCCCACAAAGGGTAGAATCGCTGTTCAGAAATGGGCTGCAAATGCTAATGGAAGTGTAAGTGAAACTAAAATTTCCGGTGTAAAATTTAATATTTATTCTGATAAAGAACTCAAGACGAAAGTTGATGAGATCGTAACGCTGGATAGTGGCTCTGCTACATCTAAGTATTTGGCGCCTGGTACATATTATATGAAGGAGGTTTCTGCTCCCGGATATATTGTTTCCAATACAGTATATGAGGTTGTAGTTACAGCTGGTTCTATAACAAATGAGGCTAAAGTGCAGAATAGTCTGGTTTCTCTGTTAGCGATTGTGAATGAAAAACAGGGATCGTTTACTGTGGATAAGATGGCAGCCTATAACGTTGTAGGATCTCAGACAAATGAAGTTACAAGAGAACCTTTGGTTGGTGCTAAATTCGCCCTGTATAAATTTGATGCTGGTTTGCCGACCGACATCGTTGATACAGCGAAAGTTGCCACATTGGATCTTGAAAATCGTTCCTCCGGCAGTTTTGGTCCGTTGAATCCTGGTATTTACTGGTTAGTGGAGGAGACTGCTCCTAACGGTTATGATAAGGCTGATAATAGTCTGGTGCAGATATATAGTGATGGTTCTGTTAAGTTTGCAACATGGACGAATGGCGCAGACGTGGACAGCCTTGACTGGAAAGCTCAGCCCGAGAATACCGTGACTGTTGATAACTTCTCGAAGAATCCCAGAATTCGTCTTATCAAAATTGAAAATGATAAGCCTGCAGTACTGCTGGATGGTGCTAAGTTTGAGGTGTATGTGGAAGATGCTGAAGGTACTGAACTGGATGTAGATGGCATCAAGGTTAAACTGAGTCCTGTATATACAAATAATGGTGCACATCTGATTCTTGAAAGTGGAACTGTACGAGTAGGCGGTGAAAAAATTAATGGTCATGCATTGACTCCAAATTTGGAGGCAGGTCATGTATACTATTTCAAGGAGATTCAGGCACCTACTAATCCAAGCGGATATCATTATGACCCGAGTGATATTTGGCAGAGTATTAATATACCGGCAAATGCTACAGGTGAGTATCAGGTGATTTTTGAAAACTATCCTGATGTTACAGCCCCCGGTATTAAATATGGTCCTGATGGTAAAACTAAGTTGTCTGGCGCGGTCTTGGCGATTTTCGACAATGAAAATCATGCAATGGCAATGAGAAACACTCTTAAAGGCCAGTATGATGAATTTACCAATCCATTGACGAAGGCCATTGTTGAAGCCAATCAAACAGCATGGAATATCGACATGATCGTCGAATCAGATGCTAAGGGTGAATTTAACTTTATTAATCTCATTCCCGGAAAGACTTACTATATTGTAGAGGTTGTTGCGCCTAACGGTTATCAATTAGACAGAGATAGTAATGGTGATTATTGCTATTATAAAGTTGTGGTAGCCGCTACGATTGGAAACGGGGATACTTTCTCTAGCGTTTATAAAGGCACCAATTTGTTAGAGAATGTTCATACGTTGGCTATTAATAACTATGAAAAGCAGCAAATTTGGTTGGATAAGAAAGTGAAGCTTTCCGGTGCGGAGTATTGGATCGGTGGTGCTGAGTTTACGATTTATCCTTCTACAGCTGATGGTAACCCCGATACCGCGTATGCCATAACTCCGTCGACTCTTGGACCGAGTAGTGATAATCTGCCGGGTAGATTCCTTTCAGGCTTGTTGCCGGCCGGTACCTACTGGTTGAAAGAAACTAAAGTTCCTAATGGTTACACTGCAGAGGCGGATAGAAATGTAGTCAATACAGCTTTTGGCTCAAACACTCAGGATTCTGTTGTGATTAATGGTGAGAGATACTACAAAGTAGTACTGGGAAGAGAAGCGGATAATACTTGGTTTAAAGAGCATCCGGTCTATAATGTTGCCCAAAATGGTAAGTTTGTATTAACGAAGATCAATAGTGTGACGAAGGCAAAAATCCAAGCAACATTTAGCATCGAAGTGCAGACTGACGATGGCTTTAAACCCTACGAAACCTATCCGTCTATTACTACTTCGGAAAATGGTTATGTATTGTCTAACTATCTGCCTGAGGGCCTGTATAGATTGACGGAGACAGGCTTAAAAGATGCTTACAAAGACAACTACACTATGTCTGCTGAGCCAATCTATGTTAAGATTGAAGCTGGAAAGATTACCGACGGTACAGTGACGGAGACAGAAACAATTGATGGAAAAACTGTAACCGTGTATACGCCTGTCGCTAATGTAGAGCATACACAAAGTAGTACGAATGATCCGGTACTAACTAACTCTATTACTGTTTCCAATGTCCCCAAAGGTAAATTCTATATTCATAAGACAGGTAAGTGGAATAACGAGCCCGAAGACCTGCAGTACGTTACTTTTGCAGTGTATAATAAGACAGCTAATAGCTTCGAAGCTGAGCCGGCAAATAAGACTGTTGTAACAACAATGACGACTAATAACAGTGGTATTGCGGATAGCGGACTGCTGGATGCCGGTGAGTATTGGGTGATTGAAACAGGTATAACAGGTAATAAAGCTGACGAGTATAAAAAGGATTCCTATACGGCTGCTTCTGTGACTGTAGTTGCAGGACAGACGGAGCGGGTGGATCTTAATACCCTTGAGGTTATCAATATCTCGAATTTTGGTAAATTTAAGGTAACTAAGGTTGACAGCTTGAATCCGAATACTACGATTAAAGGCGTAACCTTTAAGATTTATAATAATAAAGACTGCACCGGTTCTGATTGTGGTACTATGACCGATAACAAAGATGGTACATACACTTCTCCCAGACTGGCTCCCGGTAATTATTATATTAAAGAAACCAATGTACCGAATGAGTATACCATTAATAAGGATAAGATTAGTGGACCGTATACAGTAACAGCAAATAGTTTGAATGTTGTTGAGACTAAGATTACCAATGAACATGATAAATCTTTGACTGTTATCAAATATGAGCAAAAGGGAACACAGCAGACTGACACTAAGCTGTCTGGCGCTAAGTTTGCATTGTACACTAGCTTTGATGCGGCCCAGGCTGCAACAGAAAATAATCCTGGAACTCCTGTTGGGGGCGATAAGGGTGTTAAAATTACTAATGCTGATGGAAAGGCTACCTGGTATGATTTGAAGGATGGAACCTATTATCTGAAAGAACTGAAGGCTCCGGAGAATTATCTGTTAAAGGATGTAGAGGAAGGAAACGACCCGAATATTTATACAGTTAACATTACAGGTAAGGGTGTCAATAATACATATGAACATCAGTATAAAGTATATAATCTGCTGAAGGGTGGCTTTGAACTTAAGAAAGTCATTAACTGGCAAGGAGTGGGAAATGAGTCTCTTCAAGTTGCCGGAAAGAATATTACCTTTGATCTTTATGAAGGTACAACGGTTGATTCTAATTCGACACTGATTGCGACATTGACCACAAATGCTGAAGGTAAAATTGCATATCGCTTACCGGCTGGTGATTATGTATTGGTGGAGAAGTTTGGTTCTCTCAGCAATCTAACCGATAATGCATATGATAAACCGGATGCAGTTCCCGATGATGGAAAGGGTAATTCTATTGATGAGAACGGCTATATTCATATTCATGTAAATGCAAGTGAAATCAATAAGGTATTCAGTAACAATGCTGTGGTCAATGAAGCTAATTATGGTAAATTCTATTTGACCAAGAAAACCTATGCTGATAATGATAAGAACACTTCTCAAAATCTAAGTGGAGCTCAGTATCTGTTAGAACGCAAAGTGGTGTCGGATGAGACTAATGAAGATACATGGGAAATTGTTAAGAATGCAGAGGATGTAGCATCTGATGGCACATTTACGATTACCAGTGCCAATGGATATGAGTCTGGTCCTTTGGAGCCCGGTGATTATCGTGTAACAGAGATCAAAGCTCCTACGCCGATTTCTAATGGCACACAAAACGTATACTTTATTGTAGATTCAGAGCCGATAGAGTTTAAGGTTGTTAAAGCTCAGACAGTTCAAAAAGTGCAGTATGATACGATCTATCGTAATTTGAAGGTTATTAAAAAAGCAGATGACGATAACAATCAGGTAACGCTCGAGGGTATCAAGTTTGAACTATATGCTGCAAAGAGTGATGCAAACACCGGAAAGATTGCAGGATATAACAATAAAGCGTTACTGGCTGAAAATGGTCAGGAAGTTGTAAAAGAACTGTTGGATGGTTATAAAGCATCTGGCTCAGAAACTCCTTTGATCGAGGAGATTACTACAGACAAGAATGGTGTCGCTCTGTTTATGGGCATTGAATATACTGCCCCGGATGGTAAGACCAAGTTTAAAGGCTTGCTGCCCGGAAAGTATTTATTAGTTGAAACAGAGGTACCGGCTGGCTATGAAAAACAGGCAGTGGTAATCGAAATCGCTGCAAGTAAGTCCTGGCTGGATGTTGCACATGAATTCATCCTTAATAATTCATCTGAAATGGGTCGTATCCTGATCAAAAAACAGGATATGCAGGGTAACGCTATTACAAAAGATACTGCCAATAATGCGGTGTTCAAGATTTATGCGAAGACCGATAGTGGTCTCAAAAATGAATTGGATACCGTTTATATCGATGAAACAGGTGTTGGCAAATCTGTTCTGCTTTCGGAAGGTGAATACTATGTTGTAGAAGTAAAGGCTCCTAGTGGTTACACATTGGATGATCGTTTGCTTCCGGTTAAGAAACTGGTGACCATTTCCGGTAATCAGAATCCGACGGTAGATTTTACCGGTGTGGCTGCTGATGCAAAAGAAGGATATACTGACAAGGTTATCTTCCAAAATCGTACCTATGAGAGTACTGGAGCCGTAAATGCCTCCATTGGAAAGTATGTGCGAATTAAAGGTGCTACAAACTTTGAAGAACCGTCGGTTGCATCTGACAAGAGTTTGATGTTCCAAGACGTAACAGTAGAGTTTTTAATCAGAGTGACTCATAATTTGGAAAAGGGTGGAAATAGACTGCCTTTGTATTTGTTTGAAGTAACTGATGAAACACTTACTTTCTTGGATAGAGAGGAACAGACGATTGCAAAATTGGCCGATCCTGATTCTTCTGACTATGTGATGAATTCCATTACCATAGGAAAAGCTAAGAATGAGGATGCCAATAAACCGGTATCTGCTACAGTATATGTTAAGATCGGTACAACATCTGCAACATGGACGAAACATGAAGAAATCGCTGATCTGTCTGCTATTACTGAACCTGTAAAGGTTGTTTTGCCGGCTAATACTGTTGGTTTCAAAGTAGCATATGAAAACGCACAAGAAGGTTTTAACGCTGAAGCCCTGGATGATATTATTGTTGAGGTGACATTTAAGCAAAGACCTTCAGATGCGACGATTGAAGAAGTTCGTAAGATTACCAATACTGCTTCTTTGTATTGGGAAGATACTTCTAAAAATCAAAACGGCGACGATGAGCACAAGTTCGGTACAGTATCGGCTGATGCAAGTGTTACCTTCCCGGTATATGATACTGATTTGCCGATTCTGTCTCTGAAAAACGATAAAGTAAATGTGCCTGCTAGCGAGATGTATTATTCCGGCGGTACCATTGACTTTAAGACAGTGGGAACAGTATTGGACGCATCTAAAGCAGATCTAAAGCATCCTGTTATGTCTATCAATTTGCCTCCGTATACTACATTGGATACCAATAAGTATCCTGAAGGCGGTGGCAGCGGTATTCGAGCAACCGCAGATAATGGTACAGTTTTGAACTTTACCTATGTCAAGGTTGAAGAAACCGTTGGAGGCAAGCCAGTTGAAAAGTATATTCTTGATTTTGGCGAAGATTCTGTATTGGCTGCAGGAAAGAGCATTACTTTGGAGTATACTGCAAATATCTCTTTGAATGTGCCTGATGGAACTATATTCTTAGAGTCTAACGGTTTTATTGGAAGTGCATATCAGCTTCCTTTGACCGTGGAGAATCCGACCGGTTTGAGCTTCAAGCAGGGTCAGAGTGATAGCAGTAAAGATATGGTTGATGACTCGAAGTTTGACACTGGACTTGAAACGCTGGGCAATGATATTCAAGGTGATAAACTTAAATACTTACAGCGTCCCGTTAGTATTAACCTAACGAGAACGAATGCGCTTTTGATTCGCAAATATGTAAGTGCAGATAAGCAGAATTGGACAATGACTGAAGTGCCTACCGTTAAACCGGCGGATTTGTATTATTACAAATTATCGTTGGTAAATGGTGGTGACGATGTTAGAAGAGCACGTATTGTTGATATTCTTCCGTTTGCCGGTGATTCACAAGAATTCCGAGCAGCGAGTGGTGGTACATTGATCAGCCGTGCAACCAATCTGCCTCATGGAGAAGGATATGAGCAAGTTGAGCTTGTAGCAGTGACTCCGAATGATTCTGCGAATGTTGTATCCACAATTTATTATTATGTGGAGAACGAGGATGTAACAGAAACAATTGCGAATCGCGATTGGACCAAAACAAATCGTGAGAAGAAGACATCAGTGGACGAACTACCTATGTTGACAAGTCATGCCAAGGCTGAAGATGTTTGGACAGGAAACTGGACAACAACAGCGCCTGCAGATATGTCTAAGGTAACAGCAATTGGTGTCGAAGTTGAATTCAAGAATGGCGATTATCTAAGCAGTGGTGATGAGTACGATGTCATTTTGACTATGCGAGCACCTGGTTATACAGCAGAGAAGATGGCTGATTACGAGAATGTCGTGATTGCTAACACGACTGCAGCGACCGTAACCAGAAGCAACGGTAAGGATACAGATCCGATTAATGTAATTGATCGTGTATCTTCCAATGAAGTACATACAAAACTTTATATTACTACCGGAAGCATTGGTGATTATGCGTTCTATGATAATAATGATAATGGCATACAGGATGAAGGGGATGTACCTGCAAGAAACATTCCTGTGACTCTGTATCGTCGCAAATCGACTACCACGATGACTGAAAAGCCGAAATGGGAGAAAATCGCAACCACCTATACGGATCAAACAACAGGTGAATATTGGTTTGAAGGTCTGCCCTGTAACTATATGATTCCTGGACTGGATACGAAGGCAGAAGGATTTGATGTTACTGATCCTGCAAACTATATTGGTAATACTTACTTTGAGTATCAGGTAGAGTTTGGTATTCCGCAAGGATATGCCGCTACGATCCAAGAAGTAGGCGAAGATAAAGCAGTAGATTCCAATATTAATCAGTTTGGCGTAACCAAGCCGGTTACATTGGCTTTGACGGTGAACGAGGAAGGTAAACTGGAAGGCGAAATCAATCCTACGATCGATGCCGGTTATGTGAAACTCGTAAATCTGGGTGACTACGTATGGGTAGATTACAATAAGAACGGTGTTCAGGATGAAAGTGAAGTTGGTCTGAATGGTGCTACTGTTCGTCTGTATAAGTTGACTTCAGCAGAAGATACAATCGAAGGAAAAGAACCTTATAAAGTTCAGATTACTGACAACAACGGCGAGCACGATGGTTACTATTGCTTTACTGATCTGCCTAAAGGATATTATGTAGTTGAATTTGATATTTCAACTGTAGATAAACCTATTGGTTATACCACAAAGTATTCCTTTACTGTTAATGACGCTGGTACTGATGGTGCTGATTCTGATGCTGCATTTGTAAAAGATGAGAACAATCAGATCATGTACACCGAGGTGATTCATCTGACAGAAGATGATATGACTTGGGATGCCGGTGTGACAGTATATAGTGCCCTTGGTGGTTTTGTGTTTGATGATCAGGATTATAACGATACCCAGAGCATCGAAACAGAATTTGAAGATGGTTCAAAGGCTAACGGAATCCCGTTGGTTGGTACAGTGGTTACTCTGTATAAGGTCAACGAAGATGGTTCAATGGATCCTGAAGCTATTGGATCCCAGACCGTTGGTGAAGATGGTCGTTACTTCTTCGATAAGTTGGATGCTGGTCGTTATAAAGTGCACTTTGATTACCCCGATGAGTATATTGGTGTTCAAGAGGGTATTGGTGATTACCTGCATGATTCTGAAACTAAATTCTTTGATGATTCTACCTTGAATAGTGGTTTCACGGACATTATCGAACTTCCTGAGGATACAATTGATCTGACACATGATGCAGGTGCATATCTGCTGAGTGCAATTGGTGACTATGTATGGGAAGATATCGATAGAGATGGTATTCAGGATCCAGATGAAAAACCGGTTGCAGATATTGTTGTAACACTGCAGCAGAAGCTTGGCGAAGGTGAGTGGACAACGATTGAAACGACTACTACCGATGAAAATGGTCTGTATCTCTTTGATGGACTTAAGAGCAGCGATCATTTCGATGTTCAGTACCGTGTTGCATTTGCAATTCCGTTGACCGTTGAGTTAACGGGTGACAATGCTGGTGAGGATAGGGCACTGGATTCGAATGCGCTTCCGACACTGGATGTTGAATACGGCTACTTTACCAAAGAAATCATTCTTCCTTATGGTCAAGACGATATGACCATCGATGCAGGTCTCTACTATCGTACTGAATTGTGTGAAGTAGGTGACTATGTATGGTATGATGATGACAGAGACGGTATTCAGGATGCCAATGAAAAGGGTGTTGAAGGTATCGTTGTTGTTCTGGAACGTTGTTCTAATGGTGAAACCTGGGATGAAGAGGCATGGGAAGTTGTAGGCACTACTAAAACGGATGCCAATGGTAAGTATATCTTTATTGATCTTCAGCCTGGCTATTACCGTGTAGCCTTTGGAGTAGGTGATCCTTGGGTTGTGACAATCTCTAGAGTAGGAGATATTGCACTGGATTCTGATGCAATTAGACCGGATGGTGATTACTACTATACGTCTTCATTCTACTTGAATGCTGGGGATAGTGATATGACATGGGATGCCGGTATTTACAAGCCAAGTCCTAAAGGAACTGAGACAGGTGACAATGCTAATACAGGAGCATGGCTGAGTATTTTACTCGTATCTGCATTTGTACTCATAATAATGTTGAAAAAAAGAAGAGAAATTTAAAAAAAGACAAATTATGAGTATTTTTGAAAGATTTGTGTGACAGCTGTGTAATTCGGAAACTATATGATAGGTAATGAAAATAGTAATTACCTATCATATAATTCTGATGAAAAGGAGATATAAAAATGAAAACTTTATCGAAAAGAATAGTTTCATTTGCATTGGCTTTGATTCTTTCTTTAGGGATGCTTGGAGCGAATGCAGTGGAGGTAAAGGCTGCGAATGGTGTTCCCGAAATTTCTATCACCCCTCTCGTAACTGAAAGCTACGATGTACAGGAGTTTAGAGTTTCTGTATCAGTAGCTGCTTTCTATACTGTAAATGGTGGGGCAGAACAGAGCTTGGCAGCCGGGGATCACAAATTGACTTTTAACACTGCCGATACTGTTAGCTTGAAAGTGTATGCTCAAGGTGAGAATGGTTGGGTATCTGAAACTACAACTTCAATTAATACCTACACTACTTCTGTAACTTGTGTTAACGAAAATAACAAAGTATTAAAGAGTGATATTATTACATTGAGTAAGGTCAATCAGCCGGAATATATCTATACTGCACCTGAAGTGATTGATGAAGGTGATTCTGTATATTACAAAACCAGTACCCCTTCTATAGTATTTAAATACGGCGATACAGCTAAAATTATTTCTTATGCAACTTTCAATAAGGAAGCAAAAACTTATACAATCAATTATGTTGATACCAACAATAAAGTAATTGCTACTGAGAGTAAAGTAATTAGTTTTGGTGAGACCGCCTCCATTACAGCTCCCGCTACCTACACTGATGGAACTGATACTTACAATCTGAAGACCACTGGTTCTTATAACTTAACTTATGAGACAGCTCAGGATGTATATACCTTCGAGTATGTGAAACAGGCTCCGGCCGCTAAGCAGCCCTATGACATCACCATCAAGCTGGTGAATGAAAATGGTACTGTTCTGCATACCATGAAGAAGAGCGTAGACGTTAATAAGTCTGTAACCGTTGCAATTCCTGCTACCTATGAAGTAGGTCAGAAGCAGTACAAACTGGCAGATGGCGAGCCTACCAGCATTACCCGTGAGTATGCAAGCACCGATGCTAAGACCTATACTGTAAACTATGTTTTGTCCGGCGAGACAAAGGCATATGATGTTACTATCAACTGTGTTGATAAAGCAACCGGTAAAGTTCTGGCTACTGTTACCGGAACTGTAGAACCCGATGGTGCTCCTTATACCTATGAGATCAGCTCTAAGAACTCTATCAAGGCTAATGGTACCACCTATCAGGTAATCTCCGGTCAGGGCAATGGCAATGGCAAGATCGTTCATGCATATGGCGATGCTGCTAAGTCTTACACTGTATATTACAATGCTAAGCAGGTTAAAAATCCTGAATCTTACAATGTAACCATGAGATACATTTGTGTTAACGATAATGTTGTTTTAGAGAGAGAAACGAAGACTGTTAAAGTAAATTCTTCTGTTACTTTCGATGAAGCACCTGAGACCTTAACCGTAGATGGAAAAGAGTACATTCTGCTGAATGGTCAGGATGGAACTACCGTTCACAAATATAATGATTCTCAGAAGAGCTATGCGATCTATTATCGTGATGCAGCCATCGAGATGGATCCCGATGATATCGTAATTCCGTTGCCCGGTACCGATGAAGGAGATCAAGATGCAGATGCTCCTACCACTCCCGGAACTACCGGTAACGATGATGAAACTTCCGCTGAAGCAGATGAGTCTGTAGTTACAGAGGAAAGCAGTGAAGCGGCTGCTGAAAACGAGCAGTCCAGCGAGGCTTTGGAATCTGAAGTAGAGATCATCGAAGAAGAAGATGTACCTTTGGCAGCTAACGCGCAGGATGCTGAAGAAGAGGATGACTCTTCTGCAATGCCCTATGTAATTGGTGGCATCAGCTTGCTTGTGATCATCGTGCTGATCGTACTGTTCGTAGTTAAGAAGAAAAAAGCTTCTAACTAATTTAAGTAAAACATCATAAAAGGTCACCTCATTTTGAGGTGACCTTTTTAATTTCGATAATACTTAGGAGATGAATTCTAATTTGATTAGTAATTTTCAGCAAGGTATTTACACCCAATAAAGAAAAAAGTATAATCTAGTAAAAGCTTTATGAAAAATATACCATGAATATAATTGGATAAAGGAGTTGCAAAAATGAAAGATTATATCGGAAATCCATTACAGATCAAGGGTGTGGAACAATATGTTTTACAAAATGGAAAGGGAAACGGTATGCACTTTCTGAATATCCGCAATGGTTTGGGACTTGAAATCTGGATTTCACTCGACCGGGCAGGTGATGTTTCCCGTGTTAATTTCAAGGGAGATAATATCGGATATTTTGCGCCTTGCGGGTATGTTGCACCTCAATATTATGATAACAGGGGGACAGGTTTTTTGAAATCCTTCACAGCAGGATTTTTTACAACCTGTGGTTTGTCAGCAGTAGGTTCACCTTGTATAGACGATGGTGAAGAGCTGCCGTTACATGGTACTATTTCGCATATTCCTTCTGAAATTTGTGCCATTGAGGAAACGGAGAAAGAGCTGATTATTAAATTGAGAACACAGGATACCGTACTTTTTGGCAGAAAACTTGTGATGAACAGAGTATATACTATTTCTTATACTGAAAATGTATTTACTGTAAATGACACTGTTACAAACGAGGCAGACGCACAGTCTCCGTACATGATAATGTATCATTGTAATATGGGATATCCACTCCTTAATGAAAATAGCCTTGTGAAAATTCCCAATAATGCTGTTCAGGCTAGAAATGAACATGCTAGAAAGTATATTGATTCTGCCCTGCAGATGGAAAAGCCTCAGTCTTGTTATGAGGAACGTTGTTATTACTATGATGTGAAAGAAAATGATAATATAGCTAAAGTAGGCATATTTAGCAGTATTATCAATAAAGGCCTCATTATGGAGTATGATAAAAAGGCTCTTCCTTGTTTTACCGAGTGGAAAATGATGGGTAAAACGGACTATGTACTCGGATTGGAGCCGGGTAACTGTACACCTGATGGTAGAAATGTTTTGCGAGAGAACAATACCTTAAAGTTTTTGCAGCCCGATCAAAGTGCAACAACAACTATCAAATTTACTTTTATAAACGAAGGTAAAACTTTTGAGGAAGCATTTTAAGGAACATATATAACAAAAGCGAGGTGAAATCACCTCGTTTTTGTTACTATAAACTTATTTAATGTGTTCTAATGTAAGGTTTACTCTATCGCTTATTTTAACAGTATCAATACCGAAAATAGAGGTATACAATGTGTCATTTATTGGTCTTATCCAATATTCCGGAATGCTTTCAATTCCGTTTGCCATACCTAAAATCGAACCGACGGTAGCACCATTGCAATCGGTATCAAATCCGACTTCAACAGACATGCAAATTGATTTTCCATAATCTCCGCCGCCATAGAGCAAAGAGGCTGCTACGATCATCGCGTTAGAAATGGTGTGACACCAATCATGAGCACTATGCTCATCATATTTTTCGTGAATACTCTTAAAACAGTCGCTTTGAGAAACGCCGTTTTCAAATCTGTCCACTACAAACATGATTTCTTCATATAATCTTGATGTGTTTGGGATTTGGGCAAGACCGCCGAGTATAATATCCTTGATATTCTTCGTTTCTGCCGCAACAGCCAGCATTGCTGCCACAAACATTTCGCCATAGATTCCATTCTTCGTGTGAGAAATCGAAGCATCGCGCCATGCCATTTCAGCAGCAAGTTCGGGATTGCCCGGATTAATATATCCGAAATAGTCGGCTCGTATTTGCGCACCGATCCACTCGCGATAGGGGTTTTTATACATGGCGGATTCAGGCGGTTCATATCCTTTCACAAAATTGCAAAAAGCCACTCTTTCGGCAGTACAATAGGCATCCTTAGGTTGATAATGCAGCCAAGCACGTGAAACATCAAAGGGAGTAAAATCTCTGCCGTATTCTTGGACAATTTCTTGATAAAGAACCGTGTAGTTGGTATCGTCATCCACCGGCATGCCATCAATTGTATCAGCATAACATCTGCTTGCAAAAGGATATTTGTATTTGCTCTGGATTTCTTCATTCAAATCGCTGCGCAGAATATATCTGTGCATAGGATAGTTCCCGGTTTCCTTTAGGAAAGGAAGCAGTTCGTTCGTGCGAATACCTTCCACAGTCTTACCAAGCATACAGCCGCAAATTCGGCCCATCCATGCACCATGAATTTTACTTTCTAAATTTGTTATATCAGCTTTCTTATTAGAATAGGACTTCCTCAAATTTTTTATAGATTCAAGGTCAGACGGCTCCATATAAGGATACCCTTCTTTTTGCTTTGCATTTATTATGATTTCGAAAAGGGTGTCTCCGATTTTTTTCTTGTGTTCATCCTTTGGAAGTCTTGCTACGGCCGAAAAAACATCTTTATATGTTTCGATGTCTAGACCTTCTTCTATGGATTGCTGATATTCCGTCATTAAATTGGATGAGTAAAATTCCCAATCATGAATATTTGCGTATTGAGGCTTTATTTGATTGGTTCCTTTCATTTCTTCTACAATGCGGTTGTCATTCCCTAAAATCAAAGCATCAAGCGAAACACCGAAATGCTTGGAAATTTTTATGATTTTGTTAAGTTCCGGAACAGAATCACCGTTTTCCCATTTCTGGACGGATTGCTGGGAAATACCAAAAAGTGCGGCAAACTGCTCTTGGGATAGATTAGCACCTTTTCTCAATTTATGGATTGCTTTACCTATAGTCATAACATAGCCTCCTATCTGTTTTTATTTTACAGTCAAATATGTTGGAAATCAATAAACCGCAAATAGTAATTTATACAACTAGTGGTTGTGAGTGCAAAATGATTTGCTTTTACAGTATAAATCTCCTTGTTTTACAGATACTAACAACACAAAATTTGTAAAGCAAGGAGATTATTATATATTATGAAAGCAACCGGAATTGTCCGCCGCATCGACGATCTGGGGCGTATCGTGATCCCGAAAGAAATCAGAAAAACCTTGAAGGTGCGCGAGGGTGAACCTTTAGAGATTTATACCGATCGTGACGGACAGATCATACTAAAAAAATACTCTCCCATGGGAGAAATGGGGATCTTTGCCAAACAATATGCCGAAGCGCTGGCCAAGTCCAGCGGGTATACGGTATGTATTTCCGATAAAGATACCATCATTGCTGCCTCCGGGCAGGGACGCAGAGACCTTCAGGATAAGGAAATCAGCCAGGAACTGGAGCACTTTATGGAGCAGCGTCAGATCAGCATGGCTACCAGTAATGAAAAGGCTTATATTCCCATCACAGAAAACGGAGAACAGTATCAAAGTCAGGTCATTATGCCCATCGTCAGTGAAGGTGACGCCATTGGCAGCGTGGTTATGCTGGGGCAGGTTCCCATGCAAGATTCTGACAAAAAACTTGTGATCACAGCAGCCGGTTTTTTGGGAAAACAGATGGAAGAATAAAAACTTATATGATATAATAAACGCAATTCTATTGAACTGCGTTTATTTTTTTGAGGTGAATTATGGAAAAAATCATCAGAAATATTTTGAATGAAATTGTAGGAGCAGAAGCCGGCGCAGCCGGAAATAATGACGATCTGCGTGAAGTAGGCTTGGATTCCGTGGCTTTTATTCAAATGGTAGTGGCGCTGGAAGATGCCAGTGGAAAAGAAGTGGGTGACGAAGATCTGCTGCTGGACAACATGAACACCATTGCCAAAATTCAGGAGGCACTTCGATGAATGTACAAAGCGTACTGGACCGGGCTGCCCGCAAGGTGAAATATCAGTATTTGATCAATTTGCTCAATCAAAAGGCGGATTTTCCCTATGTGGTGATCAAGGGCGAAGTATTGTCGGTGATGGCGTACGGAGCGGCTGGTAAACGCAATAGCGGTGATATTGATGTGTTGGTGGACCGAAAAGATTTAAAAGCATTGGAAACGATACTAAAAGAAGATGGTTTTGAGTCGACCGAATTGACCCGTCAGGAGAAGATCGTGGCCAGAGCTTTTTCTCATCAAATTGAACCCTATCATAAGCAACTGCCGTTAGGAACCCTGGAAGTAGATATTAACTATGAGCTGATCTGGGGAGAATGGCAGGGTCGCAGACCCAGTGTAAGTGAGATGCTGGCCAGACGGGAAGTGACGGATGTATTTGGCGTGCAGGTACCCTGTCTTACGGTGGAGGATGCCTTTATTCAAATGTGTCTGCATCATTATAAAGACATGAATGTGTTGTTTCACTTGACGTTGCATAACCCGATCAATCGACGCCTCTTTCAAGATATGGCCGGATTTTGGACGCTGCAAAGCGATAAAATGGATCTGCCTAAGCTACATAAATGGATGGAAGAGTATAACCTGACACCCTTCTTTTATTATATGGCATATTACACAGCTCAGATATGTGATGCCTCCGGCTTGGCTGAATGGGCAAAGGAACTGGAAACTCCGGAGGGGGTAGCCTTATTGGATACCTTTGGTTTGGCAGAAAGTGAACGAAAAACATGGCCGCTTCCCTTTGAAGAGCGCTTAGAAAACGAGCAGCTACCTGAATTGGTATGTTCGCTGCTGACGGAACAAGAATTGGAAAAAGCAAAGCAAAATCATAAGATTTTTGGTGGATCATGAAATATTTGGAACTGAAACAAGAGGTGAAAAGGCTGCAGGAACAGTTGAGAAATGAGCAGCCTACTCAAGGGGAGTGTGTGGAAAGTGGACCGAGGGCAGCAGAGCTTAGGGTGACCGTGATCTCCGATATGCCCTTGCAACCTTGGTTTGAACTGTATTTACAAAAGTTCTGGGCAAAACAAGGACGTATTATAAGGCTGCGTCGGGTGCTCTGGCAGCAGCGCCACGAAGTCCTACTGCAGGAAAATGAGCAGTTGGTATACTGGCCCAGTACAGCAGTCGCTAAAGAAATTGATCCGGAAACAGATAAAGCCGGCATTTGGATCAGCAACGAAAATGGGTCAGATCCGCTCACATTGTTTTACTGTCAGATGAAAACGCAGCAGGTAAGTGCACAGTATCCGGCAGGAAGCATGATCATCGATTTGGAAAAGCTGATGCTGCGTTTGGGACTTGCGGAAAGCTTGGCCCATAAGGAAGGTCGGTGGGGCGACCAATACAGTCAGTTGCTGCAGCAGGAAGCGGCCCGGGAAATCGTTCGGGTGTACGAAACCAAATATGGCAGACGGAAAAAATGCTTGGTATTAGACTGCGATGGTGTACTTTGGGGCGGTATCATTAGCGAAGATGGAATGGACGGGATCTCCCTGGGGGAAACCGGAAAAGGCAGGTTGTATCAGGAATTTCAGACCATGGCCGGAAAACTCAAAGATCATGGCATTATTCTGGCGATATGCAGTAAAAATGATGAAATCGATGTAAAGGCTGTGTTTGACGATCATACGGCTATGAAACTTCAAAAAGAGGATATAGCGGCCTGGTCAGTGAATTGGCAGCCTAAATCGAAACAGATGATAAATTTGGCGGAAATGCTGCAGATCGACCTGCAAGATATGGTGCTGGTGGATGACTCCCGGTGGGAAATCGAAGAAGTGCGTGCCAGCTATCCGCAAGTGGCAGGCGTGCTATTTGATCCGTCAAAGGGACTATATGATATTTGCAAGGAACTGGCTGCGTTCTTTTTACTGCAGCCGGAAGATCAAAATCAGCAAAATCGGTTGCGGGTACAAACCTACGCTGACAATGTCAAACGTCAGGTGCTGCGCAGAGAAACTAGCAGTTACGAAGCCTTTTTGGAAAAGCTGCAAACAAAGGTGATCATACAAGAAGCTGCAGAGGCCGATCTGCCCAGAATCAGCGATTTAAGTCGAAGAGCGAATCAGTGCACCAACGGCATTCGATATACTGTAGACGAGCTTAAAAGGCTGCAGGAACGGGGCGGAAAGATGCAGGCGGTATTTGTCTCCGATATCTATCGAAATCTGGGCTTAGTGGGCTGTATCGCCTGGAATGCGCAAAAAAACGTACTGGACCTGTTTTGTCTCTCTTGCCGAGCGCTGGGGCGAAGGGTGGAGCAACAGTTGTTTGCGGCCGTGCCGCAGGAAGTTACAAAGTTTCGCTGGCAAGACACCGGAAAAAATGCAAATTTAAAAGAACAGATGGAAAATGAGGGGCGGTGGCAGATTGAAGCGTGAAATTTGGGATCATGAATTTCGCTTGTTTGGCGGGCGGCCCGATCCTTTGTATCAAAATATGATGATGTGCCGCGATAAGTCCTGGATGGCTGTTTCAAAGGGTCGGCTGAGCCGGAAGGAACTGCTGTGTGCCTGCCTTCACGATTTGCTGCCGGGATTGGTGGAGGATCCGCAGGGGCGGTATCTTTCAATGGAACTGAGCGACTGGGCAGACCATGGTTTGTATGAGTATCGTTTTTTTGAGGGCAGCTTCGAAGAAAAGATGACGTTCATGGCACAGCTGTTGGAAAAGGGAGAGCCGGTGTTTGTGGGCACGGTGCATCCGCTGCTGCCGTTTTCGGTGCGGTTTGACCCCAACATTGATCGGGAGAGCTATACACAGCCAAATCATATTTTTGTGATTTTGGGGGAGGAAGCGGGACGGTATGTATATTTTGATACATCCTCGATCAAAAGTGACGCATTTGTGCCCTATCCGAACAACTCAGAACTTGGATGGATCGAAAAAGAGGTAGTGGATGAGGTGCTGGCGCAGCTCTTTCAATTGGCGTATGTGGAATGGCATACAGAAAAGCGGTTGGAGCTGGCGGATTATGGATGGAAGATCCTGCAGGAATACGGCAGATTATATGATGATAAAGAAGGAAGGCCGTGGCGAAGTGGGGGCGATATAGCAGCTCAAAATAGCCTGAAAAGCGACGCAGGCATTGAAGGTACCTGGTATTGGGGACGCAGGGCGATCGAGGGACTGCAGCGTCATTTAAACGCGCAGAAGCTGGATCTTTCGCTGCCTAGTTGGGAGTTTGATTTTATCGATCAGGGCGATTTGCTCAACTGGAAGTTGTCGGATCTGGCGACTCGGCGCACAATGATGGCGTGGTGGCTGGAAGAGCAGGATGCGGAAATGAGCGAATTATGGCACGAATCGGCTCAAGCCTGGAACCGGCTGAGTACCTTTGTTTTGTATCGCAGGGAGCGGAGAAGATACGGTACGCACCCGCGTTTTAGCGAGATTTTAGAGCAAATTTTGCAGATTGAGGATAAAATTTACAGCTTGTTCAATAATTTTGCTTGACAAATCGGCGCAACACGTTTATATATATATAGGTGCGCGATTTTCGGGACAGAGATGTGTCCCCAAAGGCAGAGGAAATTTCGATAGGTTTGTATTTGCGAAAATCGACGAAACATAAAGAATGACCGGATCTCGTTTCGGTTCAATTATTTTATTCCATAGGGAGGAAATTCATAATGAACAAAGCTCAGTTAGTAGCTGCTATGGCAGAAAATGCCGGTATGACCAAAAAAGACGCAGAAAAGGCTCTGGCCGCTTTCGAAGAAGTTGTAACCACTTCTCTGCAGAAGGGTGAAAAGATTCAGCTGGTTGGCTTCGGTACCTTCGAAGTTGTTAACAGACCCGCTAGAACCGGTATCAATCCTCAGACCAAGGAAAGCATCACCATCGAGGCTTCCAACACTCCTAAGTTCAAACCCGGCAAGGCTCTGAAGGACGCTGTAAACGCTTAAGTTTAATTATGAAAAAGATTGGCAGAGCCAATCTTGAAAAATTGCACTTGATGCAGTTTTCAATATGGAAAAAAGCACCCGGTCTGAAATATGGCCGGGATTTTTTCACCTATTAAGGGAAATGTGAGGACGTATATGCGACTGGATAAATATTTAAAAGTATCTCGTTTGATTAAGAGAAGAACTGTGGCGAATGAAGCCTGCGATGCGGGTAGAGTATCGATCAACGATAAGATCGCCAAAGCCGGTACAGATGTAAAGGTGGGCGATGTGATCGAAATTCGGTTTGGAAGCAATACCGTGCGGGTCAAAGTAACGACGCTGGCAGAACATGCGAAAAAAGAAGACGCCGGCGACATGTATATCCCGTTGTAATATAACGAAAAGCTGATTCATAAGATGTCCTAAACGAAAATATCGAGGAGGAGATCATGGATACAGCGAAAAGCAATCATCGTGTGATCATGGAGGGGCGGCAAAGGGCAGAGGTAACAGGAGTTACTGATCTGCTGGTGTTTGATGAAACTGAAGTAATCGTGGAAACAACAGAAGGCATGCTGAGCCTGCGAGGCGGCGATCTGCATATGAGTAATCTGAGTTTGGAACAGGGACTCATTGGGGTCTCCGGCCAAATTGCCGAACTCATATACGATGAGATCGGCACAGCCGGGAAAAACAGACCGGGGCTGATGGGGCGGCTGTTTCACAGCTGATCCGTAGATGCAGAACGGGATTAGGTTCGAGCAAGTATGATAGAACAGCAGGCCGAATTGTTTTTATATTTTGTTGTTTTTGGAGCAGTATGTGCGCTGATATATGATTTATTAAGGGCGCTGCGGCAGGAGATTCATCATGGAACCCCCTGGCTGATAGCAGAAGATACAGTGTTTAGTGCAGTGGTTTGCAGTGGTTGTTATGGACTCTTTTTTTATAAGAACCGGGGAGCGCTGCGGGCCTATGGCTTTCTTGGTATGGTGATAGGAGCCCTGCTCTATCATTTGACGCTGAGTAACATGATGCTGCTTTGTTTTCGAAGGTTTTTTCGAGTCATACTGTTTCCGCTGCGGTGGATAAGGAAAAAGTGTAAAATATGGAAATCCCATAGAAAATCGTTGACGAAACAAGAGGGATAGGGTAAGATGACAATAGAAAAGCATGTAAGGAAGGAGGCTGACTGATGGCAGAACGTGCAGAAACGGATTTTGAACTGGATTGGGAAGAGTTCAAAAAACGAAAAGAAAAAGAAAAACAAGATATGCAAGCAGAAGACGAGCAGGAAGAAACGAAAACAGTTGTGTATTCTGAAATGACTGCTGCCGACAGACCTTTCTTTCAGTGGCTGAAGAAAATCTTGATGGTGATCTTCATTATGATCTTTTTGGGCGTTTGTGTGTGGCAGGTGAACTCTTTGAAAAAAGAGAGTGCCGAACTGGATAAGACCATGGCGCAGCTGGAAAAACAGATCGAAGATGAAAAGGCAAAGGAACTGGAGATCAAAGTTGAAAAGGAATTCTACCAGTCCATTGCATATCGTGAGCAAATGGCGCGGGATCGCTGTAAACTGATCTATCCCAATGAGATATTGATCAGTATTCAAAATAAGAAATGATTTCGATTACAATAAAACCCTCGGGCAACGCCCGGGGGTTTGACTTTTTTTGACGGAAAATTTTATGTGGTTGACCGCAAAATTCTACAAGATTGGCAGAGAAAACCATTTATAATTGGTTTTACCATATATTGGAAGAATGTTGCGGGAGAAGAAAAATGAACGGATGGGAATTGAATCGTCAAAAAAGAGCGGATATAGAAGAAATCATACAAGGGATTTGCTTTTGCATACCGATCCCGTTTTTAATGAGCTTGAAACTAGGAGTGGATCTGTATATTTTAGGACCCGCCTATTTTCTTGCGTTGATTCGCCGGAAAAGGTGGCAGCCGGCGGCTCTTTTAATGGCTGCAGCCGGTGTTATGATGTTAGGACTTAAAGCACTTCGGTGGAAATATGGAATCCTGATTTTGTTGTTTTGGCTGGAAGAACGATATTTGGAACATAGACATCCGTTATATCCCTTTGGAAAACGCTGCGTATTTTATGTGACCGGCTTGCTTATGGTGGTGCTTGGCCTTACCTTGACCGGAGTGCTGGGAGAATACCAACTGATTTATGTTTTTTTAGAATCGGTCTTTTTAATGGGAGCAGCCTGCTTGTATCAGTGGGTATTGTGCGGAAAAAGGGCGATGGACGAGCTGACCTTAACTGGGATTTCATTGACGGTGGGGACTATGTTAGCGGCGTTTCATTGGGTACAGCTGGGACAGGTGATTCCGGCAGAGATTCTGCTGCTGAGTATAGCTATGGTCGGAGGATATGAGCTGGGAATCGGAAAAGGAATGTCGCTGGCCTTGCCGGCTGCTTTTTTTATGCGATTGAGCATGACAGCAGGGGAAGGCTTGGTCATCTTGTGTACCATTGCAATCTTGCTGGCCGGTGGGTTTCGGGAATTAGGGCGCAAGGCAGCTGTGGCGTCGGTATTTTCAGGCGGCAGCCTGTGGATCATTTTATTTATGGGCGGCGAAAATGTGGCGCCTGGAATTTTGACTTTAGGAATGGCTTGCCTAGTTTTTGGTTTGTGGCAGAGGCGGCTGCTGCTTCGACTGGTGGGACAAGTAAAGCGGGAAGAGGAAAAGAAGCTAGGCAGCACCGATGCACGCAAACGGTATATGGAATATCAGATCGGACAGAGTGCGGAGGCGCTGAGGCAGGTGGCCCAGCTGATTACCGTGCCGGATCGAAAGCGGCGAATCAGCGGGCAGGATTTGGTATATTTGAAAGAAGATATTGCCGGAAGGTTATGTCAGGAGTGTGAGAATCAAAGAATTTGCTGGGGCAAGCAGTATGCGAGGACTCATGAGACCGTGGTACGAGTGATGGAGGCGACCAGGCAGAAAGGGCGCGTGCAGCGAAATGACTTGCCGGCGGCCTTTTTGGATATATGTAAACGACCGACGGATTTTGTTAAAGCGGTCAACCGGTATTATGAATTATATAGGTTGAATCAAAGCTGGGAAAATCGAATGGCGCAGAGTGCGTACCTGGTGCAGGGTCAGTACGAGTCGATGGCGCTATATTTGGAACAAATGAAGAATCACATGGGGATGCAGCTGGAAAGCGAGGAGAAACTGAGGCGGAGTATTGAAGGACAGTTGAAACGGCAGGGATTGCGGGCAGATCGGGTCGCTGTGATGGCAAATGAAAGGGAGGATCGGATCTGGATCCATTTGGATGTATTAAAACCCTATTCGGACAAGCAGTTAAGAAGCTGTTTGCATGTGGTGTCGGAATTAGCCGGGCGGCCGATGGTACTGTTGGAAAGTCAG
Source organism: Bianqueaceae bacterium (assembly GCA_045632125.1). Classification (GTDB taxonomy): domain Bacteria; phylum Bacillota; class Clostridia; order Lachnospirales; family Bianqueaceae; genus CALWPV01. The sequence goes on from JAZQWC010000039.1 coordinate 47,343, forward strand.
CGGATAGGCGAGGAAAGAATACGGTATCGGCTGAGTGATCCCAATCGCTTTGAACTGCAGCTGGGCTGCGTGTGTGGTCAGCGCGAAGAGGTCAGTGGTGATAGCTATACGGCGCGGCGGTTAGATGCTGGACGGTATGTGGTGGCCCTGGGCGATGGCATGGGTAGCGGCGCTCAGGCGCATGAAGCCAGTGAACGGGCGCTGGCTTTGCTGGAACAATTGCTGCTCAGCGGAATGGAAGAAGAACAGGCGGTGCATATGCTGAATACGGCGCTGGTGTTGACGGAGCAGGGTGAAGTGTTTACAACGATCGATCTGGCCTTGTTGAATCTGCACACCGGCGAAGTGAAATTGGTGAAAGCGGGGAGCTGCACCACGTTTTTGCGCAGTCGCTCAGCGGTATATGTGTATAGAAGCCAGTCGCTGCCGGTGGGCATCTTGAATGAGCCGGAGCCGGAAACCTATTGCCATCCGATGCAGGAGGGGGACGTGCTGCTGATGATTTCCGATGGTGTGCTGGATCAATTGCCGGAACCTAAACAGGGGGAAAGGTGGATTCGGCGGTATCTTTTACAAAGCCGTGAGGAAGAGCCGCAGCGAATGGCGGAGGAAATTCGAAATCTGCTGATGCCTCATTTACCGCAGGTGGAAGATGATCAGACGATTTTGGTCTTGCGAATTGAAAAAAAGGAAAAATTGTGTTAAAATGCCAGATATTAAAGGAGGTGGGTGTATGCCGGTAAAAATGGTGGAAAAACAGCTGCAGCAGATGCTTCTGCCGGGGCAGCGGGCAGCGGTGGCCTTGTCGGGCGGCCGTGATTCGGTGTGCTTGCTGCATATGGTTCGTGGGCTCGCCCATCAACTTTCGATTGAGCTGATGGCGGTTCATGTTCATCATGGGCTGCGGGCGGAGGCGGATGAGGATGAGGCCTTTTGCCGCCGACTATGCCAAAAATGGGGAATCGAACTGGTCGTGGAGCGGGTGAATGTGCCGCAGAGGGTGCAGGAAACCGGAGAAACGGTGGAGGAAGCGGCACGGATGCTGCGCTATCAGGTGTTTGAAGAGCTTGTGAAAAGCGGCCAAACTGATAGAATCCTGTTGGCTCACCATCAACAGGACCAGGCGGAAACAGTGCTGCTTCATTTGCTTCGCGGCAGCGGTTTAACAGGACTGTGCGGCATGAAAGCGCAGCGCCTGCCATATGTACGTCCCATGTTAGAGGTGTCGAAGGCCAAGATCGATGTTTATATTCAAGAATACCACCTGCCCTTTGTGGAAGATGCTAGCAATCAGGATACCGCCTATCGGCGCAACCATATTCGGCATCGGCTTTTACCCCTTTTGGAGCAAGAGTACAATCCGGAGATTGTGACGGCCTTGAGCCGAATGGCAGAACTGCTGCAGGAAGAGGAGGCCTTTTTGGAGGAGCAGGTGCCGCAGGTGCCTGAGGAGGGGCCGCTTTCGGTAAGTTGGATGCTGCAGTATCCGGTCAACTTGCAAAGAAGGATCTTGCGAAAGTGGCTGAAGCAAAACGGCTTGAAAACAGATGTACAGCAGGTTCATCTGCAGCAGTTGATGGAGCTGGCTCAGGGCGCTACAGGGCGCAGGATATCGCTTCCAAAGGGCTTGACTGTGCAAAAGAGCTATGATATACTGGTAATTCGTAGAAGTGGTCTTGAAAGCGATATGAAACAGCTTTTGCAGGAACATGGATCGGCTATGCCGCAGGGGTTTCCGTCCTTTGAGATGGAACGGATGTCGGCAGCGGCAGTCTGCAGTCAATGGGGCTGCCCGGAACAGATTCCGGCTTTG
>JAZQWC010000040.1:0-8540 GCA_045632125.1 Bianqueaceae bacterium
TTCGAAAAGCGACACTAGCGGATGTGGAGGCGATCACCGCCTTGGAGGCAGCTTGTTTTCCGGCGGCAGAGGCAGCGCCCCGTGCGTCCTTTCAAAAAAGATTGGAAGTTTTTGCCGATCGGTTCTGGCTCCTGTGGGATGGTGACCGGTTGGTGAGCATGGTCAACGGAATGGTCACGGAGCAGGAAGAACTGGTGGACGAGATGTTTGCGAATGCATCGATGCATCAGGAGAATGGCCCGTGGCAGATGATCTTTGGTGTGGCCACCCATCCGGACTACCAGCGCCGAGGCCTGGCAGCGCAGGTGCTGCAGCGGGCGATCGACGACTGCAAAGCCGAGGGCCGCAAGGGCCTGATCTTGACCTGTAAAGAACAAAAGCTGCATTATTATGCAAAGTTTGGTTTTGTCAACCAGGGCGTATCCGTGTCGGAACACGGCGGCGCTCTGTGGTATCAAATGAAGTTGGAGTTTTAATATGAGTCGGTTTCTTCAGGATTTTGAGTCGTTCATTCGTGAACGCAATTTGAATGTGTTTCGGGTGACCGAAATTTGCGACGGTAAGAGTGAGTCGGTGTCCATTCGGGCGGCCAACCCCTGCCAGGATTCCTATTCCGTGGCCAAGGCCTTTGTGGTAACGGCGGTGGGCTTCCTCCATGACCGCGGTCTGGTGGATTTGTCGGAGCGTTTTGTGGATATCTTTGCGGATCAGCTGCCTAAAAATATGGATCCCCGTTGGGGAAAAACGACGCTGCATCATGCCTTGACCCATCAATTGGGGCTCCCGGGCGGTTTCTTGGATATCGATGTGTATAATGTGTATGACTATGGTCTGGATCTGCTGCAGGCGACGCTTAAGGAGCCTCTAAAAGTGGAGCCCGGAACGGAGTTTTGTTATACCGATGCGGCCTTTTATCTGTTGGCCCGGGTCGTGGAACAAAAGAGTGGGGAAGCGCTGGATACTTTTTTGTGGCGAGAACTTTTGGCGAAGCTTTCAGTACGGGAAGCGGCCTGGAGCCGCTGTCCGATGGGATATGTACTGGGGGCAACCGGCTTGTATATTCGTGCGGAAGACATGGCCAAATTGGGTCAGCTATATCTGCAGGACGGCCTGTGGGAAGGCGAGAGAATTCTTTCGAAGGCTTGGTGTGATCGGGTACGGGAGAGCGGCTATGAATTGAAGCCGATTCGAAAAGAAAGCACAGCCTATGGTAAGGGCGGTATGTGCGGACAGAACCTGTTGATCCTTCCGGAAAGCAGACGGGTCGTGGCTTGGCATGCCTTTGATAAAGCCTGTAATCCGGCGATGACAGAGTTTGTACTTCAATATGGAGCGTGAAAACTGTCGGAAAGTCGTGCTTGCAATTCCATAGGATTCAGGGTATAATAACTTCACTCAGAAAACAATAAGAGTGTACGCAGGATTGGTATATCGGTATTACGTCAGCTTCCCAAGCTGAATAGGCGGGTTCGACTCCCGTATCCTGCTTAAGGAAGTTCGCCAAAGGCGAACTTTTTTGTTGATAAATGAAAGAGGAATTGAAAAATATGGATGCATTTCTGATTATGCTCAAAAATGTTGCAATTTTTGTACTGCTTGCGATTCCGGGATATTTGCTGGTAAAGACGAAAACCATAAAGGCCGGTGATTCCGGGGTATTGTCCACGGTGTTAACTTGGCTGGGTATGCCCTTTTTGATCTTATCCGGAACACTTACGATCGATTTTAATGGAGATTTTATTCGGTCGTTGCTGATCATTGGGGCGATGGGCGTTGGATTTAATGGATTGATGATCGTTCTTTCTGCCTGGCTAACTAAAACAGCGGATCGGAAAAAGCGTGGCATGATGCGGTTTGCCATGGCCTATACCAACAGTGGATTCCTAGGAATTCCGTTGGCTACGGCGGTATTTGGCAGCCAGTCGCGAATCGTGATCTACATAATTGTACTGAATATCATTTCAAACCTGTTTTTGTTTACGGTGGGTGTCTATTTGATATCCGGTGATAAGAGTCACATTCAAATTAAGAAGGCGGTGCTGAATCCGGTACTGATCGCTTTTGTACTGGGTATTGTTCTGAATTTGAGCGGCGCAGTGGAAAGTGTGCCGGAAATTCTGACCTTCTCCGATTATTTTAAACCCATTGTTACCCCCATCGCTATGACGGTGCTGGGCGTCAAATTGGGAACCGTAAAGCTGGCGTCTTTATTTACTCGGGCTTGCATGTATTACACCTCCTTCATTCGCTTGGTGGTGTTTCCCGCCTTGGCGGTGGCGCTTTTGTGGCTGATCGGCTGTGTGATCCCGGTGGATACCGACATGCTGCTGGGTATGTGGATCGGTTTCGCCTGTCCGACGGCGGCGATGGCAACGGCTTTGAGTGAAAAGTATGAGGGCGATACAGAAAATGCGGTGATTTATACGCTGGGAACCACGATCCTGTCGGTGGTTACGATCCCGGTTCTGTATTGGGCCTTACTAGCATTGGTATAAAAGACAAAGGTGGTACATAATTTGATTCAGTTAACAAAGAAAAAAGCACAGATCTTTTACACCTTGGTGCAGTGTTTTTATTGGTTGACCAATGGTTTTATGTATAGTTTTGCAACGCTTTATTTGCAGGATCTTGGATTTAGTAACAGTAAGATCGGAATCTTTTTGGGCTGCGCCTATGGCGGTGCGGCGCTGATGCAGCCGACGTTGGCGTCTTTTATTACTTCAAAAGGATTGCAGATCCGTACCAGTATGCGTGCCATGTATGCGTGGATTTTAGTAGTAGCCGGCATTGTTTTGGTCGTCCCCATGCCTCAGCTTGTAAAAGCGGTATTGTTGGTGCTGATCTTTTCCACGCAGTCGGCGGCGATTCCCTGTGTGAATACGCTGGTGAAAACCTTGGAACAGGGAGGGGTACCGGTCAATTTCGGACGAGCCCGCGGTATTTCCTGTATTACCTATGCCATTGCAACGGTGATCATGGGACAGATCACGTTGGTAATTTTGCCAAAGTGGATCCCGGCTTTTTACACTGGTTCGGCCTTGGGTATGGTAATTTTGATGAGTGTATGTCAGGTGCCCCATGTTCGATTTGAGGAGACGACGGAAAAGAAGAAAGAAAAGGGAGCTAGGCTGCTGAAAAACAGTAAGTTTGTGCAATTCCTTGTGGGAGCCGGTTGTTTTTATTTGGGTCTGGTCTTGCTGGAAGGCTTCATGCTGCAGATCATGCAGAATGTACAGGGTACCAGCGCCGATATGAGCTTGGCTTTATCTATTGGTTCCATTGCTGAGTTGCTGGCGTTGTTTTTCTATCTGCATCTTCGTAAATGGTTTGGATATAGAAAGATGCTGTTGTTTGCCGGTTGGGCCTGGGTGCTTCGTTATGGAATCGTCATGATGGCGGCTTCACCTATGATGATCTTTGCTTCGCAGCTCATGCATTTTTGCACCTTTGCATTTTATACGCCCGCCAGTTTGGACTTTATGTCGGATGTGCTTCCGGCGAAGGATTTCTTAAAAGGACAGGCTCTTCTGGGAAGTATTTGTTCGGTGGGCAGCGTATTTGCAACATTTTTGGGTGGCATCTTACTGGATGTATTGGGTGTGACTGCAACGATCGGCTGCATCATTGGTGTTTCGGTGCTGGGCGCGATCTGTTTCACCTTGGCGGTACGCGGAAAACAAGAAGTTTCAAATGAATAAAAGTCAATTCATAAAGGCCGGAGCTTTGGAAAGCTTCGGCCTTTGTATGTTTCGTGGTTGTAAAATTTAGATGCTGATGTTGGGAGTGGCGATGCGGGAAAAAGCAGGGAAGCCGCTCAGGTCTTTGTTGAGACGAACCTCTTCCAAAGAATCGATCTGCGCATCTTCGCCCTTTAAATAACGATTTAAAAGAAGGATCGCAGTGTCGCAGCGAGCAACCACTCCGGCGTAGCGGTAATCCAGATGGCACCAACCGATCATGGTACGTTCCAACATCCATAGTGAGCGGTGCAGTTGGGCAAGGTCTGTGGTCTTTTCTTTCAGGGCCGGCAGCAGGTCATTGGCAATGTGAGCGAGGATCTTCGAATCCTTGTTTCGATAAGCCGGTATCAGCTGTTCGGCGATTTTTGTTTTGAGAGCCAGATAGGAGAAAATGGATTCTGCAAAACGATACAGATCCGTCCAGTCGTCCTCCACATCGATGTGCATCTTCTGTTCACAGGCTGCATAATGAACACTCATGGGTTTTTCGAAGAGTTTGCTGTCATACAAACCTTCCAGAATATCCTGCCAGAACAGTGCTTTGCCATAGAAGCGGTCATTGAAGTTCGGATAGGTATCCTCCGGAGCAAAGGAGTTGTGATATAAACTCATCGTATAGAAGGCATCGTAATCACCGCCGGTGGTAATGGCAAAACGAGAACGAAGTTTTTCGTTGGAAGGAGAAGGATCGAAACAGTTCTCGGCAAAGAAGGAAAGACCAAACAAGTTGGCAAAAAGAGGACATTCCGCATTATCATTAAACCAAATGGTTGCCATGGCTTCACGTACGTTATTCTTGCGACAGGCATCCAGAGAAAAGCGGGTGGCTTCCATCGTATAATTATGCTCCGGAAAATGCCCGGCCCAGCTCCATAAGCCGCCACCGAAAATGATCTTTCGGCCAAGACGATTGCATTTTTCAAGCAGGATCGAATCGGTGCCGGGGGCCTCACCATAGTGCCAGAATACCAGTTCAATATCCTCGGGGATCTTTTCGATATCTTCTTCGGTAAATTCGATGGTGGTGTCGTAGTAACCACCGCTGGCACTCTTGTTGCGGAAGTACATATCGGCCCACATCATGGCTGTCAAATCGTATTTATGTACAATGGGCATTAAACGGGCCATGTATTCATTGAAGATGTCAAAGGGTTCCACATAACCATGCTTGGTTAAAAATGCGCCGCGGCCCATGTTCCAGGCTTCATCCATACCGATATGAATCCGTTTGGTGCGCAGACACTGAGAGGAAATGCGGATGATTTCTTCCACTAGGGAAAAGGTTTTTTCTTCGCGGGCCATCATAACACTGTCGGTATCCTTCATAGGGGCAGCTTCCGGCCAGATGAGATACTTTTCCATATGGCCGTAACACTGGATACAGGGCAGGATCTCAATGCCATAGACAAAGGCATAATCATCCAAGGCCCGCAGATCGGCCGGTGTGTAGCGTCCGCGCATATAACCAAAGTATTGGTAATTTTCCAGTTTGAGGGTATCTTCCATGTACATCAGCAAGGAATCATAGCCCATAATGGCTAGATGATCCAACAGTCGATAGAGAGCAGAAAGGGTGGGAACCGCATTGCGGGAGGTATCTACCATGGTGGAAAGACCGGTGAAATAAGTATCTTCGAGAATCGAAAATTCCGATTCATGGAAGGCATGTTCTACCAGAAGTGCCAGTTCACGGAAGAAAAGATTCTTTCGGGTGTAGCAGATCGTGGCAACACCATTTTGGAGAGAAACTGAATTTTGATCGCCGAGAACGGCGGAAACGGAAATTCCATCGCTGCCGATGGTGAAGGGCAGGATCGAGGTTAGACGCTGAATACCGGTAAGCAGTGAAGGATCAACATCAAAAGAAAATACAAGTTTTGCAGAATAGTTCATGGCAGTTCCTCCGTAGGTGTGAAAAGCATAGAATTGTATAATCTTTATAGCATGCTCCTTTTTTCCTGTCAAGGAAAAGCAGGAAAAACCAGGAAGCGGCTTGAAGAATCGCTGTACCTTTGTTATAATGGGAAAAATTAAACATATTCTCGGAGGTGCTCTATGTATCCTTTTTCTGTTGGTGTTATGATCAGTAATTATCGACTTCCTTTTAAAGAGGCGGTTGAAAAAGCATCCAGATTGAAATTAGATGGAATTCAGTTAGCCGGAACCCGTGAAGGTCATGAATTTTATCCGGGTGTGATGACTCCGGATAAAATTGCCGAATTGAAGAATTATTTAAAAGAGAAAAATTTGATCTTGAGTGCGGTATGCGGCGAGCAGATGCTGGGTTTCTTTAATCGTGAGACCAATCCTCAGCTCATCGAAAATTCCAAACGTATTTTGGATATGGCGAAAGAACTGGACTGCAATATTGTAACCACACATATCGGTGTAATTCCCGAGGATACCACCACCGAACGCTTTAAGATCATGCAGGAAGCTTGTTATGAGCTGGCTACCTATGCGGATTCCATGGGTTCCCATTTTGCGATCGAAACCGGTCCTGAAAAATCTCCGATTTTGAAAACCTTCTTGGATTCTTTGGGTTCAAAGGGTGTTGCTGTTAATCTGGATCCCGGTAATCTGGTAATGTGTGCCGGTGACAATGCGGTGGAAGCGGTATATAATTTGAAAGATTACATCGTGCATACCCATGCTAAAGATGGTCGTCAGCTGAAAGAAGAGGATCTGGAGCATCTGTATGCGACGGCTGCTGCAGAGCAGTATCATGGCGTATTTTTGGAAGAGCTTCGTTTAGGTGAAGGTAAAGTAAATTATCCTGCTTATCTGGCAGCGCTGAATGACATCGGATACAAGGGGTTCTTGACCATCGAACGTGAAATTTCCGATGCACCGGCGGATGATATTGCTTACGGCGCCGGCTATTTGCGCGCGCTGATCGCGACCAATTAAGAAACGTAGCGAACAATGGATCATAGTGTTAGGAAAATCAAAAGCATCTGATTGAGTTCAGATGCTTTTTGAGGTTTACACGTGGTTCGAAGGTTGAAAAATCGATGTACTCATGATAAGATTAACGATAAAGAAATTTGGCTGATAGGAGGACTTGGTGGATGGATGCCATACGATATCCGATATATCAAAATGATCGGCAGTATTTGAGAGAACTGGCCTTATATCAGGCGGAACTGGCGCATTTGCCCGGAATGCAGGAGAGAACGGCAGATTGGATTTTACATAATGATTTAAAGAGCGATCGTCCTATGGTTACGATTGAAAACCGTACCTTTGCATCGGATATTTTGCCGCCCCTACAATGTGAAGGAAAGGCAGCCAGAGTGATTGAGCATAAACTGCTGAGCACGGTTTATGGTTATTTGTTTACGCAGGATGATCGTGTGGTGCCGGACTTTTATGCTTGGATCCCGACGATCAATATGCGCATCTTTGGCTTAGAACTGGTGGAACACAGAGCCAAAGATCAGAACCAACGAACCGTAGGTTTTGCCATTGATCATCCAATCACCGATTTGGAAACTCAGGTGCATGATCTGGGTCCGTCAGTGTATGATTTTGACCGAGCCTTATTCGAAGAAGAACGTACTTTGGCGGAAGAGGCCTTTGGAGATGTTCTTCCAATTCGTTTTCAGTGCATGCCGGTTTCCTGTTATTTGACTAAACATATTGTGGATCTAATGGGTATGGAAGAAATGATGTATGCCTTCTATGATTGTCCGGATGAACTACATTTGCTGGTACAAAAAATCGAAGAGGAATATGATCATTTTTATGACTTTTTGGAAGCCGGCAATCTGTTAACCGCGAACAATGACAATGTTTTGGTAAAGATGGGAACCTTTGGTTTTACCAAGGACCTGCCCGGTCGCGACCAATTTGAAGGAAACACGCCCAAATTGAAACAGCTGTGGGGCCATTTGAATTCGCAGGAAACGGTATCGATTTCGCCGGCTATGTTTAATGAGTTTTTCCTAGATAGCTATATTCGGATCGCTGCGAAATTTGGTTTGTATACCTATGGTTGCTGTGAACCTGTGGATCGTCTTTGGGACAGCAGTTTGAACCGACTTTCCGAGGGACTGCGCAAATTATCAATTTCTCCTTGGTGTAATGAAGAATTTATGGGAGAGCGTCTGCGGGGCAGCCGTATCATTTTCCACAGAAAACCCGCTGCCACGTTTATCGGCGTGGGCGATCAGCTGGATGAAGAGGCCTTTGCCGAGCATATTAAGCGAACCATTTTAGCAGCTCAGGGCTGTAAACTTGAAATTTCCATGCGTGATATCTATACTCTAGGTGCGGATAAAATGAAGGCTGTCAAGGCTATGGAGATCACCCGCAATTTGATCGACCGTTATTGGAAACCCTGAAAATAAAAGAAACGATCCACCAACCGGAGGTATACTATGGTATTAAAATATAAACCGGATTTGGACGAAACCATCAAACGATTTGATGCCTTTTGGGCCGGCGATGTGCTAGACCGCCCGTTAGTCTGCATTCGGGCGCCCAAAAAAAATGCAGAAGGAAGTAACAATGTAGGCCGCATGTATGAGGAGCAGTATAAGGCCCGTACCGAAGCGGACTTTGAAGCTGTACTGCGCTGCTTTGAAGAAAAGTCGGTGGCCCGTACGGCCTTTCTGGGAGAGAGCATTCCCTTCTTTCCGCTGAGTTTTTCGCCGGATATGTTTGCCTCTTTCTTCGGCGCGCAGATCTGCACTTCCGGCGGCAAGGAAATTGATACCACATGGGTCGAGCCGATGGTTGAAGACTGGTGTGATTTCCCCGGTATTATGGACGAGGGCCCCGACGGTACGTTCCAGC
>JAZQWC010000041.1:0-1815 GCA_045632125.1 Bianqueaceae bacterium
GAACCCAGAATAAAACGGGAATTAAATTCGTGACCGCCAATGACGAGCTTATCGTTGTGAATCATAATAAATCCTTCTTTCTTATACTTCATATTCGCCTGCGAGAATGCGCAGGACGGTGTGTGCCTGATGTGCGGCGCAGAGCATAACACGAGGCGCTACTAAGCCAATGGTATCTGCCACATCGTTTGTCTCATCGCCGCATAAGTAAAATCGTTTCATAACTTTTCGTGTTCGGATGGTGTTTGGGGTATCTATACCGGCCATACCGGAAGCTGCAACCAAATAGCAATCGGGCAGCTGCTCCAAGACACCGTTTACAAGCATGGCCTTAGCCTCTGCATTGTCGAATGCTTCGCAAACAACATCTGCATCTTTTAGAAGATCTGCGAAATTCTCCTCTGTGATCTTTGCCGTCACAGTTTTAATTTCCGTATAGGGTGCAATCTCTAAAAGAATCTCTGCAAGAGCTTCTGTCTTATAGCGACCGATCTGATTTGCCTTGTATTGCTGACGGTGCAAGTTGGTAATATCCACACGGTCAAAATCGATCAGAAGCAGCTTACCAATACCGGCTCTTGCCAAAGCAATGGCGATATTCGATCCCAATCCACCGAGGCCGCAAACGGCGACGGTTGCGGCCGCAAATTTTTCATGCAGATCTTTGCCATGCCGGTCGATCAGCGCCCGATTCCATTCTTCTCTTGTTGGTATCAGATTAGCCACCTCCCACGAAACTGACGACCTCTATGCTGTCGCCATCTTCCAAAACGGTAGCATCGTACTGGGACTTGAAAACAATGTCGCCATTACGCTCTACGGCGATCCGCTTAGGATCGTAATTGGTAGTGGACAGATACTCTGCAACTGTCTTGCCTGCAATATCCATTTCCACACCATTCACCTTTACCATAACTACACCTCCAAAAAGAAAAATACGGGAAACCTCCGATTTGGAAGTTTCCCGTCACGCTCACAAAAGTCCCTACGTTGGCATTATCCAAATCAGGTATATGGGTCGAAGGTCATACCTTCCTCTCAGCCTGTTATACAAGCTCCCCGTGTATTCGATTGTAAAATAAAAACAGGAGGCAACCCTTGCGGTGTGCCTCCTGTAAAAAATCCTTGAGTCATGACTTCCTACGGCGGCATTATCCGCATCAGGTTAAAGGGTCGAAGTTCGGTTACTTCCTCTCAGCCTGCAAACACAAGCTCCCCTGTATTTATTTCGATTAACATTATATACCTGTCATTTTGAAAATACAAGAGTTTTTCTGAAAAAGGTGAAAATTAGTGTTGTAGGCTACTATTGTATCATTGTTCTGCAGATCCCTTCATACCATTTTCTTTGGCATAATCGCTGGCCGCTTTCCGGCGATCGGCGCTGTACGGCGCGGTCAGCCGGAAACTCAAGCGACCCTTTTCAATTTCAAAGGTGAGGCCGCCTTGCTCATCATCGTCGGTCTGCTGGCACAGCTCCGGGAATTGAGCGGCATAGGCCAGTAACCGCTTTTTCAGCTTGGTATCGTGGGTGTAGATCTCTGCGGCGGGGTCTTTAGCATTGTAATATACCTCAGTGACTTTTTGCTTTTTGGTAAGTCCTGTTTTCATGAAATACCTCCTAAAATGGGGAATTTTTCCCGGCTCAAGAGCCGGGAAAGTGGGTGGATTTTCCGATGGAAAGTGTCCAAACGATATAGGCATCGTTTGAAACACTCCCATCGGATTTTTTGCGGTTTTTCCGGCTCTTGATGTTATCGCTCGTAATCCTTGCTTTTGGGTTTCTTTTGAGGCTGGGGCTTGTCTGCGGGGATC
>JAZQWC010000042.1:0-12842 GCA_045632125.1 Bianqueaceae bacterium
ATCTCCTTTGGAAATATTAAGAATAAATTATTTAAAGTATAGCACTGTTTACAATAAAAAGCAACAAGGAATCAAAAATGAAAAATGAGGCGAAAATCGGAATATATCCGTTGATTCGCCTCATGAAAATCAAAATTATAATTGAAGAAAGTTGATGAGAAGGATCCAGGCCAGACCGTAGTAGGTGATAACGGCCACCAAGTCATTGATGGTAGTAATAAACGGACCGGAAGCCACAGCAGGGTCGATCTTCATTCTTTTAAAGAGAATCGGAACGGCAGTGCCAAAAATGCTGGAGAGGAACATTGCCACTAACAGAGCGATGCCGGTACAAAGAGCAACAGAGAAGGCAATGGTAAAGGTTTCTCCCTTTAACAAATATAGGTAAGACCCAATGAGTAAGAAAGATAACACACCAAGGATCAAACCGTTGCATAGACCAACACGAGCTTCCTTCGTAATCAAATGGAATTTTTGTTTGCCGGTTAGATTTTCATCCATCAGCATACGGATGGTAACCGCCAGTGACTGGGTACCTACGTTACCAGCCATGCCCAGGATCAACGACTGGAAAGAAACGATCAAAGTCAAGTTGGAAACAACTTCCTCGAACAGTCCAACAACGCTGGATACAAACAGACCTAAAGCGAACAAAACAACCAGCCAGGGAAGACGTTTTCCAATACTTTTGAATACCGGTTCTTTTAAGTCTTCTTCAGAGGTCAAACCTGCCAACATCGCGTAGTCTTCACCGATCTCATCTTCGATCAATTGGGCCAGATCCTGCGCAGTGAGGACACCCTTCAGCTTGTTTTCAGAATCCAAAACAGGAATCGAGTCTTCGCCGTATTCTTTGATGCGTTCAATACATTCATCGATTGGATCGGTGGCATACACATACGGATAGGAAGTCATGATGATGTCTTCGAGGGGACTTCCCTCGCGAGCTCTGATCAAATCTTTTAAGTCGATGGCACCAACTAAGGCTTCATCTTCATCGATGACATATAGAGTCGATACATTATCATTTTCAGCAGCCTGATTGATAAGTTCATGCATGGCCTGCCTTACCCCTAACCCTTCGGGAATGGCAATGTAATTCGTAGTCATTTTACTACCAATTTCATCGTCATCGAAGGAAGCAAGCAAAGATATTTCTTTCTTCGAATCCTCGGGCATGAGTTCAATGAGGATGTTTCGCTCTTTTTTCGCGAGAGCGGATAAATATTCAACTGCAGTGGCAACCTCGATTCGGGAAAGAATATCGATTCGTTTGCGTACGCTGAGTTCCTCTAAATATTCATATAGGTCATCGGCATATTCAAGCACGCTGGCCAGGGTATCGCTGTTGATAATGGTGTATAGTTTGCTGCGTTCTTCTTTTTTGAGCTCAGCCAGGGCAGCAGCGATGTCGTTTTCGTGATAGTCCAGCAATTTTTCGCGAATCAGCTTGGGAGCTAAATTGCTGCGGATGATATCGGCGATTTCGGTTGCATAGTCACGATGGGTAACGATTACAGTGTTTTCTGCGTCCATAATTTCACCTCACAATTCGATAGATTGGATATAAGGTATAGCTTCTTCAGTATATCACAGGAAAAAAGTGAATGCAATGTTTGTTACAGGAACGTAAAGAATTTTGCAGGTTTTATTATGAAAGTTGCAAAATGTGTTTGACATTCCTCGGGAAAAGTGATATAACAATAACAACTTAATAAGACAAACCGTTGAAGCGGAGATAAAGGTGATTATGCTTCCACAGAGAGTTCGGGCAGCTGAGAGCCGAATGAAATACAGATCATCAAATGGACCGCGGAGGGTGCAGTCAAATGTCGAGCAGAGGCGCGCAGAGCGCGAAAGCGGACAGAGTATTCTGCAACGTGGGGCATACGTCAGTTGCCGGGGATATGAAGGTATCCTGCTAAGTGCATGGCGTCGAAGCTGTGAATCAAGGTGGCACCGCGAATGAAGATTCGTCCTTGACAGAAGAAGGATTCTGTCAAGGATTTTTTTATAGTTACCTTGAACCTTCAAATTACATAAAGCGGAGGATTCAATCATGTTATTTAATGGAATCAATTTTGACACTTATTTTAAGAACTATCCTGATGAGAATGGCTACTTTGGAAAATACGGCGGAGCATATATTTCCGACGAACTGAAAGTGGCTATGGCTGAAATTAGTGAATCATACTTTACCATTTGTAAATCCAGAAAGTTTATCGATGAGCTGCGTCGGATTCGCAGAGAATTCCAGGGTCGTCCCACTCCTATTTCCCATTTGGAGCGCTTGTCCAATAAATATGGTAATGTGCAGCTGTATGTAAAGCGTGAAGATTTGAATCATACCGGTGCCCATAAGCTGAATCACTGCATGGGTGAGGCGCTGCTGGCCAAGTACATGGGTAAGAAAAAAGTGATTGCCGAGACCGGTGCCGGTCAGCATGGTGTTGCTATGGCGACCGCCGCTGCATACTTCGGTATGGAGTGCGATATTTACATGGGTTCGGTGGATATTAAAAAGCAGGCACCCAACGTGGCCCGTATGAAGATCCTGGGTGCGAATGTAATTGAAGTAACCGAAGGCTTGGCTACTTTGAAAGAGGCTGCTGATGCTGCTTTGGCTGCTTATACCAAAGACTATAAAGACTGCATTTACTGCATCGGCTCTGTAATCGGACCGCATCCCTTCCCGATGATGGTACGTGACTTCCAGAGCGTAGTGGGTATCGAGGCCCGTGAGCAGTTTGTAAACATGACCGGTGAGCTGCCGGATGCCATTGTTGCCTGTGTAGGTGGCGGTTCCAATGCAGCTGGTTTCTTTGCCGGTTTCTTGAATGACCCGGTAGATATTTACGGTATCGAGCCTTTGGGCCGCGGTGCTAAACTGGGCGATCATGCTGCCAGCTTGCAGTATGGTACCGAAGGTATTATGCACGGTTTCAACAGTATTATGCTGAAGGACGAAAATGGAGAACCTGCACCGGTATACTCTGTTGCCAGTGGTTTGGACTATCCGTCTTCCGGTCCGGAGCATGCATTCTTGCATGAACTGGGTCGTGTTAAATATGATGTGATCAATGATGATGACACCATCGACGCCTTCTTCGAGCTTTCCAGAATGGAAGGTATCATTCCTGCCATCGAGAGTGCTCATGCTGTGGCTTACGGTATTAAACTTGCTAAGACTCTGAAGAAGGGCTCTGTGCTGATCAACCTGTCCGGCCGCGGCGATAAGGATATGGATTATATTCTTGAAAACTACGGAATCAGATAAACAAAATAAAAGTTCCGGCTCACCCGTGCAGTACTGATTATGCTGCACAAGTGAGCCGGTTTTTTTATGGATCAACTCATTTGAAACCAGTTGATGATTTGATTCATGTGGTTAGTTTCGGAGTCAGTTAAGGAATACGAAGATAAAAAGAGTTGACACTGATGTACGATGAATTCCGGATCCAGTTCTCTGGGTGTTTTTCCAAAGACACGAAGGAAGTTTTGACGGTAGATCTTTTCCAGTACATTATCATTGAAGCCAAAGGGATGCTGCATTGGTTTGCCACGCCAATGATCCCAAAATGCTTCTTTTTTTTCCAGGAAAGAGCGAACCAGATTCACAGCATGTGCGTATCGTTCTTCTATAGAAAGATTTTCCTGATGCCAGTTATATATATCGGTTCCGTAAAGAATACGATCCGAGTGTTTAGTAAAAAACTTTTTCCATTCCGTTATATTTTGATTGAAATTATCGTACATTTCGGAGCCGGGCGTGAGATCGAAACATACATTGGGCCATTGGCTCATAAATTTTTCGGCATAATCAATATCATCAGATACAAAGAAAAAATGAGCCAGAATCAGCTTGAGTTTTGGAAATTTTTTAAGAATTCCTTCCACTTCCTTCTGCGTAGCTTCAAAGGGAACATAGGTCTCGTCGTAGAGCCAACCTCTGTCTAAGGCCCACTTGGGGATTCGGTTAACATCCCAAAATTCGCGCGGATCACCAAAATGCAGAACGATCGGCAATTCATTTTTCTCAGCGAAATCATAAAATCCATCAAATAAAGTGTCGTCTAGGGGGCGGTTAAGCTGTTTTCTGTTTTGGGGTTTGCCCTCCAGCATTTTAAAGCCATCACACCCCATACGATAGAAGGCTTGAGCCTGCTGTAGATAGGTCTGCTGTGTATCGGTTTCGTTATAATGGTGGATCAAACCTAAATTAGCATAGGCATTGGGAAGACGAGATTTAAAATACAGAACCTTGAAATTATTGATGATATCATAGGAAGGCAGCGATTCTAGCGCAATGCGTTCATAGTTGAAATGATCGATTATATTTTGAAAAACTTTTAAAGAATCTTCTAAAGGCGCCTCTACATGGGGATGAATATGCATATCGCAAATGGGAGCCGGACGGTATTGATGGAGTTCATAATTTTTCATAATGATTTCCTCCTGCAGTTAAATAATAAGATAAAGACAAAAGTCGACTGCGATGGGTAGCAGAAAATTATATCGACAGGTTTAATGTTGCATTTATAATAAAACTTGTTAGGAGGAATGTCAATGTACAATGCGGTGATCTTGTCGGCAGTGGGAGTTGCATCGGATCGGATTTGATGATAGAATAAGGCAGTGAGTTTCGAATGCTTTTATGGATATTGAAGGAGAAAGTTATGATCAAGGGAATCGTATTTGATTTAGACCATACATTATTTGATCGCTATGGAACACTGCGGGCGGTTTTGCCTCATATGTATAAAGGACTGCGCCACTGGATCGCTGAGGAGATCAGCTGTGAAGAGTTTGTGGAAGCAGTTGTTGAAGGGGACAAGCGGTGGATCCATGTGGGCTGGAAACCGATCATTGAAAATTTAATGCTGAAGGGAGTATTCAAACCGGAGACTGAGGTAAAGACTGTGATCCGCTTTTTGGTGGATGAGTGCTGGCCCATTGCAGCAGTGGAATTTCCCTTTGCGAAACCTATGCTGATGCAGATGAGAGAAGAAGGCTATAAACTTGGCATTATTACCAATGGTCCTCATAAGAATCAGGACCTGAAGCTGGATATGTTAGGACTCAAATCCTATGTGGATGAGATCGTAATTTCCGGAGATCTGCCTGCAGGTAAACCTGAACGTTTACCCTTTGATGTGATGAGCGAGCGGATCGGAATCCCCGCCGGTGAACTGCTATATGTAGGAGACAATCCGTTAAACGATGTGTTTGCTTCCCGTAATGCCGGTTATATTCCTGTTTGGGTCGCCACCACCGGAACCTGGATCTTTGGCGATTTAAAACGAGCCGACTACGAAATTGAAACCATAGCCGAGATCCCCGAACTGGTGCACAAACTCAATGCTTAAGAATGAGATACGATAAATCGGTATCAATAGAAATAACAAGAAAATAAGTGATGATATGAAAAATTCCACCCTCCTGGCACATACCACTGTAGTGACAGGAGGGTGGAATTTTTATATTATGATCTTATTTTATCTGCAAGCTACTGCATCCACATAGAATGCATCCATTTCTTCCTTAGTAGCGAAGTTGGCAACATACATCTGGTTACCCATTGCACCGGACAGAGCCTCGGGAATGCGGTCAACCATCTTCATGCAGTGGCCGTATTTAGCCATCATTTCATCATGATTCATAATGAAGTTCTTGCCATCACGGCGACCAACGAAAGCACAGAAGTTGTGCTCGCCAACCGGAGCCATGGAGCTGCCATAAGCAATCATGTCAGCCCAGATCTTGTATACGTTGGTGGAGTGAGCAAAGTTGATCATGTCAGGGGTGAAACCGCCACAGGGACGCATGTTAACTTCCAGAGCGATCACGTCGCCGTTCTTGCCCAGACCTTCGTGGTCTTTGGTCAAACGGAAGAATTCAAAGTGTACAAAACGGCTCTTAACGCCAAAGCTCTTAACAGTAGCACGACCTGCTTTGCGGGTATCCTCGGGCAGATCTTTTACAATGTAGTAAATGCTGTTGTCGTTGTCGTTTACGATGTCCATTACGGAGTTGGGGGTTACATTACCGGTTTCGAAGATGGGCTCACCGTTGTCGTCGATGATGGCATCGTAGGAGTTAACTTCTGCGGTAACGAACTCTTCCATGATGTAAGGAACATTGGAGGGCATGGTATTGATGAAGTTTACCAGATCTTCATCGCATTTCAGCTTGTATGTAGCAGCAGCACCTACGCCGTTATCGGGTTTAACAACTACAGGATAACCAACTTCTTCAATGAATTTGCGGCTGCCTTCCAGACTCTCTACCAGATAGTAGCGGGCTACCGGAATTCCTACTTTGCTGTAGTATTCTTTCATTTTGGATTTGTACTTGATGCGGGGCATATCTTCGTTTTTGAAACCGCTGCAAATGTTGAAGTCGGTACGCAGACGAGCATCCTGTTCCAACCAATATTCGTTGTTGGATTCCAACCAGTCGATGCGGCCATACTTGAAGGTGAAGAAGGCTACAGCACGGTATACTTCGTCGTAGTTCTCAAGGCTGCCTACTTTGTAATATTCATTCAGGCTGTCTTTCAGTTCGGGTTTTAATTCATCGTAGGGCTGTTCGCCAATACCCAATACGTTCATACCATTGTTCTTCAGTTCGCGGCAGAACATCCAGTAGTTGGTAGGAAAGTTAGGGGACATGAAAATAATGTTTTTCATCTTGTTTTGCTCTCTTTTCTTTTATTTTAATTTTCTAAAATCTTGGGCAGGAAATAAGGAACCTGTTTGTGCCACCAGGGCCAGTCGTGGTTTACATCGTAACCCCACAGGTCAACCCAGGTGTTAATTCCTTTTTCTGCAAAAATTTCTTTCAAACGAACAGTGGTATCCACCTGTTCCCAAGCGCCCTGACCTACACAGATCACGCCGCTGTTGCGATTATATTTTTCAATATAGGGGTGATCGGAAGGCATGTTAGCCAAATAGTGTACAGGGGAGTTCTCATATACCAGCTCATCCATATAGCCGCCAAAACCATATTCGGAGGTGTAGATGCCGCTTAAAGCGATCAAACTGGTGAATTTATCGGGGAAGCGGAAGTACAGGTTAACTGCATGGCTGGCGCCCAAGCTGCAGCCAAAGGCCATGACACCGGGAACCTGATCCCAGTTGTTGCGATCCATAGCGATGCTCTGGATCATCGGTACAACTTCATCGGTAATATAACGCACCCAAGCCTCATGGCGGCGGATGCGATCATAAGCATTGCCGTAGGTGTCAGACCAAGTCTCCTTATCGATGGTATCAATGGAGATCACCATCACCTGACCGGATTCGATCCAGGGACCCCAGGTATCGGTCATGTTAAAGTTTTCAAAGTCAAAGAAACGACCGTCCTGACAGGGAATAAACAAAACCGGGCGTCCGGCATGGCCGTAGATCTTACATTCCATGTCGCGGCCAAGGGCGTTGCTATAAGCTTTAATATACTGTGTTTCCATTCGTTCTTTGGTTTCCTTTTATATAATATTTAATTCATATCAAGATTGTAGAGCAGGGTCTGCATAAAGAAGGGAATCTGGCGTTCCCAGCTGGCCTCGCAGTGGCTGCCGCCGGGCACGATTCGAAAATCAAGTTTGACCTGGCGCTCCAGTAAAATAGCCATTACTTCTTCCAGCGAATGCAGCTGATCCGGATGATTAGGCAGCTCCTCAGAGCCATAGTCCATATAAACCACGGTATCGGGCTGCACGCCGGATTTGTTCATCACCTTACCCAGACGTTTGGGTGCCACCCAAACCGAAGGAGATAAACAAGCAGCGCGGGAGAATACATGATTGTATTCCGTAACGGCATATAAACTCATAAGACCACCCATGGAACTACCGGCAATAAAGGTGTGTTCACGATCAGACAAGGTGGGAAAACGGCGGTCCACTTCGGGTTTAAACCGGTTGACGAACCACTCCATGGTGGCTTTGCCGCGGCCGGTGATGCGGCCTAATTCTTTGGTGCTGAAGGTGAAGGGGGAATACTCGGAAAGACGACCATTATCGGGACTGTGGTTACATTCCACTGCCGCAATAATCATGGGCGTCTTGGTATCTTTCATATATTCGAGCAGGCCCCAGCTCTTTCCATACGTTGCATGGGAGTCGAAAAATACATTATGACCATCAAACATGTAGAGTACAGGATATCGACGTTCCGGATGCTTAGCAGCTTCGTCGGGTACATAAATATAGGCTCTGCGGGTTTCGCGTCCGGTCAGTTCAGGAACACGGACTTTCCATATTTTAATCATAATTGCCTCCATTCCGAAAACAGCTTTAAGAAACATCTTAAAACTGTTACGAATTAGAATCAGGGTGATACGCCCTGCCTCTCCATGATACCACTATATAAGGGAAAAATCAATAGAAAAGCCCGCCGAGACACTGCAAACATTTGCATCATAAAGCCGGTTTTTTTGTCAAATTTCATAAATTAGAAGGGGAAACTGCAACAACTAAATTCGGACTTGATTGTTTGTATCGGGATGTTTATAATACAAGTAAATTGAGAAACTTAGACAGCTATGGCTGCAATGGATAGATGCGAAGGAGAAAACATGAACGTACAGGATTTATTAAAAGGCGTTGACTGCGCCTGCGGCAAACACCATGCCTGCGATATTGGCTATGTAGCCATCGAAAAGGGTGCCATCGATCATTTGAAAAAACTGTGTGAAGGCAAACAAACTGTGCTGGTGGTAGCCGACGAGAATACATATAAGGCTGCAGGGCAGCAAACCATGGCGGCACTGGAGGGAAAGAACCTGCGATCCGTGATCTTCAGCGGGGCAACCATTCTGATCCCCAATGAAGAGGCAGTGGCCGAGGTGGAAAAAGAACTGGAAGGCATCGATGTAATCGTGGGTATCGGGTCCGGCGTGATCCAGGATCTGTGTAAGTTCGTTTCCTTTAACAGCGGTATCCCTTATTATATTGTAGCAACTGCACCTTCCATGGATGGTTATGCTTCCAGCGGCGCGGCTATGATCATGGGCGGTATGAAAGTGACCTATTCTGCCAAGGTTCCGGATGCGATCTTGGCTGATCCGGCAGTATTGAAGGATGCTCCCTTTGCCATGATCCAGGCCGGATACGGTGATATTGTGGGCAAGTATTCAGCGCTGAACGACTGGAAACTGAGTAAGGCGGTAAAAGATGAATATTTCTGTCAGTATATTTATGATCTGACTTTCGATATGCTGAAAAAGACTTTGGAACTGGCCGATGGCTTGATGCAGCGGGATGAAGAAAGTGTGAAAGTGTTGATGGAAGCGCTGGTAGGCGTTGGCATCGCCATGAGTTTTGCCGGTAACTCCCGTCCGGCTTCCGGTAGTGAGCATCATCTGTCCCATTATTTTGAAATCACCGGAATTGTAACCGATACAGAATATTTGACCCATGGTATCGACGTGGCCTATTCCACTGTGAAAACCGCTGAGATCCGTGAAGCTTTGTTGAAGCGTCAGTGGCCGGCGGTATCCTATCATCAGGATCGCAGTGAATATGAGGCTGCCATGAAGGAAGTTTACCACGAAGTGGCCGAGGGGTGTATCGAACTGCAGGATAAGGTAGGACATTATGCGGCAGACCGTATGCCCACTTATTTGGCGAAGGAAGAGGAGATCCGCAGCATCTTGGCAGAGCATCCAAAGGCAAGCGAGATCGAGGCCATGCTGGCAGCAGTAGGAATGTCCATGGATGAGTTTTATAAGACATATGATGCTGAGAAGATCGAGAAAGCTCTGGTTTATGCCAAGGATCTGAAGGATCGTTACACGGTGCTTTGGATGCATTACGACATGCTAGGCTGAAGAAGGGGATTCAAGGTGTACGGTGGATCAAATTGAATGATCCTGCGTACACCTTTTTATTTTAAAAATAGAAGAAAAACCATTGACAAAATTAATGGGATCTGATATTATTAATATAACAAAGTTAGTTAACGCTAACTAGTAAAAATTCAAGGACTGGAGGATAAGACGATGTTGAATAATTGGAAAGAATTCTTTATGTTATTGGAAATGGCCCTATGGATCGGAAGTGCGTTTTATCTTAAGGCGCGACTGAAACAGTATATTTACAAACCTAGTAATTCGATATAATCCTTTCCGAAGAAAGCTGCCGCGGGGCAGCTTTTTTCGTTGTATTTTTTTGGAATTTGCGTTACAATGTGAGCAATAACTCATACGAGGAGGTACACTATGAAATTCGGTTTTAGCATCTATAGTTTATGGAATGCAATGCGCCGTGGAGAAATGACAGTGGAAGAGGCTTTTGCATGGATTGCAGAAAATGGTGGCGATCACATTGAGATCATCGATTTTGGCCCCCAGGAGACACCGGAAAAATTGGCAGAGCTATCTAAAAAATATAATCTTCCCATTTCTGCCTATAGCATCGGTTCCATGTTGGCACAGGGTGACGAAGCGAATTACGAAGCAGAACTGACTCGCTTAAAAGGTGAGATCGACAAGGCTCGCACCATGGGAGCTAAGCTGGTACGCTGTGATATGGTCCGGGTTATGATGGGCCGTGGTGAAACCGGCGTGGAAATCTACGACCGTATTTTCCCCATGATGGTAAAGGGAGCCAGAGAATTGGCTGACTATGCTGCACAGTTTGATATGGAAATTTCCATTGAAAATCATGGTACCTTGATGAATGGTGCAGAGCGTGTAAAACGCCTTCTGCTGGCAGTGGATCGTCCTAACTATGGTTGCACGGTGGATATCGGTAATGTGCTGTGCGTAGATGAAGATCCGGAAGTATGCGTAGAGGAACTGATCCCCTTTGCAAAACGCGTACATATTAAAGACTTTTATGTGCGTAAAGATGGATATGCGATTGGTGCAAAATCTATGGGAGATTCAAAGAATAACGATCCCGGGGCCTTGGGTGATGGCAGTTGGCTGACCACAAGACATAAACGTTTTCTGCGTGGTGCGATCATTGGTCACGGCGATATTGACATGAGAGCTGTTCTGCAAAAAGTTGTAGATTCCGGATACGACGGAGATCTGACCATTGAGTTCGAAGGTATGGAAGAACCCACCTTGGCCTGCAAACTAAGTATGGCTAACCTGCGTCAGATCGTGGCAATGTGCAAAAACTAAATATACCAATTCAAGTAAAACAGGAGCCGTATTTCTCGGCTCCTGTTTTACTTGTGCGCTATTTAATTTTCTGCAAAATGTTCGTATCCAATCATCGAACCGGTAACAGCCTTGCCAAAGGCAGGTTCCAACTCACAGGGCAGCTTCCATTCATCGAAGCAGCGGGTCAGCAGAGCATCCAGGCCGTCACCATAGATCATCTGCTCCTTCTCATCGGTGACGATCATCTCCTGCGGCAGGAAGGGCGTGTTAGGAATCAGTTCTTCAATGCGGTTAATAATGGAGGTATGAACTTTAGCGGTATCGGGGCTGCACAGGTGGGGCGCGCCTTCCTCCAACACCTTCAGCATCCAGTCCAGTTTACAAGTCTCCAACTGATTGGGGCAACCATATTCGACCTCGCTGCCATCAGCCAAATAACCGCGAACCACTACACCGCGGCGATCTTCCACCTTCGCCTCAATGCGGCCGCCCTCAAACTCGAAAACAAACTCCGGTCCGCGCATACCCGGCTTGCAAATTGCATGGGACGCCAAATATAAGAGCGGAATGCCATCAGCGGTTTTCGCGCGCAGCGCGCAAGTATCGTACATTTCGATGGGGTTGGCGCGATACGTCTGCACAGTAATGGACTCGATGTCGGCACTGTCACTTAAGCGTTTACCTGCGGTAAACAGCATATTGTTTAAGTAATGGGCGGTGGCGTTATTCGCTACACTGTCCAGGATCCATTCGCCGGAGCCGGCTTTTTTGCGGGCGGCCCAGCCGATGCCGCGGCGGTAATAGGCGAAATCGCGAGGCCATAGCACCAGAGTTTTCATGCGTTTTAAAGCACCATATTTGCCGGCCAGTACATCCTCCTTCATAGTGTGGATGGCATCGCTGTAGTTCCACTGGAAACCTACAAAAAGCTCCTTGCCGGTACGGGCAGCGGCTTCCTTCATGGCTTCGATATCATCCACCACGGCACAGATGGGCTTTTCGCACATGACGTGGCTGCCATGCTCCAAACAGTAGATGGACTGCTCTTTATGCAGATGGATGGGGGTGGATACGATGGCGATGTCGGCGGTATGCTGGGCATAAAATTCTTCCAGCGTATCATAGAGGGGAATGCCGGCTGCCAGCAGGTCCTGATAGCGGGGACTGGCTGAGGCAAAGGGGTCAACACCGCCTACCAATTTCATGGGCAGATCGCAGTCGTCGCGCAGCAGACGGCGCAGAAAGGATGTGCCATAGCCACCAACGCCGACTAAAACGACAGAGTATTCTTTTGTATGATCATTCATGGAAAGTACCTCCTGTTAGAACTTAGAGATGATTGCTTGGTTTGGATAGGTCAAATATTCCAGCACCATGTCGGTGACATAGCTGGCATAACGGCTAACCGCAGCGGGGGCGGTTAAATCGTGCTGCATTAGATGGGACATGGTGTGAATGTTGGAAAAGTAAGAGAAACAGAACATATTGATGGAAAGAACGGCATTTTCCACGTCCAGATCGCGGCGGAAGACGCCGGTTTGAATGCCTGAAGTTAGGGTGTCGGAAAGCATTTTCAGAGAGCGTCCCTTGGAGAGGGCAGCACCGGAAGCTTTCATATACTGTGCCTGATTCAGATTTTCCCACATGAGCATGCGTACGAAGGTGGGATTATCTGTTAAAAAATGAAAATACATATCGATGATGCGGCGCACGGTGTCGGCGGG
>JAZQWC010000043.1:0-1566 GCA_045632125.1 Bianqueaceae bacterium
AGAGGTAGCCTCTACCTGTAATGAAGCCTTGCTGATGGAGTACCTGCTGAGTAAAACCACAGACAAGAAAGAGCGGATGTACCTCATCAACTATTTCCTTGAGCAGTTCAAAGGTACGCTGTATCGGCAAACGATGTTCGCTGAGTTTGAGTTGAACATTGGCAAAATGGTTGCCCAGGGACAGACGCTGACGGCAGATGCTCTTTGTGCGGAATATCGACGGCTGAATGAAGAATATTTTGGCCCGGATATGGTGATTGATGATGAAATTGCTATGGAATGGGCAAGAATCCCGCATTTCTACTACAACTACTATGTGTTCCAGTATGCCACCGGCTATGCTGCAGCGATTGCCCTATCCCGACGGATTTTGCGGGAAGGGGAGCCGGCTGTGAAGGATTATCTTAACTTCCTGTCCGGTGGTTGTTCCAAGAGTCCCATTGATCTGCTTAAAGGTGCCGGCGTGGATATGACCGACCCGGAACCTGTGGAAGCTGCTTTAAAACTGTTCGGTGAACTATTGGATGAAATGGAGAAATTGGCAGATGAATGAGACTGTAGATATTTTTCTTCCGACCCTTCACACCTTTGCAATGAATAATGAATTTACCGGTTCTTGCGGATTGCTTCGATTTAAGATCCAACCCAATGTGGTGATGCTCACCCCTAAAGAGGTGGATATGGAGAACAGTACCATTTTTGCGGAACTTTGGCATGGACAATTGTGTTATGAAAAAAGCCAAATGGAGAAAGAGGAAACCTTTCCAATGAGCGAGGAAGGCCGCGCCGCTTTAAAATCTTGGTTAGAAGAGAATGTTTAAGTTTAAACAGACCACCTGTTGGTGGTCTGTTTTTATTTGAAAAATAGCATAAAACCATTGACATTTTTGCCTTTTGTGGTAGAATATCTACGATATGTAAACGCTATGCGGAAACCAAAAGGTTGGTTAAGCCAAAGCGAGAGGGGAATGGTGTGAGCCCCTTGCGGATGCCTGCCTTCAGCCACTTCCAAGCAGCCCGGGATGACCGGGACGGGTGCTCCCGTTACAGAGCGACTAAGATACTTCTCTTATGGAAGTGAATTAGGGTGGTACCGCGAGCGCCTCGCCCCTATGTTAGGGGGAGGTTTATTTTTTTTGTAAATTTTTAGGAGGTAATTCCAATATGAGTAAGAAAGCTTATGGCGTAAACGAACTGCGCGAGATGTTCCTTAGCTTCTTTGAGAGCAAGGATCATCTGCGCCTTCCCAGTTTTTCCCTGATTCCCCAGAACGATGCATCCCTGTTGCTGATCAACTCCGGTATGGCACCTATGAAGCCCTACTTTAAGGGTGAAGTGGAGCCTCCCAGAAGAAGAGTCTGCACCTGTCAGAAGTGTATCCGTACCGGTGATATCGAGAACATCGGTAAGACTGCCCGTCACGGTACTTATTTTGAGATGCTGGGTAACTTCTCTTTTGGCGACTACTTCAAGCATGAGGCTATTGCCTGGAGCTGGGAGTTCTTGACCAAGGTTGTAGGCCTGGAGGAGGATCGCCTGTATCCTTCTATCTATGAAAACGATGAC
>JAZQWC010000044.1:0-45025 GCA_045632125.1 Bianqueaceae bacterium
CGCGCTGGCGCATGCCGCCGGAAAGCTGAGCAGGGTATTGTTTCTGAGTGCCCTCCAGGCCAAATTCAGAGAACAGAGAAGAGGCCTGAGTACGGGCTTCTTTTTTATTGATACCTTTCAAAATCAGCGGCAGAGCCACGTTGTCCTCAATGGTGCGATAGGGCAGCAGCAGATCCTTTTGCAGCATGTAGCTGATGCGACCGGGTTTGCCGGTAATGTCCTCGCCGTCCAGTAATATCTGACCCTCGTCGGGCAGGAGCAGGCCGGAGATGATATTGAATAAGGTAGTTTTTCCGCCGCCGCTGATACCCAGTAGGCAGACGAGCTCACCCTCGTGCAAAGAAATCGAAATATCCTGCAGCACTTCTTTTCCATCAAAAGATTTGCTGACACCTCGTACTTCCAGTTGTTTCATTGTCTAAATAGCTCCTTAAGAATTGCCAACGGGCAGATAGTCATTGGTGAAACCGGCGGTGGGCTCAACAGTACCTTCCAGCAGATTGTTTTCATTCAGCCAGCTGAAGAAAGCGGACCAGCGAGCTTCGTCAAATTCACCCCAGCGATCTGCATCGGCGGTGTACTGATCGGCCAAGTATTCCTGACTGGCGTAAACCAGCTCGGTATTGGATTTCAGCTCAGGAGCGGCTTCCATCAAAATGTCAGCAGCTTCCTTGGGGTTTTCAATGGCAAATTCATAGCCCTTAGTCAAAGCTTCCAAGAAAGCCTTAGCGCTTTCAGGGCTCTCGGTCAAATAATCATTGTTGGCGATCACTACGGGAGAGTAGAAATCAAACACAGGATCAATATCGGCAAAGGCAAAGTAATCGGTATCCAGTTCAGCCACTTCGCAAGCAATACCGGCCCAAGCGTAGAAGATCCAAATGGCGTCTACAGAACCGCTTTGAAGAGCAGAAACCTCATCGGTTACAGTAGAGGGAATCAGTTCCACCTTGGAAAAGTCGCCGCCCTCTGCTTTCATAACCTGTTCAATGGTAGCCTTTTCTACGGGCAGATCCCAGGTCGCATATTTATGACCTTCCAGTCCTTTGGGGCTGTCCATTCCTTTACCGGCCAGAGATACAATACCGGAGGTGTTATGCTGAATGATGGCAGCCACTGCAGTAATGGGCAGCGGATCATCGCCGATCAAACCGGGAGCAATGTAATCCTGGAAGGACACACCAAACTGTGCCTTGCCGGAGCCAACCAGCACTTCAGCGCCGCCCTCCGGAGGCTGCACCACTTCCACATCAAGACCAGCCTCAGCAAAGTAGCCTTTTTCAATGGCCACATACAAACCGGTATGATTCGTATTGGGTGTCCAGTCAAGAACGAAAGTAACCTTTTCTAACTGATCCTGTGCAGAATCGGTGGTTTCAGAGCCGCCGCAGGCGGAAAGGCTCAAAAGCATCGCACAGGCCAAAACAATAGCAAGTATTTTCTTCATAATATAATATCTCCATTTTATTCTTTACGAATATTTCGATAGGGCATGCATTTACGCTCTGCAAGGCTCACCAGAGCCATCAAAAGCAGCGAGATACCCGAAATCAAAAAGATCACAGCAAACATCTTATCAAAGGCAAAGGCCTTTTTGACACGGGTCATGTATACACCCAGACCACCAAAGCCGCCCAGCCACTCACTGATCACGGCGCCTACAACGGAGTAGGCCGCAGCAATGCGCAGTCCGGAAAAGAACTGAGGCAGGGCAGAAGGACATTTGATATGGCGGAATACCTGCAGTCGACCGGCACCCATGGAGCGCAGCAGGCCGATGGCATCTTTATCCGCTGAACGAAAACCCTCCAACAGACCCACAGTGATGGGGAAAAAGGTGGAGATCACGATCAGAATGATCTTAGGGCTCATCTCATAGCCGAACCACAGCACCAGAAGCGGAGCAATGGCTACGGTGGGAATGGTCTGTGTGATCACCAGTAGCGGATAGAAGGCCTTATATAGAGCTTCCCAACTGTCCATGAGCACAGCAAAACCAAAGCCAATCAGTACACCCAGCGCCAGGCCGATAAAGGCCTCCTGTAGGGTGATCAAAGCATTTTCCCAGAGCAGCGGCCATTCGCTGATGAAGGCCTGAACCACCTGAATCGGTGAGGGTAACATGTATCCCGGTACTAAACCTAAGCTGCAAACCAGCTGCCACAGGAGCAGCAGGGCAGCTACAGCCACTAAGGCTGGCAGTTTAGTCTTGATGTTTGGTAATCTTTTTATCAATGGTCAAAATATCTCCTTCCGGCTGATATACGATCTTTACATAAGCGGCCACCTTGGGAGCACCGGCACGTACGGCCACATGCTGACATTCTTTAACGATGTCCATCAGCTGGTCGTAGTTGTCGCCCTCGATGGTGGTTTCGAAGGGACCCACATGGCAGTGCAGCCCCGTGCTTTTAATATAGGCAATGACCTCATCCACAATACGAATCAGTTCATCATCATTTTTTACTTCCGGCAGAACCTGAATAGCAATACTAGCGTTCATAAATATTCCTCCAAGCTAATTAAAAATACCTTCGCAAATCTGTCAGCGAAGGTATCCAAGTACTTGTTTGAAAATTCGAAACCGAAAATTCTGATTATCGATATGATTCCTACGCTGGCATGATCCAGATCAGGTTTATGGGTCGCGGACACATCCGCCTCTCAGCCCGTTTTCGGACTCCCCTTTGTTGGTTGTCAGTATAGCCGCATTCGGCCGGTTTGTCAAGAAAAAATTTAAACCTCTAAAAGAAAATGATCGATGTCGCGGTATGCACCGTGCTTGAAGCCTACCTCACGCAATGTGCCGCAGTGGACAAAGCCGAACTTTTCATGCAGGTGGATGCTGGCGGCGTTGCCGCCGGTAATGACGGAGACTACCATATGAAGTTCAGGGCATTCGCGGGCAGATTGCAAAATTGCCTGCATCAGGGCTGTTGCCACGCCGCGTCCGCGGCAAGCGGGTGCTATGTACAGCGAGAGTTCCGCTGTGGAGGCGTAGGCCTCCTTTGGACGATAGGAAGAAAGAGTAGCATAACCCGCCACGATGGTCGGGGCAGGATCAGAAACGCAGGCCTGTTCCTGCTGAGCAGGCAGTTCCGCTACTAATAATGGATGAGCCTCGGTTTGATGTTCCTCGTACCATTCCATACGTTCGGCTAAAGTTTTGGGCTGCAGATCGAAGGTGGCAGTGCCATTTATGACTTCGTAGTTGTATATGT
This sequence comes from Bianqueaceae bacterium, assembly GCA_045632125.1. Taxonomy (GTDB): domain Bacteria; phylum Bacillota; class Clostridia; order Lachnospirales; family Bianqueaceae; genus CALWPV01. The sequence goes on from JAZQWC010000044.1 coordinate 3,222, forward strand.
CGAGAAGAGCCGGCACATCTTCGCGGCGACCCTTGCGAATGGTGATGTTGTTCATGTATGATACCTCTGATCGAAATAAAAAAAGACGACATTTCACAAACGGAAATTTCGTCTTTAGTGGAGATGAGGAGAATCGAACTCCTGTCCGAAAGCCCATCCGCCCCAGGCGCTACCATCATAGTCGATGTTTTTTACTTCCCTCGGGCCTGCTCCCATCGACAGGATCAGTCCTTCAGTAGCTTCATTTAGTCTTTATCATCCGCAAAGCTTTGGATGAAAAGTTCCCTACGTTACTATTACACCCCGTATCCGAAGAGTAGGAGCTCCGGGCGGAATGGCTGCCTTTAATTAGGCTGCGAACGCGTAAGCGTTTTCGTTATTGTTTGCGTTTATATTTAGGTTTGGTTTTTACGCAGTCCAACCTGCGGATGGCTCCCAAAGCCTCAACGACCCCCGTCGAAACCTTGACATCCCCGAAGGAATGAGGCGATCCGGTATCGCAAACTGACCGGATCAGTATTCTTTATTATACGCGAACTCGATGACTGTGTCAAGAAATTCATTTCGACAATACATGGAAATAAAGGCTTCGGGGTAGCGTTATAAGTGAAGTTGTGTTAAAATTTAGATAGTGATTCCGTAGTATTCCTCTAAATGGGGGATCAGTCGATGGAACTCTAGAGGCAGGATGCAGATTTGATCGTTGTCCGGTGAATCGATGATGCTTATGATGTCGCGGGCATCCAGCCAGTGAACGGATTGCAATTCGCAGGCTTCGATTTGAAATGCCTCTTCCGGCTGATCCAGCTCGATCATGTAGACATAGTCGATCTCGCGGTCGTGGAATACTTCGCCGTGAAAGACTTTTTCGTAGTCTTGGTGCTGAATGAATAAAAATCGTGGGGTCACTCCGGTAAGGCCGAGTTCTTCGGAGAGTTCGCGCTGTGCGCCCTGATCGAAACTTTCGCCGGGATCAAGATGTCCGGCGGAGGAGGTGTCCAGCCAACCGGGGAAGGAGTCTTTGTCCTGGCTGCGTTTTTGCAGGAGGACCTGGATGCGTCCTTGGTGCAGGCGGGTGACGAAGATGTGGCTGGCGCCGTGCAGGTCGCCGTCGCGGTGGACGAGGGCACGTTTTTTGGTGATGCCGGTGGGGGTGCCGTCTTCGTTTAGAAGTTCAAATAGATCATCGCCGGTGAAGGCCATGGGGATCACTCCAATCGTTTGAATTTTGATTAGTATATCATGTTTGTGGGATTTCGACAAGTCCTGCGGAAGGGAGCCGATATGTGCGGACGTTATGTTTTGTGGGAAGATGAGCCGGATGAGTTATTTCAAGAGTTTGTGTATCGGTTTCATGAAAAGTATCCGGAGTATGATTTAAGTACCGGCGAAATGGCTCCGGGGCAGTTGGTGCCGGTGCTGGTAAATGATATGGAGCCGGAACTGTTTAGTTGGGGATACCCGGGATTTCAAGGCGGTAAGCTGCTGATCAATGCCCGGGCGGAGACTGTGCGTACGAAGCGGATGTTTCAGGAGAGTGTGTATCGGCGCCGCTGCATTGTGCCCACCACGGGATTTTTTGAGTGGTCGAAGGGGAAGCGACCGCATCTGCTGAATCAGCAGGGCGGCGGTGTGCTGTACCTGGCAGGCCTCTATGAAAAGGTGGTTGGCGGGCCGAACCGCTTGGTGATCTTGACCACGGCAGCAGTGGGGGCGGCGGCTGAGGTGCATGACCGGATGCCGCTGATCGTGCCGAAGGAGCGGCTGCAGGATTGGCTGACGAATACAGCCTATGCCGTGAGGCATTTGGATGCGCAGATGCCGGAAATGGAGAAAAAGGAATATTAAAAGTCTCCCATGAAAGTTTCCTACTGGAAAATTCATGTCAGTAGGTATATAATAGCAAAAAGCAAAAAACAAGGAGGCAAAGCAATGCTCGCCAATTATCATACACATACAACCTTCTGCGATGGCAAAAACACACCGGAAGAGGTGATCCTGTCTGCCATCGAGAAAGGCTTTTCAGCCATCGGCTTTTCTGGTCATGGCTATACACCCTACGACCTGCGATACTGTATGCCCGATCCGGAAGCATTTAAGAAAGCAATTCCTCCGTTAAAGGAAAAATATAAAAACCAGATCCAGGTGTACTTGGGTACAGAAGAAGATGCCTTTGCACCGGTGGCCAATCGCAGCGATTATGAATACATGATTGGTTCCTGCCATTATTTCTGTAAGGATGGAGCTTACTATCCTATCGACTCCGGCTACGGTTACTTCAAAAAATGTTTGGATCTGTTTGATCATGATCCGATTCGACTGGCTGATGCATATTATAGTGCCTTTGTACCTTACATTCAAAGAAGAAAGCCGGATATCATCGGACATTTTGACCTGATCACCAAGTTTGATGAAAAAGAAACCGATATGTTCCTGCGCAACCCGGAGTACGAAGCGTTGGCCGAACGTTACACCAAAGAAGCCCTCAAAGCTGACTGTATTTTCGAGGTCAACACCGGAGCCATCTCCCGTGGCTATCGCCAGACACCTTATCCCAGCGCTCAGCTGCTGCATGTACTGAAACGCGAAGGCGGAAAAGTCATGCTTTCCTCTGACAGCCACGCTGCCGATACCATCGATTGTGCCTTCACTGAGACCCGACAGCTGCTGAAAGACATCGGCTTCCAATATGTCTATGTGCTTTACGACGGGCAGTTCCAAAAGGATTATTTATAATAGGAGAAAACTATGAAAGCTGAATTAGCCATCTGGTCCGCATACTATGTTGAAATGTCACCTGAAGAATGCTGTGCTGCATCTTGACAGTATGGCGGCAAGAATCGGAGCTGTCAATGGAAGAGCGCTATCGCGCAAACGGCAGAAGAACTGTGCAGCATAGTGGATCAGCATATGATGCCCTTTGGAAAAGGCAACGTGAATTTTGCTGAAGTGGTGAAAGCTCTGCGGGAGATCGATTACGAAGGCTTGTTTAATTTGGAGATTCCCGGAGAAAGACTTGCGCCGCTGGAAGTGCAAGGCTATAAATTGAATACATTCGGAAATGCTATGAGTATTTAATGAGTTATTAAGAGGGCGCGAAGGCGCCTTCTTTTTCGTTCTTTTGTATAAATGTAAAGATGGCAGTAACCACTGTCGAATCATGAAACCAGGTGGTGCAATTTGGGGTAGCCGATGTGGAAAGTATTGACCACAGCTGGAATTAGAGGTATAATATGTTATTATACACTTAGAGTCGAGTATTGTACCCTAACGTGTGCGAGAGAGGTATGCAATGAATCCAAAAGATAAACGAAACCCGTTGCGCAGGGTGCTGACTCGGGTGGTGGAGCTTCTGAATCATCTGCCGGGGGCGGATCGGATTGCAGTGCGAAAGTATGTGGTCGAGAGTGAAAAAATCCCGACAGGCTTTGACGGCTGCCGCATTGTGCATATTTCCGACCTGCATGGGCGCTGGTTTGGTGCGGAGCAGGAAAAGCTGCTGGAGGTAGTGCGCAGGCAAAAGCCGGAAGTGATTCTAATGACCGGTGACTGGGTCGATCGCGATTACCAGGGGGAGGATGAGCGCTGCTGTCAGGTAGTGGTGAAGGGCCTTTTGGAGATTGCACCTGTATACGGTATTATTGGAAATCATGAGGCACGGGCCAAGCATCGCAGCTATCTGATTGAAGAACTGAGCCGATTGGGTGTACGTCTGCTGTTGGACGAAACAATAGTTTTAAAACGACGGTGCGATAGTATTCATCTGGTAGGATTTGAAACGCCTTATCATGCACCGCTGAAAGAGGATCTGAGTGAACTGAAGCGGTTGGAAGAGGAGTACCGTGAGGCTTTAAATCCTCGAAAAGCAGAAGGAGAGTCGATGTATCGGCTGGTCATGGCTCACAGACCGGAGCTCATCGATATGTATCAGCAATTAGAGCTGGATCTGGTTCTTTCCGGCCATGCCCACGGAGGTCTTATGAGGCTTCCGTTCGGATATAGATTATTGGCACCGGGACAGAGCTGGTTTCCTAAATATACTCATGGAATGTATCAAAAAGAAGAAACACGCATGATCGTCAGCTGTGGTTTGGGTGGACCGCGTATTTTCATTCAACCGGAAATCGGCGTGATCGTGCTGAAAAATATATAATGAAAAGGATTTGAGACTATGAAACTTTGGGGCGGACGTTTTCGTCAGCAGGAAAATAAAATGATGGAGGATTTTAATTCATCCTTCCCCTTTGACTATCGTTTATATGAACAGGACCTGATCGGCAGCTTAGCTCACGTGGTGATGCTGGGCAATCAGGGAATCCTGACCCGTGAAGAGACTGAAACCATTATGGAGGGCCTGACCGGTATTCTGGAGGACATCAGCGAGGGCATTCTTGAACTGTCTGCTAAAGCTGAAGATGCAGAGGACATCCATACCTTTGTGGAGGTGGAACTGATCCGTCGCATCGGTGATGTGGGCAAAAAGCTGCACACCGGCCGCAGCCGTAATGACCAAGTGGCACTGGATATGCGTATGTATGCCCGCGATAAGGCGGAGGTACTGGTGGATAAGGTACAGATGCTGATCGATGCCTTGAAGAAAAAGGGCGACGAGCATCCTTGCCTGATGCCCGGCTATACCCATCTGCAGCGCGCACAGGTGATCACCTTTGCCTATCATCTGGGTGCTTACCAGAGCATGCTGCGCCGTGATAAAAAGCGTTTGGAAAATGCTTTGGAACTGTTGAATGAAAGTCCTCTGGGCTGTGCTGCTTTAGCAGGTACCACTCATAACATTGATCGTAATCAGACAGCAGCTGCCCTGTCCTTCGATAAACCCGTGGACAACTTCCTGGATGGTGTCAGCGACCGCGACTATTTGCTGGAACTGATGAGCGCCATGTCCATTATCATGGTGCACCTGAGCCGTCTGTCTGAAGAACTCATTTTGTGGAGCAGTCAGGAGTTCCGTTTCGTTGACATCGATGATGCCTATGCTACAGGCTCCAGCATTATGCCCCAGAAAAAGAATCCCGATGCCTGCGAACTGGTACGCGGTAAGAGCGGTCGGGTATTCGGTGACCTGATGGGTCTGCTGACTGTAATGAAGGGAATCCCGTTGGCATATAATAAAGATATGCAGGAAGATAAACAGGCCTTTTTCGATGCGTTGGATACCACCATGGCCTGCCTGGACATTATGAACGGTGTGATCTCCACCCTGCGTGTTCGCGAAGATGTGATGCAGGAGAGCGTAAAGCGCGGCTTCCTCAATGCCACTGAAGTGGCTGACTATCTGGTTTCCAAGGGAGTTGCGTTCCGCGATGCCCATGGCATTGTAGGCCGTATCGTAATCGCCTGCGAAGATAAGGGTTGTGCCATCGAGGAACTGAGCCTTGAAGAGCTGCATACCTTCCATGAAGCCTTCGACGAAAGCATTTACGATTATTTGGACTATCATAACATCCTGCAAAAAGGAAATAAAAAAGAGATTTTAGGAGTTACCAATGAATAAGAGACCGATTATCGCCCTGACCGGCAGTTATAATTCCAATGGAGATCAATATTTTCTGAAACGTTCGTACATAGATGCCATCCGCATGGCAGGTGGTATTCCGGTGATCATCAATCCCATTATGGATGTGCCTAAGGAATGGAGCGGCGATGCCGCAAAATGGCTGGAGGCTTACGATCTGGAAGAAGAAGTACTGGATCGAATTGATGGAATCCTGTTCACCGGTGGTGACGATGTAGGACCGGCCTTTTACAATGAACCGGTATTAAAAGTAAATGGAGAGATCGTGCCCCAGCGTGATGCCTTTGAAATTAAGTTAATACAGGAAGCGATCAAGCGCGATATTCCTTCCTTTGGTATCTGCCGCGGCATTCAGGCCATGGCAGTGGGTTGTGGCGCGAAGCTGTGTCAGGATGTGTACACCGGCAGCGAGGCGAATGGAGATAAGGTCATCAATCAGCATGGCCAAAAAGCTCCCAGTTGGTACCCCAGCCACACAGTAACTACAGAGGAAGGCAGCAAGCTTCGTTCTATTTTGGGCGCCTGCGCCGGTGTGAACTCTTTTCATCATCAGTGCGTGAAGCAGAGCGAGAGCTATCCTTTTGTGGTGACAGCCCATTCCGATGATGGTATTATTGAAGGTATTGAAAAGCCGGAGTTGACATATTTTGTGGCAGTTCAGTGGCATCCGGAGCGCATGATGCAGGATCCCAAGCAGCGTGGTTTGTTTGATACCTTTGTACAGTATGCGGCCGGTAATAAAGTATTGGACTAAAAGGTCGAAAATATAAAGAGGGGGAGCGTGGAGCGCTCCTATGAGAGGATAATGAGATGGACATTCGGTTACAGGATGTGCTGAAGTTAAAGAAAGAGCATCCCTGCGGCAGTACAGAATGGTTGGTGCTTCGAACGGGTATCGATTTTCGGCTGCGGTGTAAGGGCTGCGGTCACGAAGTGATGATCCCGAGGGAAAAGTTGGAGAAAAGGATTCGACGGATCCTGCGCGACGGGGTTGAGATGAATCCCAATCAGAAAGGATAAGCCTATGGATAAGAAAACAGATATTGGATTCAAAATATACCATATTTTGCTGTATGTGATTCTGGCTGTCATGCTGGCAGACGTAGTGCTGACCTTTATGATGGATGATACGCTGCAAGGTGTTGTTAAGGCAGGGTTCTTCCTGATCGTGGCGGCCGTGGTGGTCTATGTGAAGAAGGTGCTCAGTGAAACTGTGCGGGAGAGAATCTTGACCAATGCGGTGGATTTGGGCAACGAATTTCAGCAGTATATGAACCAGTGGGAGTACCCCTACGCATTGTTTGGCTCGAACCTACGTGTTGTTTGGTATAACGAGGCTTTCCGCAAGCTGGTTAAATATGAAGATTGTATTGGAAAGAGCTTGGAGGAGCTAAACATCAAATGGGGCAGCGAGAAGCCCGACTGGGATCCGCTGTGTAAGATGATCGAAATGGAAGATCATTATTTCAGAGCCTTGATGAGCCAGATTCGTTTGCGCGACAAAGGTTCCTATCACATGGATTTGAAGAGCTACACCGAGGTGTACAGCCTGAGTTTGCAGGATGTGACCCGCGAAGTTAAGTTGGAGCAGGAGAACATTGATCAGCAGACGGTAGTAGCGCTGCTGTATTTGGATAACTATGATCAGATCATCAGTGGAGTGGATGATAACCGAAGACCGCTGATGGAGGCCATGATCTTCCGTAAGCTCAGCGATTTGTCTTCTGAGGTGGGCGGTATTTTGACCCGTTTGGAGAATGACCGCTTCTTCCTTGTATTCCCCAGAAAGAATTTGGAAAAGCTATATGCCAATAAGTTCAGAATTCTGGAGGACATGAAGAAACTGAACATGGGTAACAAATTCCCGGTGACTTTGAGTATTGGTGTGGGCGTGGATAAGGAGATCGAAACGGCCAGAAGATATGCGCGTTCTTCTGTGGATCTGGCCATGGGCCGCGGCGGTGATCAGGCGGTGGTAAAGAGCCAGGAAACTCAGAAATTCTTTGGAGGCATGACCAATACATCCGAAAATAATACTCGTGTTCGTGCTCGTTTGATTGCTTACGCGTTAAAAGAACTGATTACCGGCTGCGATAATGTGCTGGTGATGGGACATGCCAATCCTGATCTGGATAGTTTTGGCGCGGCACTGGGTATGTACCGCGGTGTGCTGGAACTGAAGAAACCGGCTCATATTGTGATGAGTGAAGATAAGCATGCGGCGGTGGAGCATTTGTATCGTCGTGTGAAGGAAGATAAAGAATATCGTGATGTACTGATCAACCAGAAACAGGCAGAGGAACAGATGGGTCCCAATACCCTGCTGATCCTGGTGGATGTAAATCGCCGCGTGATCGCGCAGTTCCCTGATTTGGTAGATAAGGCGAAGAATATAGCGGTGATCGACCATCATCGTACCAGTGCCGATAGTGTGGAAGGCGCAGGAGTATCCTATGTGGAGCCCTTTGCCTCTTCGGCCAGTGAAATGGTAACCGAACTGCTGCAGTACATGGTGGAAAACCTGACGATGCGTTCCATTGAAGCCGATGGTTTGTTTGCCGGTATCGCTCTGGATACTAAGAACTTTACGGTCAAGACCGGCGTGCGTACCTTTGATGCGGCCTCGTTCCTGAGAAGACGCGGTGCCGATAGTGTGCGTGTTCGTAAGATGTTTAAAAATGATATGGGTGATTACAAAGCCAAGGCCGAGGTGGTGCGCAGTGCTGAAATTATAGGTGATAGCCTTGCTGTGGCAGCCTGGAGCAGTAATTTGCCCAACGCCAGCACAGTGGCTGCCCAGGCAGCGGATGAACTGCTGGATGTACATGGCATTCAAGCGTCCTTTGTTATGACTGAAATGGACAAGGGACAGGTGAATTTCAGTGCCCGTTCTTTGGGTGAGGTCAATGTGCAGCTCATTATGGAAGAATTGGGCGGCGGCGGTCATCTTTCTATGGCCGGAGCCCAGCTGAAGGATGCCACTTTGGAATCGGCCAGAGCCCGACTGGAAAGTGCAATTGAAAAAGTTTTAGATATTAAGCTCAGAAAGGAAGAATGAACCAATGAAGATTCTGTTGACTGAAGATGTAAAGAAATTAGGTAAAAAAGGTGAGATCGTTGATGTAAGCGATGGTTACGCCAAAAACTTTATTATGCCTAAGAAGCTGGGTATTGAGGCTACCAAGGCAGTACTGAATGAATGGCAGACTAAAAAAGGCAGCGAAGAAAACCGTAAGCGTAAAGAAGAGGAAGAGGCTAAGGCACTGGCTGCTGAGCTGAATGACAAGGAAGTTGTGATCCGCACCAAAACCGGTGAGGGTGGCCGTTTGTTTGGTTCTATTACTTCCAAAGACGTTGCGGAAGCGTTGGAAAAACAGCTGAAGATCAAAGTAGATAAGAAAAAGATTCAGGTGCCGGATTCCATTAAGGGAATCGGAAGCTTTACTATCGTGGTAAAACTGCATGCTAAGGCATCTGCTGAGATGCGTTTGAAGGTGGAAAGCAATGGCTGATGAAAATCTGGTTCCCCGTGTGCCGCCCCATAGTGAGGAAGCGGAACAATCGGTTATCGGTTCGATCCTGATCGACCATGAGGCGGTGGGTGTTGCTGCTGAAAACCTAAAGCCTGAAGATTTTTATAATCTACGGCATAAAGAGATTTTCGAAGCGATTCTGGACCTGTATCATGATGGTCGGGCGGTGGATCTGGTTACCTTAAAGAGCCAGCTGGAACAGCGAGGAAAACTGGAAGCTGCCGGCGATATGAAGTATTTGACGCAGGTGGCTGCGGCTGTGCCTAATTCGGTACATATCCGCCAATATGTTAAAATCGTAAAGGATAAGGCGTTATATCGCCGCTTTATCCAATTGGGTAATCAGGTGCTGCAGCAGAGTTTCAGCACCGAAACCCCCATTGAGCAACTGTCGGAGAGCGTAGAGAAGCAGGTATTCAATATTCTGCAGAATCGCGGCAGTCAGGACTTTTCGCACATTAAAGACGTGCTTATGGAGTCCTTCGATGATATTGAAAAAGTAGCCGCCAATGGTGGTACGGTTGCCGGTATCTCCACTGGTTTTGTGGATCTGGATCAAAAAACAGCTGGTCTGCATCCTTCCGATTTGGTAATCGTGGGTGCTCGTCCCGCTATGGGTAAAACTGCTTTTGGTCTAAACCTGATTCAGAATGCAGCGGTTAAGGGTGGAAAAACCTGCGCTGTATTTAACCTGGAGATGTCCAAAAAGCAGATCGTAAACCGTATGTTGGCCTGTGAAGCGGGTGTTAGCATGGAACATATCCGTTCCGGTAACATGACCGATCAGGACTGGGAAAAGCTGGTGGAGGCGCTAGGTCCCCTGTCAGAAGCTCCCATTTATATCGATGATACCGGTGGTATTACCTTCTCGGAAGTTCGTTCCAAATGTCGTAAATTGAAGATCGAACATGGACTTGACCTTGTTATGATCGACTACCTGCAGCTGATGAGCGGAAGCGGACGCGCCGGTGATAACCGTCAGCAGGAAATTTCCGAAATTTCCCGTGGTCTTAAAATGATGGCCCGTGAGTTGGATGTGCCGGTTATTGCTCTGTCCCAGTTGTCCCGTACGCTGGAGTCTCGTGCCGATCATCGTCCCATGATGTCTGACCTGCGTGAATCCGGTGCCATTGAGCAGGATGCTGACGTAATTATCTTCCTATATCGTGATGAGTATTATCATCCGGATTCGGAGGATAAGAACATTGCCGAAGTCATTATTGGTAAACAGCGTAATGGTCCGGTGGGTACCGTAAAACTGCGCTATGATGGTGAGTATACCAGATTCTCTAATTTGGCGCACATGCCGTCATCCGGTGCACCGTATTAATCAATATAACAAAAAAGGTGTAATCACAGTTGTGATTACACCTTTCTTTGTTGGTTGAATGTAATTCAATTATTCAGCCTGAGGAGCGCCTACGGGGCAAGCATCTGCACAAGCACCACATTCGATGCAAGCGTCAGCGTCGATCACGTATTTGTCGTCTCCTTCAGAAATAGCCTCTACGGGGCACTGAGCAGCACAAGCACCACAGCTGATGCATTCTTCGTTGATAACGTATGCCATAATTAAACACCTCCATAAAATTTTGTGACCAAGGTCACAAGATATATCGTTATCATACAACAAAACATGTAAATAAGCAAGTATAAATTTAAACTTATCGTGTAATCACGCACAAAATTTACATTTTGTCGTTGTAAAAAAGACGGCTTTGTATTATAATAGTGCAAAGAACTTTTAGTTCTGGAATTAAAGTTGTAAAAACTCAATTTTATAAAGTAACAATAAGCTGGAGGTGTTTGAAAGTGGCTAAGACTGTTACAAAAGACATGATCATTGTGGATCTGCTGCAGGTAGACGAAGCAGTAGTTCCGATTTTGATGGCAAGCGGCATGCACTGCATTGGCTGCCCTTCCGCACAGGGTGAATCTTTAGAAGAGGCCTGCTTCGTTCATGGCATCGACCCCGATCAGGTGGTATACCAGATCAACGAATATCTGGCTATGAAGGAAAGAGGAGAGGTTTAAGTTAACCTCACATATAAAAGATTTGCTGATGAGGGCGCTGCCTGTGAGGATGCTTATGGGGAGCGCTTTTCTTCCTATATTTTTTTAATAAGAGTTAAAGACTCTTTGCAACTCGTTTGCGAGTTTTTGTGACTGTCGAAGATGACAGACAGTATGGAAAGGAGTGACGAATATGAAAGCCGAACAAATCAATCAGGATCAGGTTCGATTCACATTGAGCGCGCAGGATCTGCGTGAGCGCAATTTGAAGGTTTCGGAACTGGCCTATGGTTCAGAAAAGACGAAAGCACTCTTTGATGATATGGTAAAAACCGCCATGGAACAATTTGGTGTGGACTTCACCGAAAAACCGCTGATGATCGAAGCAATTCCTCTTTCGGAAAACACTTTGACCATTACCGTGACCAGAGTATCCGGTGCTGCAGAACTGGGCGCCCTTTTTGGCAGCAACTTGCCCGATGGCGGCAAAGCTGCTTTTGAACAGCAGGTAGCTCAGGTGCAGGATCGTCCGGCTAAGCCGGAAACTCGCTCCAATCAGGTGAGTGGACTGCCGGGTGATGGCGAGAACGTGATCTATATGTTCAAGGATTTTCAGCAGCTGTGCAAGACTGCAGAGCACATGCCTCTGCCGCTGAATCTGCAGAATGCCTTGTATAAGGATGAGAAAAAAGGTGTATATTACCTGATCGTACATTACAAAAAGATGGACCGCCGTTTGCGCTATGCCGTTTCGGTGTTGTCGCAGTACAGTGAATCCTGGATCATTGGCGAACGTCTGGAAAAGATCATTAAAGAGCATGGCCGACTTGTATTTAAGGCAAGAGCTATTCAAAAATTGGCCGAAATCGAACAAGTAAAATAATTGGAGAATAAAAATCAAATGCTTGAATTTAAAGTTAACGAGCAGTTTCCTCTTCCTCACATTAAGGAAGAGGGGGCTGTTTTCTCTGTAGAACCCTATACCATGATGCTGATCTACCGTTACAACAACCCCACCGAGGCGGAGATCAAAGAATTTAAAGACGGTGACTATCAGCTTGCTGTGACCGAACTGCGTAAGGTTATGTTTGTTCTGTCTAAATTTGGTGCGCTGAGCTGGTCTGACTGTGCTTACAGCAGTCAGCTTTCGGAATCGGCAAAGAATCTGCCGGAACTGGTGGAAGGTAACCGCGGCTATGCAGTTGATGCTTTCTTAGTAGACTGTAGCGACAACACTTTAAAGGCTCATCGCCTGATCCGTATGAATCCGGAGTTTTCCCGTAAGTTCCGTATGCTGCTGAACGACGATCAGCAGAAAGAATTCGATCCCGCTGCCTATGAGCAGGCGGTTTCCAACGTATATCGTATGTATTCCACTAAAGATCTGCTGAAACTGAGTGTGCTGAAAATGAAAGGCACCAAGCAGACTGCACCGGTGGAAGAAAAATAAATAAGTGGAGTTTAGTCCCCCAGTTTTGAATGTATCATGACTGGGGGATTTTGGCATCGGTGACAGATTCAGAGACAGGAAGAAAGAACACATATTTGTATGACACTACCGGTCGGTTGATGAAGTATGAGGAAAAAGGTAGTCAACATAGGCTTTCGTTGACATACGGTTATGACAATTTAAATCAAGTAAACAGTATAGTAGAGGTCAATAACGGAATCAACCGCAGTACGACTTATACCTATGATGATGCAGGTCGTGTGACTAAGAGTCAAACGGAAGATGCAAGCAGAAATTATACCTATGATGGTTTTGGGCGGATTCACCAGACATTAACAAAAGCAGGAGATAGCCAGATCAAGAGCGACACATATAGCTATACAGGTAGTACAACAGGCAGCAGTGGTCAGGTGTCACAGCATGTAATCAGTGCAGCAGGATATAACAAAACCTATACTTATGGGTACGACGACAATGGAAATATCGTAAGCATCAGTGATGGAACCAACACAACCACCTATGAATATGATACAGCCAATCAATTGATACGAGAGAATAATCAGGCTGGTGGCTATACATGTGTGTGGAATTATGATAACGCCGGTAACATACTGAGTAAAAAGGAATATAGCTACACCACCGGAGAAGTAGGGGAAGTAACAAATCAGGATACCTATAGCTATGGTAATAGCGAGTGGGGCGATTTGTTGACGAGTTATAACGGAACTTCCTATACCTACGATGAAGTCGGAAATCTTTTAGTAGATGAAGAGTATGATTATACTTGGAGACATGGCCGGGAACTACAGTATATAAGTGCGATGTTCGAATACTGGAGGATGACATACGATGTAAATGGACTGCGAACAAAGCGTGAAAGCAATGTGTGGACATATGATTATGTGTACAGCGCAGGACAGTTAAGCAGTATGAAAATCTGGAATTCTTCCAAAGGAAAGAGATGGAATTTATATTTTACATATGATGCAAACGGAACACCGATGACAGTAAAATATAACGGAACATTATACTATTATGTCACTAATCTGCAGGGAGATGTTATAGCGATTCTGAACAGCAGTGGAAATTCAGTAGTGGAGTATAGCTATGATGCCTGGGGAAATGTGCTATCTGTAAGCGGAAGTCATGCTTCTACAATCGGAGAAGATAATCCATTGCGATATCGCGGATATGTGTATGATAAGGAGACAAAATTATATTATCTGGAGAGCAGGTATTATAATCCCGCGTATGGGCGATTTATAAATGCAGATGCATATGCAGCGACTGGACAGGGATTTGTTGGCAACAATATGTTTGCTTATTGCTTAAATAATCCAGTGAATATGATGGATGAAAATGGCAATTTAGCTAAAGCAGCACGTCATGCAGAAAATGGCACTTCGAATAGAGTGAAGGATATTGGTGTTGCCGTAGTGGATGAAATACTTGAAGAACTTGCGGATGATGCACTTAATTATAATGTTAATAATCAAAGTGAGGAGATTGTTTTGCAATCAAAGTATTTTTCTGCATATAAAGGAAGATTTGTAATTCGAACACCATTTGATAGATGTGGATCATATGGAATTTTGTTTATTACACATGAGACTAATACTCGAACTAATCCAGAGGACTATATTAGACATGAATATGGTCATACTGTGCAATTACAGAGATTGGGATTTTTAAAATATACAGTATGTATAGGAATACCATCTTTATTGCAATGGGGAAATGGAGCGTATTACAGTAAGCCGTTTGAAATAACTGCAGATGTATTTGGAAATGTTCAATCTAGGGTGCACACAAAAAATGATATTGAAGCAGGCTTTTACTATCTGGAATATAGTAAGAAACGGGGAATACATGCATGGGGGCTAATAAAATGAGGAAGTGATACTGGAGGTTATAACTTAAAGAGTACGTCGGTGTAAAGCTTGAATCAATGTTGTTAGCTTCCCAAAATTTGAGCAGTTATACTTCATGAAAAGGAGGATCAGTGATAATAATGAAAAGGAAAGGAATAATATATATTATCCTCTTTATTTATGTAATGATGGTTGGATGCAACCTTAAAAATGAATATATCAGTTATTATTCTGTAAAAGAGAATTATGTGGAGGTAGAAGGATCGGTATATTTCTTAGAATATTCCGAAAATGGAATATATATAGGATTTCAAGACATGACTTATGAGTTTGATGATGATTGTTTTAAACTCGTTGGAAAGAATATGACAGCAGTGGTTCAAGCAGGAGTAGAAAAAAAGTTGAAACTGGGAGACAAAGTAAAGTTTTCGACTGCACCGAAGTACTTTGGAGACGGGTATGTGATGCCCATTGTTTCATTGGAAATTGAAGGAGAAGAATTGTTATCATTTGAAGATGGATATGTTAATCTACTGGAATGGTATAGAAATTGAAAATTAATTGGTGAATTATATTTGTGTCCTTGAACTGCCATGAAACCTATCTTATTGGAGTCGCTGCCGCTGTGCAGCGGCTCTTTTTTTCTACATATATCTCCATTTTGACTTGATTTTGGAGGCAAAAAATCATATAATAATGAACGTATTTTTATTTTGAATGACGTAAAAAATAATACCAAAATTCACATAGAAAACCCCTAGAAAGGAGATGACCCTTTGCAGATTTTCGAATCTTTTGACGAACAGCAGACTTTTGAATTTGGTCAGCAGATCGGCCGTGAGGCGCAGCCCGGCAGTGTATACTGCCTAGTGGGCAATTTGGGCACCGGCAAGACCATTATGGCGAAAGGCCTAGCTGTTGGACTGGGCATCGAGGAAGACATCGTCAGCCCCACATTTACCATTGTACAGGAATACCAAGGTCGTCTTCCGTTTTATCATTTTGATATTTATCGTATTATGGATGAAGACGAATTGTTTGAAATCGGTTGGGATGAATACGTAAACGGAAATGGCGTATGCTTAGTAGAGTGGGCCGATCAAGTGCCCGAAGCCATTCCGCCGGAAGCCATTTGGCTCACTATTGAAAAAGACCTGAGCAAAGGCATAGCATACAGAAAAATCACGGTAAGCGAGGGAAGACCATGCTGATATTAGGAATCGAATCTGCCGCCAAGGTGGCAGGAGCTGCACTCTACGAAAACGGCCGCATCATTGCGGAGCAGATGGTAAACGGTGCGCTCACCCATTCGGAAACACTGATGCCCATGATCGAGGCAGTATTTAAAGCAGCCGGCCGTAAGCCGGAAGACCTCGACTACATTGCCCTGACAAGTGGCCCCGGATCTTTCACCGGACTTCGCATTGGGGCAGCTACCGCCAAAGGTATGGCCCTTGGACTTCGTATTCCGCTGATTCCGGTGAATACTTTGGAGTCTTTGGCCTTTGCCGCCGGTTTTCATAACATGCTTTGTGTGCCGATCATGGATGCGCGCCGTGGGCAGGTATACGGCGGAGTTTATGAAAACGGTCAGATCGTTCTGGAGCCTCAGGCTATTAGTCCGGCAGATCTTGCGGCAGAGTTGGTCAAGTTGGATCGTCCCTGTCTGTTCATGGGCGATGCCGCCGACCTGTATCGTGAGCAGTTTGCAGCTGCGCTGCAGGAAAACTACCATTTAGCTCCTGCGCATTTGAAAGATCTGAGAGCAGCTTCTGTGGCGGCTCTGGCAGCGGAGATGCTGGCAAAAGGGCAGACACAGGGCATTTCCAGCCATGAACTGGAGATCGATTACCTGCGCAAGCCTCAGGCTGAGCGAGAGCGTGAAGCAAAGTTAGCAGCGGAGGCGAAGGCTTGATGCTGCGGGCTATGACGATGGCGGATCTGGATGCGGTGTGTCAAATCGAAGAGCAGTGTTTTTCGGTGCCCTGGTCCAGAGAGTCCATGGAAAAAGAATTAAGTGGAAACGATCAGGCTCATTATTGGGTGGCTGAGATCGAAGGACAAGTTGTTGGTTATGCCGGATTCTGGCAGGTGCTGGATGAAGGTCATATTATGAATATAGCGGTGTTGCAGGAGATGCGGGGACGCGGTTTGGGCGAAGAACTGATGCGGGCTATGCTGGAGCAGGGTACGCAGATGGGAATCATTTACTGGACGCTGGAGGTACGTGTCAGCAACATTGCAGCCATTAAATTGTATGAAAAAGTGGGCTTTACATCCGCAGGGATCCGTCCCGGATATTACGAAAAGCCTAAGGAAGATGCAAATATTATGTGGTATCAGTTCGGGTAATTAGTTAGGGGAGTGAGAGTATGAAAATTGGATTTGATAATGACAAATATTTGAAGATGCAGTCGGAACATATTCGCGAGCGTATTGCCAGTTTTGGCGGCAAGCTGTATCTGGAATTTGGCGGTAAATTGTATGATGATTATCATGCATCCCGCGTGCTGCCGGGCTTTGAGCCGGATAGCAAAATGCGCATGCTGCAGCAATTGAGTGATCAGGCCGAGATCGTGGTAGTAGTGAATGCTGCCGATCTGGAAGAAAAACGTGTGCGCGGCGATTTGGGCATTACCTACGATTTAGAAGTCATGCGACTGATCGATGTATTCCGCAGCCGTGGTCTTTTTGTAGGTTCGGTAGTTCTGTCCCGCTTTAACGGACAAGCTGCAGCTGTTAAGTTCCAGAAGTATTTGGAAGGAACGGGTATGCCGGTATATCGTCACTATCCCATTGAGGGATATCCTTCTGATGTGGCCAAGATCGTCAGCGATGAAGGTTACGGAAAGAATGAATACATCGAAACCAGTCGTTCTCTGGTGGTGGTAACCGCTCCCGGTGCCAGCAGTGGTAAGATGGCGACCTGTCTGTCACAGTTGTACCAGGATCATAAGCGCGGTATCCAGTCAGGCTATGCTAAATTCGAAACCTTCCCCATCTGGAATCTGTCCATCAACCATCCTGTCAACGTAGCCTATGAGGCTGCAACTGCAGATTTGAACGATGTGAACATGATCGACCCCTTCCATTTGAAAGCTTATAATCAGATCTGTGTTAACTATAACCGCGATGTGGAAACCTTCCCGGTACTTGCAGCTACCTTTAAGAAGATCTATGGTAGCTGCCCCTATCAGTCTCCTACTGACATGGGTGTTAACATGGCCGGCAATTGTATTTTTGATGAAGAGGCAGTGTGTGAGGCATCTCGTCAGGAAATCATTCGTCGATACTTCCGTTATATGTGTGAAATGAAGAAGGATATTTGCGGCGAGAACGAGGTTCGTAAGCTGGAAATGCTGATGAGTCAGTTAGATATTGAGCCTACTGAGCGTGCTGTAGTTGGACCGGCTCGTCAAATGGCAGAGGAAACAGGTGAGCCTGCGGTGGCTCTGCAGCTGCAGGATGGCCAGATCGTATTGGGGCATATCTCGGAGCGTATGGGTGCTTCTGCTGCGGTAATTATGAACGCTTTGAAGCGCTTGGCCGGACTGCCTCGCGAGGTACATTTGATCTCTCCCGAGGTATTTGAACCCATTCAAAAATTAAAGGTGAATCAGTTTGGCAGCAAGAATCCCCGCCTGCATTCCGATGAAATTTTGATCGCCCTTTCCATTTGTGCGGTGCATGATGAAAATGCCCGTCTGGCATTGGAACAGATCGATAAATTAAGGGGCTGTGAGGTGCATTCTACTGTGATACTAACACAGGTGGATGAAAGTGTGTTCCGTAAACTGGGAACCCATTTGACCAGTGAGCCCGCTTATCAAACGCAAAAACTTTATAGACAATAAAGGAGATCCCAAAATGAAGGTATTATTTTACAACGAATTCGTACACGAAAGAATGCCCGGTCGTCCTCAGGAAATGTATCCCAATGGTATCCACATGGCTATCACTGAGGGCTTGCAGAAAATCGATAACACTCTGACTTTTGAATATGCTTGCTTGGATGATCACAAAGAAGTGATCACTGCTGAAAAGTTGGCTGAGACCGATGTTATGATCTGGTGGGGCCATATGCGTCATGGCCAGGTAGAAGACAGCGTAGTACAGCTGGTATATGAAGCCGTGAACAAAGGCATGGGTCTGATCGTACTGCACTCTGGTCACGAGTCTAAGATCTTCCAGCGCCTGTGCGGTACCCGTTGCTCCGTACAGTGGCGTGAAAGCTGCGAAAACGGTCATATTTGGATCCTGGATCCCACTCATCCCATCGTACAGGGTGTTCCTAATCCCATCGAACTGGAAGCTGAAGAGACCTACGCGGAGCCCTTTGATGTACCCACTCCCGATGAAATGATCGGTATTACCTGGTGGAAGGGCGGCGAGATCTTCCGTGGTATGAGCATTTACAAACGCGGCCGCGGTAAAATTTTCTACTTCCATCCCGGTCATGAAACCCTGCCCAGCTATTACAATGCAGATGTAATCCGTGTAATCGATAACGGTATCCATTATGTAAAACCCGTTGCTCGTATTCAGGAGTTGACCTCGGCCTATAAACTGCCCACTGAGCCCGATATCCGCGAAGCTCTGTTCGAAGAAAAAGAAGGCAAGATGCAGTACAAAGGTTTCGAAACTCCTCACCAGTGGAAAGCCGTTCGTATGAACGAAGAGGATAAATAAGAATGGATCGCGAGTTTTTGAAAGATTTGCTGCTGACTCCTTCTGTCAGCGGCTATGAAGAGGCCAACCAGAAAAAGGCGTTGGCGTTTGGAAAAGATTTTGCCCATAAGCAGCTGTGTGATAATACCGGCAATGCCATTTCGGTGGTGAATCCGGAGTCCCCCTGCAAAGTACTGCTGTGTGGTCATATGGATGAGATCGGTTTTGTAGTTTCCCATGTACAGGATAACGGCATGCTGAAGCTCACTAAATCCGGTGGCGTGCGTCCCAAACTGTACATCGGCGAGCCGGTACAGATCATCCATGAAGGAAACAAAGTAGAGGGTGTAGTAGCCGTGCTGCCCTCATTGTTGAAAAAAGAAGATGTAAAAGCTACTGATCTGGTGGTAGACATTGGCGCTAAAGATAAAGAACAGGCTCTACAGTACGTGGCTGTGGGCGATCAGGTTTGCGCCGATACCCAGATCCACGAGCTGTTGAACGATAACTTTTCAACCCGTGCCATTGATGATCGCGCAGGCGCTTTTGTAGTGCTGGAAGCTGCAAAAAAAGCAGCCGCCCAGGGCGCCAAAACCGGCATCTATGCAGCGACTACTGTTGGTGAGGAAACATCCGGCCGTGGTGCTTATTATGCCGCCAGTCGTGTGAATCCCAGCTGCGCTGTGATCGTAGATGTTACCTGGGTAAGCGATACTCCCGAAACTGATCCTGCTAACACCGGTGAGGTGAAATTGGGTAAAGGTCCGGTTCTGTGCATGAGTTCCATTGTGAACAAAAAATTGAATGGGCTGATGAAACAGATCGCCAAGGATCTGAACATGGAGATCCAGTGGGAAGTATCTCCGGAACGTACCAGCACCGATGGTGACGATGTTAATGTATGTGTTGAAGGTGTGCCGGTCGTATTGGTTTCGATTCCTCTGCGCTATATGCACAGCTCTGTAGAGATCGGAAACTGGAATGATATTCAAAATTGTATCGATCTGATCGCTGAGTTCTTGATGCGCATCGATGAGAACTTTGAGTATTGCCCATTGTTTTAATTTTTAAGTTGTATTTGTAAAGGAACACTAAGTAAGAATGTCGAAAGAAAGAAATATGTCTAAAGAGAGAAGTAGTTTTTCCGGAAAGATCGGATTTGTCCTGGCCGCCGCAGGTTCTGCGGTAGGCTTGGGCAATATCTGGCGCTTTCCTTATTTGGCTGCAAAATATGGCGGCGGTATTTTTTTGCTGGTATATTTGATTCTGGCAGTTACCTTCGGTTTTGCTCTAATGGTTGCGGAAATCGCCATTGGTCGTAAAACCGGTAAGAGTCCGATCGAAGCGTTTAAGAGCTTGAATCCCAAGTGGGGATTTATCGGTAAACTGGTTTCCATCGTGCCCATCATTATTTTCCCGTATTACTGTGTAATCGGTGGTTGGGTAATGAAGTATTTGACGGTGTTCTTCACCGGACAGATGGAAGCGGCTGCTACCGGTTCTTACTTTGGTGATTATATTGCACAGCCGGTAGAACCTGTGGTATGGCTGGCGCTGTTTATTATTGTAACAGCGGTGGTAGTTATCATGGGTGTACAAAAGGGTATCGAAAAAGCCAGTAAACTGATGATGCCGGTGCTTGCGGTCCTGGCTGTTGTGATTGCTCTGTTTGTAGTATGCCGACCGGAAGCCATCGAAGGTTTGAAGTTTTATCTCCTTCCGGACTTCAGTAAGTTTTCTGTTATGACAGTGCTGAGTGCCATGGGTCAGTTGTTCTATTCCATGTCGTTGGCAATGGGTATCATGATTACCTATGGTTCTTACATGAAGAAAAATGAGTCGATCGAATCTTGTGTAAAACAGATTGAAGTTTTTGACTTTGGTATGGCCTTTGTAGCAGGCTTGATGGTAATTCCGGCAGTTTTCGCCTTTGGCGATGGCAATGTAAATGCTGGTCCTGGCTTGATGTTTCAGGTGCTTCCGAAGGTATTCAATAACATGAGCATGGGTAGTATTGTAGGCGGTGCCTTCTTCCTGTTGGTATTGATGGCAGCTCTTACATCCTCCATCTCATTAATGGAGACCATCGTTTCGGTATTGCAGGATCGTCTGCACTGGAATCGTATTGTTTCCTGCGTGGTAACCACTCTGTTTGCCATTGCGGTGGGTATTCCCTCTTCTTTAGGTTTTGGCATATGGTCCAATGTAACTCCTTTGAATATGAGTATTCTGGACTTCTTCGATTTTGCCAGCAACAGCGTGCTGATGCCCATTGTGGCCCTGCTGACCTGTATTTTTGTTGGTTATGTAGTGGGTCCGAAGATGGTATCGGAGGAAGTAGAAAGCAGCGGTGGTTTTAAACGCAAGAAAATGTTTGAATATTTGATTCGTTATATTGCACCGATCTTTATTATTTTGATCCTGCTATCCTCTGTTGCCAACGGCTTGGGTCTGATCACAATTTAAACAAGAAATTAAAAATCGCACTGCTATAGTGGTATGCATGATATACTCAGCAGTGCGATTTTTGTTTCTTGTTTTTTTCAGTTGTCACAGTTGCGTTGGAAATCAGCGTTTGCGTTTGATTTTGGGAAGGCTGGCATAAGCTTCGACTTCATCAATATCTTTTTGAGGAGTAAAGCTGCGCCATTTGAGTACTAGCAGCAGGCCTAAAGCAAACATGGCAATACCGCGGGCGAGGGTGGTAAATTGAACGGAATAGAATTCCATATTCAGGAACCAAATGGGAGTATCGCCAGTGATGGAGCTGATCTCGGTACCAACATAAAGACCAAGGAAGGCGAAGAGGTTAACACCAACACTATAGAAAGCAATGTGAGCAGTAGAATTTTCACTGGGCAAATTCATGTACAAAATATTGGAGAAGGAAAGGTTAAGACCTACTGAAAGTAAGTTCTGTGCCACACACAAAGGAATGTACATGTACAAGTTGGTGGGATTCATCAAGAAGAAGAGAATCTCGGTGGGAACCCAGATCAAGCAGGTCAAACCAAAGGTTTTGACCCAGGAATATTTTCGCAGTACGCCGCGCCAGAAAGGCTGGGTGAAGATCAATATGAAGGTATACATAACCGACATGGAGTTGATCAGCGTATAAGAAAAATCAAAGTGATTCAGCAGATGATACGCCCAAAGACCATTGTTCAAGTAAGCAATGAAGTGCCAAACAAAGATCAGCAGCAGGCAGTACAAGAATTTTTTGTACTGGAAGGGCAGGGTGAAAATCTGACGGAATTTGATCTTGGCGCCGGAGGGGTACGGATATTCAATAGCACAGGCCTGCATGGCAACATCGATGAGAACCAGAGCAAAGGCGATGTAACGCATGATCAAAATGATCGTATTCTGGAACTCCGATCCGCTGAGTGCATCGGTGATCACCGCACTCAGCAGCATGACCGCACTAGACATGATGGACGAAAAGATCTGGTTATAGGTGATATACCTGGTTCGCCGTTCATTATCATTTGGATAGAACGTATAGAACCAAGGGGTAAATCCGGGGCTAAACAGAGCATATACCGCATATGCTAAAAACAGGATGATACCAAACCACCAAAGTCGTGCAGTGGGATCAGTTACAAACTGCGGCATCAGCGTAGTAGCCAAAATATACATCGCATAGAAGTATATCTTACTGGCGATCAGTATCTTTTTCCTCTTTTTAATTCTTTCCAAAATGATTGAGGAAAAAAGACTGGTACAGCTGGCGATCAGCGGTATGTAGGAAATAATACCGGCACCTTCAATGGAAATATCATACATTGATAGGAAACCGGTGTAGAAGATACCGGTGATGAATACGTTATAAAACGAAGTCATCAAACTGCTGCCTAAGCTGATCAAACGACCTTTAGCATCATTATCTTTTAGGTTGTAAATGTCGCTCATGATTGCTTTTTGATTTTTAAAAAACAGAGTAATTGGCTTCATATGAGCATCCTCCCGAACAAAAAATTACATAGCGTGGGATCTTAAATTATCTGCATTGTATCATGTTTGACAGGAAAGTCAAGCGGGAATGGAAAAGTATTTTTTTGATTTTGCAAGTTTTTCTCTTGACAACATCAAAATGAAGGTGCGAAAGCCCTGAAACACAGTGTTTATCGGTGTTTCAGGGCTTTTTTGTGAATTACGGGAAGGTCAATTTTTCTTGGCAGTACGGTTACGAACCTGCTTCTTTTTAAGAACTACAGCACTGCGGTTGGGTAGATAAATATAGAAACCAATGCGGCCGTCAGCTTGTTGGTAGGCAGTATAAATCTGCTTTTCGGAGATGCGTCCATGACCGCCAAATTCAGGATCATCGGAGGAAAGGATAACGCGATAATCACCGGGAGTGTGGGTGGGAACAAAGTACTTTTCGTAAGAACGAGTAGGATCAAAGTTCATAGCGAAAATGATTTTATTACGTTCAAAGGTCATGACTTTATCGCCATCATTAATGGTTAAATAATGGGGCTCTTTGTTAAACAAGCGTTGTTTTCTGGCTAAGGTGATCATAGCTTTATCAAACTTGTTCAAGTATTCGTATTTCAGGAAAGGACTGTCTGCCAAACTCCAAAGTCTGCGGCAGTGCTGATAACTCCAACCATTGCCCTCGCGGGGGAAGTCAATCCATTCAGGATGACCAAATTCGTTGCCCATAAAGGTCAAGTAGCCCTCACCGCCAATAGCCATAGTCAAAAGGCGAATCATTTTATGAAGTGCAATACCACGATCGATAATCAGGTTTTCGCGTCCTTTTTCCATGTCTGTATACATTTCCTTGTCGCACAGGCGGAACATAACGGTCTTGTCACCTACAAGGGCCTGATCATGGGATTCTACATAACCAATGACTTTTTCCTGAGGACGGCGGCTGGTGAGTTCAATCCAAAGATGCCACATGCTCCAATGGTCGTCGGAAACTTCTTTTAGAAGTTTGATCCACATATCCGGCTCACCCATGGCCAAACGATAGTCAAAGCCGACGCCGCCGACGCTGACGGGCAGACACAAACCGGGCAGGGCAGAAGTATCTTCGGCAATCATAATGGCGTTGGGGTTTACTTCGCGAACCAAGTCGTTAGCCAACTGAAGGTAGGTAACAGCCTCGGTGTCGGTATTCAAAGAGAAATAACTGGGATACCCGGTGAAGGAAACACCAAGTCCATGATTATGATACAACATGGAAGTAACACCGTCAAAACGGAAACCATCAAAATGATATTCTGTCTGCCAGTACTTTAGGTTAGACAAAAGGAAGTGCAGTACTTCATTTTTATGATAGTTAAACAGTTTGGTCTTCCAAGCATCGTGGAAACCGCGGGCTCCCTCATGGAAGAACTGATGCTGGCTGCCGTCAAATTCATTGATGCCTTCGCGGGTATTAATAGCAGCGTGGGAATGTACCACGTCCAGTAATACGGCAATACCCATTTCATGGGCAGCGTTGATCAGTGCTTTTAACTGATCGGGGGTACCATAACGGGAAGAGGCAGCAAAGAAATTGCTGACCTGATAGCCAAAGGAAGCGTAATAAGGGTGTTCCATAATGGCCATGATCTGTAAGGTGTTATAACCCAGTTCTTTAATACGGGGCAGGGTGTTGATACGGAACTCGTCGTAGGTACCAATACGAGCTTCCTCCTGAGCCATTCCAATATGGCATTCATAAATATATAGAGTTTTTTCAGGTTTGAAATCGGCGTCAGTCCAGGTAAAGGGTGTTTCAGGAACATAGATTTCTGCATTCCATTCGATGGTGCCGGGCTCTTGCACAACGTAGTTGGCATACA
Organism: Bianqueaceae bacterium; assembly: GCA_045632125.1. Taxonomy (GTDB): domain Bacteria; phylum Bacillota; class Clostridia; order Lachnospirales; family Bianqueaceae; genus CALWPV01. Next base: position 28,091 of record JAZQWC010000044.1, read on the forward strand.
GCGGAATACGATCCAATTCTTTTCCGTTATTGACGATGATGGTCATAACCTTTTGGCCGTTTTTCATGCTATCAATACCGGGCAAGAAAAGCTCCCATACACCGTTTTCTTTTTTTGTTAAGGGATGAGATTTGCGATTCCAATTGTTGAAATCACCGGTCAGGTACACAGCCTCTGCGGCGGGTGCCCATTCGCGGTAGTACCAGCCGTTTTCCGCCTTATGAAAGCCGTAAAACATATGACCGTTGGCAAAGTCGATTAGAGACTGACCGGGAGCTAGTATTTCATTTTTTTTATTTTTGTAGTTCTCCATTCGCTGGTTCAAATCAGACTCAAATTGCAGCAACAGGGGATCAATATCGAAAATTTTGTAATTCATCAAACTCGTCCTTTCATAAAAAGTGTCGGTGATCGGATCAGCAAAAAATCCTAAATCTATTGTAAAACTTTTAAAGAAATTCGTCAACTATTTTTAAAATAAAGCTTGACCATAAACAATTGACCTTGTATACTATTTTTTTGTGAGTACTGAGCAGGAGGAAATGAAAATGGGTTTATTAGAACTCTTTATTATTGCGGTAGGTCTTTCCATGGATGCTTTTGCTGTGGCAATTTGTAAAGGTCTGTCGGTTAAACAGGTAAAGGTAAAACATGCATTGATCGTAGGCTTGTATTTTGGAGGTTTTCAGGGCGGTATGCCTTTGCTGGGTTATTTATTGGGTGTTAGATTCCAGTCAGCTATTACCAGCATCGATCACTGGATCGCCTTCGTACTTCTGGGTTTGATCGGTTTTAATATGATCCGTGAAGCGCTAAGTCATGAGGAAGAAGAAGTGAGTGCAGCCTTTGATATTAAGACCATGATTCCCTTGGCTGTGGCCACCAGTATTGATGCGTTGGCCGTTGGTGTTACCTTTGCGTTCCTGAAGGTAGATATTGTACCGGCTGTAAGCTTTATTGGCGTCATTACCTTTGTATTATCGATGATCGGTGTTAAGATCGGTAATATCTTTGGTGTGAAATATAAGAGCAAGGCAGAATTGGCCGGTGGTATTACTCTGATTTTAATGGGTACAAAGATCCTGCTGGAGCACTTGGGAGTAATCGCATTCTAAGTATTGAAAATTAAAATACATGAACATAATATAAAAAGCTGGTCGATCCAAATACTGTGAAAATCAGTAGTGGATCGATCAGCTTTTTTGTTGTGCTTACTGTTTTGATTTGTAGAAACGGTAGGCTGACAATATAATATTGCGGGCCTGAATTGCTTCTTCTTTGGTGGCAGGTTCTATGCCGGCAAGAGGATATTCGATGCCAAGCTCCTCGTACTTTCGTACTCCCATTACATGATAGGGTAGAACATCTAAAGACTTAACATTGTGCAGTCCAGCCATAAAGCGTCCTAATTCCTTTAAATGTGTAGGATCGGAAGTGATACCAGGTACCAATACATGGCGGATCATAAGAGGAACATTTTTAGCATCTAAATACTGAGCAAAAGCCAGAATATCGGCATTATCTTGACCGGTGAGACTGCGATGGCTCTCAGGATCGATATGTTTAATATCTAACATGACCAGATCGGTGAGAGTCATCAACTCATCCAATTTACGGTTGTAGTCAGAAGCTTTGGGGTGATAGGTGATACCGGAAGTGTCGATGCAGGTGTGGATCTTGTTTTGCTTGGCTAACCTAAAAAGTTCCAGCAAAAAATCGATTTGCAGCAAGGGTTCTCCGCCGGTGACCGTAATGCCGCCGTTTTGATAGAATTCATGGTTTTTCATGAATTGGGACATAACAGCTTCTGCTGACATTCGAGTGCCGCTGCCAATAGCCCAGGTGTCGGGGTTATGACAGTACTGACAACGCATAGGACACCCTTGACAAAATACAACAAACCGTACACCAGGTCCATCAACAGTACCAAAGCTTTCTAAGGAATGGATGAATCCGTCCATGCTTACAGCTGGTCGTGGAAAGTACGAGAGATTACTTCGTCCTGCTGTTCTTTGGTTAACTTAATAAAGTTAACAGCGTAGCCGCTGACACGGATGGTCAGCTGAGGATATCTCTCGGGGTGAGCCTGAGCATCCAGCAAAGTTTCTTTGGAAAATACGTTAACATTCAGGTGGTGACCATTTTTCTGAGTATAGCCATCCAACAAAGCGACCAGGTTATCGATCTGACTATCAGTTGCTTTCATGAGAGAGCCTCCTTATTCTTCAATATCGGTTTCATCAAACAGAGTGGGGATTTCAGCGCAGTTGATGCAATCATCCAGTTCCACAGCCAGATCACCCATAAAGATCTGATCATCTTTACCCAGAGCACCGGGAATGATGGAGAAGGTATTGGAAATACCATCTTGGGCATCTTTGAAGGGAAGTTTGGCAACAGAGGCCAGAGAAGCAACAGCGCCATGGGTATCACGGTGGTGCATGGGGTTTGCACCAGGAGCAAAGGCTTCACCCTTCTTACGACCATCGGGGGTAGCACCGGTAGCTTTACCATATACTACGTTAGAGGTAATGGTCAGAATAGAAGTGGTAGGAATACTTTCACGATAGGTGTGGTTGCGACGAACGAATTCCATAAACTGGTGTACGATATAGCGAGCGATATCATCAACACGATCATCATCGTTACCGTATTTGGGGAAGTCGCCATCAACTTCATAATCTACAGCCAGACCATTTTCATCACGAAGGACTTTAACCTTTGCATATTTAATGGCAGACAGAGAATCAGCTACAACAGACAGACCGGCAATACCGGTAGCAAACCAGCGGGTTACATCTTTATCATGCAGAGCCATCTGAATCTTTTCATAGCAATATTTGTCGTGCATATAGTGAATTACATTCAAGGTATTCACATATACTTTTGCCAGCCATTCCATCATGGCTTCAAATTTTTCAACAACTTCATCGTATTCCAAATATTCGGAAGTAATGGGCTGGAACTTGGGACCTACCTGCTTTTTGGATACTTCATCGACACCACCGTTGATGGCATAAAGCAAACATTTAGCCAAGTTAGCACGAGCACCAAAGAACTGCATTTCTTTACCCAGACGCATGGAAGATACGCAGCAGGCAATGGCGTAGTCATCACCATGCGTCCAGCGCATCATGTCATCATTTTCATACTGAATAGAGGAGGACTCGATGGAAACCTTGGCGCAATAGCGTTTGAAATTCAGAGGAAGACGAGTAGACCACAAAACAGTCAGGTTGGGTTCGGGAGAGGGACCCAGGTTCTTCAGGGTATGCAAATAACGATAGGACATCTTAGTAACCAAAGGACGACCATCGATACCCATACCACCGATGGACTCAGTAACCCACTGAGGATCGCCGGAGAAAAGGGCGTTGTATTCAGGGGTACGAGCAAATTTGATCATACGCAGTTTCATGATGAAATGGTCAACCATTTCCTGAATCTGGGATTCGGTATATTTTCCTGACTTAAGGTCACGTTCAGCATAAATATCCAAGAAGGTAGAAGTACGACCCAACGACATAGCCGCACCATTCTGCTCTTTAACAGCAGCCAGGTAACCAAAGTACAGCCACTGAATTGCTTCTTTAGTATCGGTAGCCGGCTTGGAAATATCGAAACCGTAGCTAGCAGCCATGGTTTTCAGATCCTGCAAAGCGCGGATCTGCTCAGCCAATTCTTCACGAAGACGAATTACTTCGGAATACATAGCAGAACGGGTGGTAGCTTTCTGTTCTTCTTTATCAGTGATCAGACGATCGATACCATACAGGGCAACACGACGGTAGTCGCCGATGATACGGCCACGGCCGTAAGCATCCGGCAGACCTGTAATGATATGGCTGGAACGGCAGGCGCGCATTTCAGGGGTATATGCATCAAAAACAGCTGCATTATGAGTTTTTCTGTGGTTAGTAAAGAATTCAACCAACTTGGGATCTACAGTGTAACCATGATCCGCACAGGCTTTTGCAGCGGTACGAATGCCACCATAGGGCATGAATGCACGCTTTAAGGGTTTATCAGTTTGAAAACCTACAATGGTTTCCTTGGATTTATCCAGATAACAGGGAGCATGAGAGGTAATAGAGGAAATTACTTCAGTGTCCATATCCAGTACACCGCCGGCCTCACGTTCCTGACGAAATAGTTCACCAACCTGTTCCCACAGAGCGGTGGTGTTTTCGGTGGGAGCCTCCAAAAAGCTTTCGTCACCTGTATAAGGTGTATAATTGTGGCGGATAAAGCTTCTTACATTGATTTCACGAGACCAGGTTCCGGTTTCAAAACCTTCCCAGCCCTCAAATGAATAGTTAGAATAATTCATAGTGCTTCTCCTTTTCAATAGCCGAAATGAATATCGGCAACTTGTAGTATCTTCAAACACATCGATGTTTATGCAAATCAACAAGAACATCGAAAAAGTGTAGAAATGGTAAAAATTAGTGGATAAAAAATAATGATACCACTAGATATTGTATTATACCGCTACTTGGCTCACTTGTCAATGTGTCTGAAAGAAAGATCGTATAAGTCGGTACGGCGATGTTTTAGTAGAGGCAATTGTTCACGAATTTTGGAAACTTTATTGAGATCGATTTCGGTAATTTTAATATTTTCAGTTTCAGCCAGCTGTGAAAGCACGGTGCCCCAAGGGTCGCATACAATACTATGCCCCCAGGAATGATAGGAAGCAGTTAAGTCGCGGGCAGGAGCGGTACCAACGGTATAAACTTGGTTATATAAACCTTGAGAACGGAAAGTCAGTTCCCAATGAGCAGGACCGGTGGTCATATTGAAGGCAGCAGGTACTAAAATGAGCTGGGCACCCTGAAGAGTCATTAGGCGGCAAAGTTCGGGAAAACGAAAATCATAACAGATGCATAGACCCATTCGACCAAATTCGGTGTCAAATACGGTTACTTCGTTTCCAGGAGTCAGCGTTAAAGACTCCTGAAAAGTTTGTCCGCCTTGTACGTTAATGTCAAATAAATGCATCTTGCGGTGTTTGGCAATTTGGCGGCCGTAGCGGTCAAATACATAGGCGGTGTTATAAACAAGGCCATCTTCATCAACCTCTGGCATGGATCCGGCGGAAAGATAGATTCCTAATTTTCGAGCCAGATCAGAGGCGAATTGCCAGGTGGCTTCGCCTTCTTTTTCCGCGTACAGCGGAAAGTTTGAAGTTTCATAAGGACAGCAAAACATTTCCGGAAGGGCGATGAGATCGGCGCCGTCTGCAGCTGCTTTTTCGCAGGCAGCAGTAACGTGTGCATAGGTGTCCTTTTTGTCAGTGAAAACGGGCAGTTGTAGTTGAGCAATACGAAGGGTCATAGAAATCTCCAATCAATTTGAAAAAATGGGAAAAGAAAAGGTGTCGGAGAAGATCTCTGACACCTTTTGAAAGTTATTCGTTTGTCAGCTGAGAGGTATACAACTGATGGTACAGACCCTTCTTTTCCATCAGTTCATTGTGACTGCCGGATTCGGCAATCACACCGTCGCTGATGTACATGATGCGGTCACAGTCTTTAATGGTGGACAGACGGTGAGCAACAACGAAGGAAGTACGGTTCTTCAATAGCTGTTTGATACCTTCCTGAACCAGAAGCTCGGTATTGGTATCGATAGAAGAAGTGGCTTCATCCAGAATCAGGATCTTAGGATCGCTGATCAGGGTACGAGCGAAGGAGAGCAGCTGACGCTGACCTGCGGAAAGCATGTCACCACGTTCGTTGATCTCGGTGTAGTAGCCCTGAGGCATCTTGGAGATGAAATCGTGGGCGAATACCTTCTTGGCAGCTGCAATACATTCTTCATCGGTGGCATCCAGACGACCATAACGGATGTTATCCATAATGGTACCGGAGAAGATGAAGGTATCCTGCAGCATAATACCCATCTGGCTGCGGATGGAATGCAGGGTAGCATCGGCGATGTCGTAACCATCGATCTTTACTGCGCCGCTTTTAATATTGTAGAAACGGGAAACCAGATTGATGATGGTGGATTTACCGGCGCCGGTGGGACCTACCAAAGCAATACTTTCGCCGGGTTCTACATGGAAGCTAACATTTTTCAGGATCGGACGATCTTTTTCGTATTCGAAGATAACGTTTTCAAAGTCTACGCCGCCTTTCATGGTGGGCAGGTCTTTGGCATCTTCTTTATCGGTTACGGTAACAGGCTCGTCCATCAACTGGAAGATACGCTCCAAATAAGAAACGGTGTTGACCAACTGATTATAGTAGTTGGAAAGCTGCTGGATAGGATCCCAGAAACGGTTAGCGTAACTGGTCATAGCTACTAACATACCTACAGCGATGGTGTCACGCAGATACACAACACCAACGATATAAATTAGGTAGAAAACAGCTTTGGAAATGATCATGGACAGAGGCCAAATGCTGTGGTTAATGGTTACTGCATGCAGATAAGCCTTTCTGGAAGCGATGGCCAGTTCTTCGTTGATACCAGCATTCATTTCTTCACGGGCAAAGCTCTGGGTTACACGTTCACCATTGATGCTTTCAGCCAAATAAGAAGTAAAGTTACTCTGCTTATTGGCCTGCTGCTGCCATGCACGGCGCTGTTTGCGCTTGATACTGAAGATGTAGATGATGAACACAGGCAGACCGGCAAATACAACCAAAGCCAGTTTGGGGTTCAGGGAAATCATGAAGATCGCAATGAAGAACAAGCTCAGTACCTGAAGCAAAATATTAACAATACCATTGGTCAAAAAGTCGGATACAGAGTTAACATAGTTGATAACACGCACCAGAATCTTACCATGGGGACGGCTGTCAAAATAGTCGAAGGGCAGATCCTGCAGATGCACATACAGGTCACGGCGCAGGTCGCGAACGATAGCCTGACCGGCAATAGCAGAGCAGCGGGAACGGAAACGGTTACAGGTTGCCTGAACGATTACGATTACGATCAAAGACAAACCGGCAATGACCAAACCCTTAATATCCTCGTTGGGGATCATTTCATCGATGGCATCGGCAGTGAACAAAGGCATCAGCAAACCGCAGACGATGGAAATCGCACTAAAAATGAAGGCACCGATGAGCAGCTTTTTATAGCGTTTGATGTATACAAGGCTTCGAAGCAGATGTTTCGCATTAAATTGAGTTTCCAGCGTTTCATCTACGTTATATTTATTACGTGCCATTATGCCTCACCTCCTAACACTTCGGCTGCAGAGGCAATGCCCTGCTGGATACGGTAAATGTTGTAGTAATAACCTTGTTTGTCAAGAAGTTCTTTATGAGTACCCTGTTCGGTAATCTTACCATCTTCGATAATAAAGATGATATCAGCATTCTTAACAGAAGAAATACGCTGTGCAACGATCAAGGTCGTAGCCTTTTTCGGACGAGAAGCCAGGCGCTGCTGGATGTACTGCTCGGTTTCAAGGTCAACGGCGGAAGTGGTGTCATCCAGAATCAGAATCGGAGAGTTCATAGCCAAAGCACGGGCCAAAGCCAAACGCTGCTTCTGACCACCGGAAAGACCCATACCACGCTCACCAACGATGGTATCGTAACCGTCGGGCAGACGACGAACAAATTTATCAGCATCGGCATCTTCAGCTGCACGGAAGATCACATCATTGGGAGCATCCGGAACGCCGTAGGCGATATTAGATTCAACGGTATCGGAGAACAGGAATACATCCTGCAGGGCAATACCAATGTTGCGGCGCAGATCCTGCAAGTTATACTGCTGAACTTCAACACCGTCTACTTTAACCGTGCCTGCGGCAGGATCAACAAAACGGGTGATCAAGTTCAGAATAGAAGACTTACCGGAACCGGTGGGACCCATAATACCAACGGTGGCACCGGCGGGAATATGCATGTTGATATCCTTCAAAACAGTGTTGCCGTCGAAAGTCAGGGAAACATGATCCAAATCGATATCACCCTTTACTTCGCCGGTATGAGCGGGAACTTCGGGGCTTACGATTTCGGGAGTAGATTCATACAGCTCACGTACACGCTCGCAGCTTACCAGGAAACGCTGGGTATCATTAATAAGGAAACCAAGCTGCTGCATGGGGCTGTTCAGCATCCAGGACAGTCCGGTAAAGATGGTCAGATCACCAACGGTGATGTCGCCCAGAACAACAAGGATCGCACCAATGATGATGGAGCAAGCGTTCATTACGTTACCTACGGTTTCCATAATGGGGGAGTAGGTGATCCATGCCTTATTAGCCTTTAGGTTCAAGTCGTAATACTTTTCGTTTTCAGTATCGAACTTTTCGATTTCATGTTTTTCACGACAGAAAGCACGAACTACACGGTTACCGCTGATATTTTCATTAACAACGGTGTTCAGTTTGGAAAGCTGCATTCTGGCTTGAACGAACAAGGGACGTACACTTTTACCCAACTTGTTGGCAACAATAAAGGAAATGGGTGCCAAGCAAAGCTGAATCAAGGTGAACTTCCAACTGATAGAGAAGAAAACAGTCAATACGATTACCAACATAATAACGCTATCAAAAATAGCGAAGGATACCCAACCAATAAAGTGGTTGATGGCATCAACGTCACCGGTACATTTGTTGATCAAGTCACCGGAACGGTTGGTCATTAAAAAGTGACGGCTCTGCGCACCCAGTTTTTTGAACAAGGCTTTGCGAAGCTCGAAGGTTACATGTTGAGAAGCATGCTCTCGCATCAGGTTGGCAGCAAATCTCATGATAAGACGCAGCACGATGACGCCGTAGGCCAAGAGGGCCAAGGGTAAGAGCTGATCCATAACTTCAGCTGTTGTAATGTTCGGATTGTCGAACATAGGATACAGGACATCATCAACGATTTGGCTAATGATGCGGGCGTCAAAAGTTACCAATAAATTGAACGCCATTGTTAGGATCCAGGCCGCGAAGAGTGTGTACTTCGCTTTTCCTAAAAAGGAAAAGGCCCATTTCATTTGATGCATTTTTTTTCCTCCTTTTTCACACAGGCAGCGGCAGGCACAGTGTGAGATCTATGTCGTATGCTGCGAGGTGTCCCAACGCTAAAAGCGCGTAACTTACCTGCGGGATGGCATGGTTTTGTTTCGTTAGATTTACCATTTGCAGGGTATCAAGGTTGCTATATTATACCCCAATTTCACCCTTATAGCAAAGTACTTTTTAAAAGAATTTTGATTTGTACATGAAAAAATGGACAATTTGTATCCTTGACAAGAAAATGGATAAATTTTGTAAATATCATGGTCAAAATGACGAATATCTGCTATAATATAGTAGTGAAAATTTTGCCGCTTAGCGGCATATATATTTGGAGGAATAAGACGATGAGATCGATCAATATTGCAATTGCCGGTTTGGGCGGACGTGGATATGGTCTGCTGAAAGATGTAATTTTGACCTTTGATGAGGTTAATGTTTTGGGTGTGTGTGACCTGTATGAAGATCGTGCACAGCGTGGATTTGACGCCGTTAAAGAGAAAAAGGGCAATGAGCCTTTGAAAACTTTGAATTATAAAGACTTGTTGGAGATTCCAAATCTGGATGCGTTGGTTGTAACCACTTCCTGGGAGACTCATATTCCGATTGCGATCGATGCCATGAAGGCAGGTATTCGCCCTGGTGTGGAAGTAGGCGCCGCTTATTCCATCGATCAGTTGTGGCAGCTGGTACGCACCTCCGAGGAGACCGGCGTGCCTTGTATGCTGATGGAAAATTGCTGCTATGGCCGTGAAGAATTGATGGTGATGAACATGGTAAAACAGGGCTTGTTTGGTTCTATTGTTCATTGTCAGGGTGGTTATCGTCATGACCTGCGTGAAGAGATCGGTAACGGTCGTGAGAATCGTCATTATCGCAACGCCAACTATTTGCATCGTAACTGTGAGAACTATCCCACTCATGAGCTGGGTCCCATTGCTCAGATTCTGGGTATCAATCATGGTAACCGTATGGTGAAATTGACTGCGACAGCTTCCTGCGCACGTGGTATGAATGAATATTTGAAGAGAGAAAAGGGTGCTGATTACGATCAGGCAGGTGCTGCCTGGGCTCAGGGTGATGTGGTGACTACTGTTATTACCTGTGCACATGGTGAGACCATTGTGCTGACTCTGGATACCACTCTGCCTCGTTACTATTCTCGTGGTTTTCACATTCAGGGTACCAAGGGTATGTATGAAGAGGAAAATCAGTCTATCTTTATTGATGAGAAGGACAATCATGCTGACTTTAAGTGGAGTGAGCATTGGGGTAATGTAAAAGAATATCGTGATGAATATGAGCATCCCATTTGGAAACAGTTCTTGAATGACGGCGTGCGCGGCGGCCACGGCGGTATGGATTATCTGGTGTTCAGAGCCTTCTTTGAGAGTGTAGCAGATGGTGTGAATCCGCCTATCGATGTGTATGATATGGCAGCTTGGATGAGTATTGGTGTACTGACCGAGGAATCAATTGCCATGGGCGGTGCTCCGGTTGCCATTCCGGACTTCACCAATGGTCAGTGGATTGAGGTTCGCTAAGAGTAAATTTCTTGTGATAGGATAATATAATAAGGAAGTTTTTAGAAAATACAAAGGAGGATTAGAATGATTCGTTTTGGTACCGGTGGCTGGAGAGCCATCATCGGCGATGATTTTGTGAAAGAAAATATTTACAAAGTAGGTCAGGCTGTATATGAATATTTGAAGCGCCATGATCAGCTTGATCAGCCTGTTGTGATCGGCTATGATCGTCGTTTCTTGTCCAGACAGGCCAGCTGGTGGCTCATCGAAGTTTTGGCGGGAAATGGAGTGAAAGTACTGGCTATGAAGCGCAGTGCTCCGACACCGCTTACCATGCATATTGTAAAAACGATGGGGCTGCATGCCGGTTTAGAGGTGACGGCCAGTCATAATCCTCCTGAATATAATGGTATCAAAATGTTCACTGACGAGGGCCGTGACGCGGCGCTGGAAGTGACAGAAGAGCTCGAAGGCATTCTGGATCAATTACAGGCGGCAGATGTAAAGGTGCTTCCCAAAGAAGAGGCGGAAGCTGCCGGCTTGGTGGAATATTTAAAGAATCCTTTTAATCCGTTTATCGATGATATTCTAAATCAAATGAATACGCAGGCGATTCGTGATAGAGGGCTACGTATTCTGATCAATCCGATGCATGGATCCGGTGTGTATCCCTTGATGGCGATTTTCTACACCGCTCGCTGTACGGTAGATGTGATCAATGATCATTTGGACGCTTATTTTGGTGGTCATATGCCGGCCCCGACTGAAGCAACATTGAAAGATCTGATCCATAAGGTTGTGGATGAAAAGTATGACCTGGGTATTGCGGTGGATGGTGATGGTGATCGACTGGGTATTATTGATCGCAATGGTCGTTATATCAATGCCAACGAAATTCTGGTAATGCTGTATTATTATCTGCATGAATACAAGGGATGGAAAGGCCCAGTGGTACGCAATTTGGCTACGACTCATATGCTGGATGCAGTGGCAAAATCCTTTGGTGAGGTTTGCTACGAAGTGCCGGTTGGTTTCAAATATATTTCTTCTAAAATTGATGAAACAGATGCGGTACTGGGCGGTGAATCCTCCGGTGGTTTGACGGTGCGCGGCCATATTCATGGTAAAGATTCTATTTATGCAGCTGCTTTGTTTGTTGAGATGATGGCAGCAACAGGTAAGTCTCCTTCTGATTTTATGGATGAACTGGTGGAGAAATACGGTCACTTTGAAATGGTGGAAGCGAACCTTCGATTTGCACCGGAAAAGAAACCGGAGATCAACGACCTGCTCATGGTACAGAAGAAATTGCCTGATTTTGGCCGTCCTATTGCCAAAGTCAGCTATGAAGATGGCTGCAAGGTTTACTTTGCAGATAATTCCTTCATTATTTGCCGCTTCTCCGGCACAGAGCCGCTGCTGCGAATTTTCGCAGAGAGCGAACGTCAGGATAAAGCACAGGAATATATTGACCGATTCAAAAAATTTATTGGAATTTAAGCGCTTGTATATTTAAGAGAGCAAAAGTGGATTTTTGACTGCATACCATTGTAGCAGTCTAAAATCCACTTTTGCGTTTATTTATATATGATCTTGCGAATGGTTTCAGGCGAAAGATGAAATTGGTCGGCTATAGCTGTGATGGAAGAACCATGATTGTACAGACGACGAATATCGGCGTTCCGTTTTTCATAATGCTCCCGGGTGCCGCTGCTTCCCCAACTTTGCCGCTTTTCGGGGGAAGGAACATATAAAATATCACCGGCGGCATATTGCTGCAGTTGTTTGAGCAGATCTTCCGGCAGCACATCTGCTGCGTTTTTATACCGTCTCATGATCTGCTATAAAGTCTTCCACGCTAGTATAGAAGGGAACGGTCACACCGCCATCCTTCATAAACTGCAGCAGATACTGTTCTTTTTCATTACAAAAGGCGGCAAAGGCAGAAAGATCGTCAGCATTGAAATGGTCCAGCACGCTAAGGTTGGCAATACCGAATTCGTCTTGTACCCAGTTTAGTTCCATTTGTAAATAGCTGGCCCATTCATAGACGCGCTGGGCATCGCCTTGCGCTGCGTAATAGCGCACTCTGCGCCAAGTATATGACAGTTCCTTATACCATTCTGCCAAATCCTGCAAACTGTAGGCGCTTTCCGCGGCAGCGGCGGGCTCCGTTTCTATGAAACTGCGCATTAAGCGGATGAGATGATAACAGTTTTCTTTTAATGAAGCTGGGGTGGCGAGATGGATCTGCTGAGCCATCAGATCCCATAAGCCAGCAGGCTTGTTGGGCATAGCAGCCAGTTCCTGAAGTTTATCCTGCTGGGAGTTTTGCAGGTAGGTGTGATTCAAACATGCGACGGCAATGGCTAATTCGTTGGCGATGGAGGAAGCGGCCAGCCGCAAAGAGGCCAAGTCGTCCTTGAAAATCATGGTGAGATAGAGTTCCTGAGCCTGTTCCAAATGTTCTAAAGCTTTCTGGTACATGAAGGAAGCATCTTGGAGATTAGCGCGAAGGGCAGCTTGAAGATTCTGAAAGCGTTTAGCATCTTCGGGAGTTCGGCTGTATAAAATGCGGGCATCGGCCAGAACACCGGTGTTATAATCCTCTAAGCGGGTCATTCCTTCCAAACGTTTCCAAGAACGAGGATACAGATCAAGGCCGATATCATGGATGATAAAGGTGCGGGCTAAGTCGTTGACACGGGCTTCAGCTTCCGGAGTATCAACGGGTACGAAATAATCGAAGGCTTTTTTGAATCCATCGGTGGGAAGTACCAGATGATCGTGGACTACTACAAGGGCCACATCATTTTTGTAATGAGTCGTGATGGTCTCGATCAGCCAGTTGGTTAGCTTGTCTCTTTCTTGAGTTAAATCGTATGTCATAGGAAAACCTCCTTAAATAATTCATAACAATAAGCTTTCTGTAAGACTACTATAACAAATGGAGATGAAGGAAGCAAGGGGGAGAATTTGTTAAACAAAGTGGTATCGAGAGAGGAAAGTTGGAAGTTGTGTTTTCTTGACAAATGTCTGTTGACGGCATATAATTATAATATTAAAAACGAAACAGAGGGCGTGCTAATAAAAGGTGTTAGAACGCCCTTTGATTAGGAGATGAGACCTTGGAAAACCTATATAAGCATGTAGGGGAAGTAAATACCCTGCTGGAACGCTACGGTGTGCGTTTTGGCATTTATAAAAACGGGGTATTTAAAGAGCAGTTGTTCCCCTTTGATCCGATTCCACGTATCATTACGAAAGAAGAATTTGATGAGATAGAAAAGGGACTTCAGCAGCGTGTTACCGCGCTGAATATGTTTATTGCCGATGTGTATTCTGACAAAAAGATCATAAAGGATGGCGTGATTCCGCCTGAATTCGTGTTTAGTTCATCAGGATATCTGGTGGAATGCGAAGGTGTAAAAGCACCTAAAGGGATCGCCAGTCATATTTCCGGTATCGATCTGGTACAGGCAAAAGACGGCAAGTGGTACATATTAGAAGATAATCTTCGAATTCCTTCCGGTGCATCCTATCCGCTGATCGCCCGCGATTTATGCCGTATTTCCAGCCCGTCTACTTTTAGAAATAACGCCGTGGCTGATAACCGTGATTATGCGAAGTTATTAAAAAAGACCATGGATTATGTGAACACGGGAGGACTCAACGTCATTTTAACGCCGGGGCGTTATAATGCTGCCTTTTTTGAACACAGCTATCTGGCAGAGAAGACGGGTGCCGTGTTGGTGACCAACGAGGAGCTTTGTGTTGAGAACGATAAGGTGTATTTGAAGTCCATGATGGGCAAGAAGCGAGTGGGTGCGATCTATCGTCGAACCTCCGATGAGTATTTGGATCCTATGGCCTTTAATCGGGAGTCGGTGATCGGCGTGCCGGGCTTGTATCAGGCCTATAAGAAGGGGAATGTGGCCATTTTGAATGCACCGGGTAATGGTGTGGCCGATGATAAGGGTATTTATTATTTTGTACCGAAGATGGTGAAGTATTATTTGGGTGAAGACTGCGTGACAAATAATGCGCCTACGTATTTGCCATATTATAAGGAAGATATGCAGTACACCATGGAGAATTTCGATAAGTTGGTCATTAAGGATGTGGCCGAGGCCGGTGGTTATGGCGTGGTATTTGGCAGTTCGCTGACCAAACAGGAAAAAGAAGATATGAAGGCGTTGATCCAAAATGAGCCTCGTCGTTTTATTGCTCAGGAGATCATCGACTTTTTGGATCTGGATATTTTGGATGAAGATGGCCGCACCTTTGTGCCTCGTAAGGCGGATCTGCGTGCCTATGTACTGTCCGCGGAGGATGTAACCGTTTGGAAGAGCGGCTTGACCCGTTTCTCGCGGAATCCTGATTCCTTTATTGTAAATTCGTCGCAGGGAGGAGGTTTCAAAGACACATGGGTACTCTCACGTTAGGAAGAAGTGATAATCTGTTTTGGCTGGGACGCTACATTGAGCGCGCCTATCAGTCGATTCAGCTTTATATGGTTGGCTACGACAAAATGATCGATACCGATGAGGAGTATTATAAAACCATTTGTGAGCAGCTGAATATTCCCGAGTGGTATGGAAGTCGGGAAAATTTCATTGAGCAGTATGCCTTTGATCAAAAGAATCCTTATTCCATTGCAGCTTCAGTGGAACGAGCCTACGATAATGCTATGGTGATGCGTGATGAGATCTCATCTAATACGCTATCCTATATTCATATGATTCAGGGGCGCATGAAAAAGGCGGCTGCCAGTGAGGCTCCGGTGTATTATTTGCAGCAGGTGCTGGATAATATTTTGGCCTTCTGGGGGTGTTTGGACGATGAGATCTACGATGAGTCCATTCGCAATACCGTAAAGTGCGGTAAGCGTGTGGAACGGTTGGATATTTATCTGCGTTTGCGTCGTTCGAAGGAAGAACTTAACAGAGAGGTGCGCCGTTTGATGCAGCGCATTGATTCTACCAATTTGACCTATAATCGTGCTGCGCTGATGTACACGGCGGCGATGATCGAAGAAAATCCCATTGAATATGATGAAGTTTTAAAGAAAGTGTGGCAGATCTTTTAATGAAGTTGGATTTCTGTTATGATATGCAGGTGCAGTTTTCGGAAGCGGTGACAGAGCATCATTATGCGCTCATGTGCCTTCCGCGGGATACAAGGCGGCAGAGAGTGGTGCAGCAGCTATTAACACTGGAACCGGATGCGCCGCTGGACATTGAAGAAGACTTTTTCGGTAATCAGATCATGCGTGGGCAGATCGATGAAGCCCATACTCAGTTTTGGGTAAGGCTGCAGGGTAAGGTGGAAACCGGACTGGCAGTGCACGAAGGTTATGAAGAGGAACCTTCAGCCATATACAGGGTGTTCTCAAAATACACGAATCCGGGTACTGGCCTGCGGGCTTTTTACCATACGATGAAAGAAGCAGCGCCGGAAGCGGTGTATGACAGAGCGCTATACTGGATGAAAGCAGTGAAGGATGTTATGCAATATGAAGCCGGCGTGACCGAGATCGGGACCACGGCTGAGGAAGCTTTTGTGCAGAAAAAAGGCGTATGTCAAGATTTCACTCATATCTTTTTAGCGCTGCTTCGACTGGACGGCATAGCAGCCCGCTATGTGGTGGGTATGATGATGGGTGAAGGGGAGAGCCACGCCTGGGCAGAGGTGAACTGCCAAGGATATTGGTATGGTATCGACCCGACCAATCAGTTGTTAGTGAATGATCAATATATTAAAATATCCCATGGGCGCGACAGTGCGGATTGCATTGTGAGCCGGGGAATTTTCCGTGGTGCTGCAAAGCAGCAGCAAACAATTACCGTAACGGTACAGGAAGCCGAGGTTTGAGGTGATCCAAAAGATGGTTCAATGGATCAGCAAAGGCGGCCGGAATGGAGTAGTAATACAATGATAGAAACAGTGGTATCGGTTACACTGCCGGTGGAGGAAAAGCTGGAGATCAAAAAACAGCGGATCCTGCCCATAGAGCTTAAGGATGATATGAAGCGCATCAGTATTGTAACCGGCATTCATGGCGATGAGCTGGAAGGGCAGTTTGTATGCTATGAACTTATACGAAGGATTCAGAAAAACAGGGAGTGTCTGAAGGGTATCGTGGATATTTATCCGGCGCTCAATCCTTTGGGGATTGATTCGATTACCCGAGGTTTTCCTGCCTTTGAACTGGATATGAACCGGATCTTTCCAGGTTCGGAAGATGGATCCATGGCGGAGCATATTGCCGCTCGCATCGTGGGTGATTTGAAAGGAAGCGATGCCTGCGTCGATATTCACGCTTCCAATATTTTCCTCAGAGAAGTGCCGCAGATCCGAGTGTCGGAGCAAACGGCGGAGAACCTGCTGCCCCTGGCACATTATTTAAATATGGATTTTATATGGGTACAT
>JAZQWC010000045.1:0-4914 GCA_045632125.1 Bianqueaceae bacterium
GCGTGCTGAGCACACCGGAGATTATTGAAGAATAAAGAATGAAAAACTGCGGCTGTTCGGTACTACAGTGGTATGTACGCTCACAGCCGCAGTTTTTGCATTTTTGTATGCTGCTCTATATGCAATGAATTCTGATATAAAACAATGAAACTCTCTCTCCAAAGAGGCACATACTACGGTAGTACCTCGTGGAGAGAGAGTTTTTTAGTCGATCCAAATGGGATTCGAAATACCTACGACATAGCCATCACTTTCATTGGTGACTTCAACGCGGTAGTATTTACGCTTTTGTACGGCCAAGGCTAGATTTTGAACTTCACGGCCATCAAACTCACTGGCGTAGGCCAAGCCCTGATCGGTGTAGACCTTAACGGCATATACCGTATCGGGACGGAAGGACGGTTCATACCAATCGCCCACCTGAATATTCAAAGTCAGACCCTCGCGGTAAGTGATGCTGCTGCCCATGCGTACACCGGAGATACACATCTTGATGCCGATGGCGCCGGAGGTGCAGTCGCCCTCGCGGATCTCGCGAAGGAAGGCAGCTCCCTTACGCTCACGGGCATATACGGTGGTCAGGGCGCGGTTGGAAACAGCACCGTGGGTATCGGAGCAGCCCACAGTACGGGGACGTTTTCCCATCTTCAGCAGAGTCTCCCACAGACGCAGGTTCTGCAGACTGCCAAAAGTATCATCCGCAGTATTGATGGTTTCGATGGTCACATCGTCAGTGAAGTAAAAGTGCATGGGATTGTCGGAGGCCATCAGCTGTTTGGGATGAGCATGGGAGAACATGCCTCCCATGGACCGAATAAAGCGGGCCAACTCAGCCAGACGCTCCGGAGTAAAATTCGGATAAGAGAAGTGTCCCTCCAGACCGCCGGTGTAGTTGAATTCAGGGAAGGCAGCCAGCACCCGGGCTAAATCGGTGGGGTACTGGAACAACATCACATAATGCATCGACTGAGAGCGGGGCTCACGACCTTCTTCAATAATATTGGTGCCGGGTTCGGTACCACAGATGAAAATGGTATCATCATATTCCGGCAGGAACATGTGGCGCATCTGACGATGATCCACCACGGCGGCAAAGTCAAGTTTCAGGGCGCGCAAGTCACGGGCAAACTGAACCAACGGAGTTTTGCCATCGCTGGTACCACCGGAGTTGGAGTGGCAGTGCATGTCGCCGTGGTAGGCATAGCGGCCACCATACATGGCTTCCAAATAACAAATGTCGCCTTCCACCACCTCGTGGGGATCGTCCAGTTCAGTCCATACCACTTCGCCGATCTGCGCCGGCGCCTCGGTGCGGCGGGCTGGTTTGGAAGCTGAAATTTGTGCAAAGCCCTCGCAAGTAACATTTTCACAAATAGCTTCCACCGGACCATCGATCATAATAGCAGGTACTTTTTCGCCCTCGGGAGCCACAAAGTCACAATCGCGCACGGTCAAACTGCAGCCCTCATGAGGCAGACGCAGCTGAACAGCCGATTCGCCTTGCGGCGTAAAATGACGGAAGGTGCAGTCCGACAGAGTGATCGAGGCACGTCCTACAGCATCCGGCAGCAGGATCGAAAGTCCATGAACGGTATAGCAGTTTTCGAAGAGGCAGTTTTCTAATAAGATGGAAATATCTGCGCCTTCGGCAGCATTCATAAAGGTACGGGCATAATTGGTAAATCCAAGGAATTTTTTGGTGTTAGTAAAGGAGATGCGGCGCAGTTGTACATCGGTGGCACAGGGGATAAAGGCGCAGCCTTCGTCATCCAGCGAATCGAAGCCGTCAAAGCGGCAGTCTTCCACGATGAGAGTACGCTGACAGGAGGCATCGGCCAAGGGTGCGGCATAAATCAGGTTTTTGGTTAAGGCACCTTCGAAGGAACAGTTTTGAATGGTCAGTCCAAGGTCGGAACCATTGGTACGCTGATCATACACGCGGGTATTATATAAGGTAAGATCTCGAATGGTAATACAGCCGGGGGTGCCTTCGGGAACCGTAAAGGTGCCATGGTAAAAGCTGCCCTCGGTGCGGGAAGCAGCACCTTCGCCTAATACAGTTACAGGCTGGGAAAGAGGGGTAACGGAAGCACTACCGAATTTAAAGATGCCGGCGGGCATGAGGATCACCGGAGTCGAATAAGATTGTCCTGCAAAGGGCTCGGTGGGTGCCTTCAGCTGAACAGCCATGGCGTCTTCGAAGGAAGAAAAGGCCTGTACACCCATTGCGGCTGTGTATGATATACCTTTGAAAGAAAAAATAACTTCGTCGGTTTTGCCTGCGAAAGCGGGGGAGATGGCATAAATGCCGGAAGGTAATTGTGTCATTTGTGGATATCCTTTACGAGATTTTTGTTGGGTTTATTGTACACCAATAGAAGTAAAAAATAAAGTGCTTTCTTGTGGGATGGATGTGTTGTATAATAAAGAAAAAAGGAGGTCACGATTATGGATTACGAGATTATTCAGATGGACGCGCAGACTTGGCGTATTGAAAATAGTGGCGTGCGGATGTTTTTGCTGGCAGGCACGGAGCAAGCATTACTGGTAGATAGTGGAATGACCATTACCAACGCGAAGGAGATCGCCGAGGGGCTGACTCAGCTGCCGGTTCAGTTGATCAACACCCATGCCGATCGTGATCACATTGCCGGCAACGACGCCTTTGAAACGGTGCTGATGCATCCGGCAGAGTACGTAAATTATTATCAAAACGGCGCAAAGCGCAAAACTCCCACACCGGTTTGGGATGGCGATATCATCCAGCTGGGGGAGAGGGAAATTGAAGTGATCAGTATTCCGGGGCATACGCCGGGCAGCATTGCGCTGCTGGATAAGGAGCGCCGCGTGCTGATCAGTGGGGATCCCATTCAGGATGGACGCATTTATATGTTTGGTGTGATGCGCAATATGCAGGCGTATCGACAGAGTTTGGAGAAGATTCAAAAACGGATCGATGAGTTTGATGCGATCTGGCCGTCACATGGTACACTTCCAGCGACGCCGGCGATCATTCCGCTGCTGATGGAAGCGGCGGATCGTGTGGAGCGGGGCGAGATCGAACCCACTACAGCGACCATGCGGGATTTCACGATTCATGTATATGACGCGGGTGTGGCAACTTTTTTGAGAGATTAAGGGAAAAGGCTTGACTGTAAACGAATGTTACCCTTTGAAATGTAGAAAAAGGAGGTATTCACCATGTATGAACTATTCTTGAATGTAGTTAATATGAGTTATGCAGCGTCTGTTGTGATTATAGCGGTGCTGATATTGCGTCTTCTAATGCGTAAACTTCCGAAACTTTTTACATATTTTCTATGGGCTTTGGTGTTGATTCGCCTGTTGTGTCCGTTTGAATTTGAGACAGTGTGGAGCGTGATTCCTAGTGCACAATTGGTATCAACCGATTTGATTCAGTTGAAAACTTTTGAGATTCATTCTGGTATTTCTCTGATTGATCTGCCCATTAATGAGGCGTTGATTCGAGGATATTATGAAGGTGTAACGGTGCCTCTTGGAACCATGCAGCGAGTGGTTGGTATACTAGTTGCGATTTGGTTGTGTGGCGTGTTCGCGATTATGATCGTGGGTATTGTGCGTGGGCTTCGAGGACGCAGACAGATGCTGAAAACGGCGAAACCAATCCGGATTGTAGTTGCTGTATTGATGTGGGTGGTACTGGCATTACATTGGATGAATCCTGTGGTATGGCTTGGATATTGGATGGTGAAGCGAGATCTGCCAACTGTGAGTGAAGAGGAGAAGACCAAGTACCCCGGTGAAAGATGGGTGGCCGGCATTTTGATTGTGTTGGCATTTCTGTTAGTGTTTTCAGGAAATCCGGTGCAACGGGAGAAAAATTTGACGGTTGGTGTGTATGGAACTCAAAAGTTGCTGTATTCCGAAGAGGTGGTGAAAGATCCGCTGAATGCGAGAATCATGCCGCAGTTTGAAGTGACGGAGCTACGGGATTTGTTAGTAGATGGACAAAATGCGGGTAGGTTGGTGGCTACGACGCGGGAGCGAGTGAACGATCAGAATTTCATTGTGATGAGCGGTGACGGACAGCGCTATGGCGACCAACATATAGATAATAAAGAAGTGTACCAAACGGATCCGCTACCAGATGGTACATACTACGTAGTCAATGCATATGAACCGGAGAAGCTGGAAATCCTCCAAATTCAGGGAGTATATCTTTGGAAAGTATATGCAGTGGAAATGGAATAATAGAGAAATAATAAGAGCATCCGCTTTGTGAAAAGCAGATGCTCTATTTTTATTTTTTAGTAGTTCCCACTTCATTCCACAGAGTAAACCCTAAAATAAGCAATCCGCCTACGGCCTGAGGTAAGGTCAAGGTCTCTTCGAGAAGGAAGACGGAAACCAACACCGCAACCAGCGGATCGATGTAGCTGAGTATGGCTGCCTTTTGGCCGGGAAGTTCTTTTAAAGAAGGGAAATACAAACAATAGGCTATGCCGGTATGAATGAGTCCTACGGTAAAGAGAGAGCCCCAGCCGCTGCCATTTAAATCTGTTAGGTGGATGCCGCCGGTAAAAAGTACATAAGGGATCAAAACTACGATGGCGGCTACAAACTGAAGAAAGGTGCGATGGATGCCTTCTACACCTTTAATGAATTTGTTGATCAAAACAACCGAGGCATAAAGAACAGCCGCACTAAGACCGAAGCCGATGCCGATCAGATCGGTCCCGGATTTTCCTGCACCGCTCAGACCGGTAATTAAAACTATGCCTAGCGTGGACATGGCAAAACATACAAGTTGTTTAGGCGTGAGCCTTTCGTGGAACAAAAAGGGACACACCAGAGTGACGATGACGGGAGCAAAGTAGTAGCTTAAAGTGGCCACTGAAACACTGGTGTACTTATAGGCTTCAAAGAGGAGGA
>JAZQWC010000046.1:0-14404 GCA_045632125.1 Bianqueaceae bacterium
TCCCACTCAATCGTGCCGGTGGGTTTGGGAGTCAGATCCATCAGCACACGGTTGATACCTTCAACCTCGCTGGTGATACGCTGGGTAATCTTGTGCAGAACAGCGTAGGGGATCTCCTCGATGGTAGCGGTCATTGCATCGGTGGTGTTCACCGCACGAATGATGGCCGGCCAGCCTTCGTAACGCATGTCGTTACGAACGCCAACGCTCTTCATATCCGGAATGGCAACGAAGTACTGCCATACCTTTTCAGCCAGACCGCAGATGTCGAACTCTTCACGCAGGATCGCATCAGCCTCACGCAGAGCGTGCAGACGATCGCGAGTGATGGCACCCAGGCAGCGAACGCCAAGACCGGGGCCGGGGAAGGGCTGACGATATACCATAGCGTGGGGCAGACCCAGAGCTTCGCCTACTACACGAACCTCGTCCTTGAACAGCAGCTTAATGGGCTCAACCAGCTCCATAGCCATGTCCTCAGGCAAACCGCCTACGTTATGATGAGATTTAACAGGCTTGCCGCTCTCGGCAGCCTTGATGGATTCCAGAATATCGGGGTAGATGGTACCCTGAGCCAGGAAGGAAATGCCATCCAGCTTAGCAGCCTCTTCATCAAATACTTTGATGAATTCGCCGCCGATGATCTTACGCTTCTTTTCAGGATCAGCCTCGCCTGCCAGCAGGTCAAGGAAACGATCAGTAGCATCTACATAAATCAGGTTAGCGTCCAACTCTTTGCCGAAGATCTCGATAACCTGCTCGCTCTCGCCTTTACGCATCAAGCCGTGGTTTACGTGTACGCATACCAGCTGCTTGCCAATGGCTTTGATCAGCAGGGCTGCTACTACGGAAGAATCAACACCGCCGGACAGAGCCAGCAAAACTTTTTTGTCGCCAACCTGCTCACGAACTGCAGCAACCTGCTCTTCAATAAAAGCATTAGCCTGTTCGAAGTTAGTAATACGAGCCATAGATTCAGGACGTACGTTGCTATCCATTCTTGTATCCTCCAAAATTATATCGAATTAGTCAGTATAGTTATCAAAGTAACCCTGTACCAGAACAACAGGAGTTCCCTTATCGCCGGAACCACTGGTCAGGTCACACAGAGAACCGATCAGGTCGGTCAGCTGACGGGGAGTGGTACCCTGAGCAGCCATGTTACCTACCAGGCTGCTGCCGTCCTTTGCACGAATGCTCTCGGAAATGGCTTTCTTCAGTTCCTCGCCGGACAAATCTTTAGAGTCGTTATCTGCCAGATATTTGAGCTTCAGCTCGTTGGGAGTACCAATCAGACCATCGGTATGAGCGGGAGATACAACCGGATCAGCCAGCTCCCAAATCTTACCCTGAGGATCTTTGAAAGCGCCGTCGCCGTATACCATAACTTCAACCAACTTACCGGTAGCCTTCAGGATACGATCCTGAATGTCCAGTACCAGGTCTTTACACTCGCGGGGGAACAGTTTGATTTTATCTTCAGTGGACTTGTTGGAGCCCAGCAGACCGTATTTTTCGTTGCAGCCGCTTCCATTGATAGGAGCGTTCATGATCTCATCCAGACCGCAAACAACCTTAGCACCGGCAGCCTTCAGGATGCGCTTAGTGCGTACACGGGTATGAATGTCGCAGTTCAAAATGCAATCAGCATAATCCAGAATGGCTTTAGCCTGGTTTGCAAAGATCACTTCTACTTCTGCGCCGCATTCGCGGATCAGATTGCTATAATATTCAACATAATCTACGCCGGTGAATTCATGTTTGTTTACACCGAAAAGCTCACGATAGCGCTCAAGGGTCAGTACATCGGAATAAGGATTTACGCCGGCCTCGTCCAGTTTATCAAGGCTTACCAGCTCGTTACCTACCTCATCGGAGGGGTAGCTCAGCATCAGCACAACCTTTTTAGCGCCTTTAGCGATACCGCGCAGGCAAATTGCAAAACGATTACGGGACAGGATGGGGAAGATGACGCCGATGGTCTCGCCGCCCAGTTTAGCCTTTACATCAGCAGCAATATCATCAACAGAAGCATAGTTACCCTGTGCTCTTGCAACGATGGACTCGGTAATAGAGATAACGTCGCGATCTCTCAGTTCAAATCCTTCTGCTTCAGCGGCTTCCAACACACTGTCAGCAACAATAGCGGCCAGATCGTCACCCTCACGAATGATGGGGCAGCGAATACCGCGGGATATAGTACCTACTCTGCGTTCGTTAGTTTTCATAGATTCAGTGTCCTTTCTATATGGGTGCTTTCATGCGATTTTGCAGATTTCATACACAAAAGCAAACAAAACCGCTAGCATACCTATTATAACGGAAGTATTGCCATTTTTCAATAAAACAGTGTAATAAAATCCGCTTTTTTTCAAAAAAAATTTTTATGCAAATTTAATAAATATGCACTTCATTCATCTTAAACTCAGTTTAAAGTCAGCTTTTTAAACAAATCTTCGAATAATGCATCTCTTTTTATAAAATACACATATCTAAATAATTTATCCGTGGTTTCCTCTTCATAGCAGCCATCATATCCCGGCAGACGCACCGGAATCACACGGGACAGCATGAACCGATCATTTTCATTCATCAGCCAGGCCGCAGCGGTCACATCCCAGATCACGCGGCTCCAGGGTTTGCCAGCCGCATAGCTCTCAGCTTCCTGAATCGTATTTTCTGCCAGATATGTACTCAAATCATTACGTCCAATCAACCATTCCTTCAGCTCCGGCTTGGTGGTCGCAAAGCCGCTCACCACACCCTGACAGGGCAGCTGTACCAAAGGAGCTTCGCTCTTAAATACCACACGGGCGGCTGCAATATCCTGATGCAGATTGAACTCTTTATTATCGCAGTACTCCAGAGAGTGCCCGCCCAGCCACACGATCACGATCTTCTCCGCAATGGAAGGATCCATGATCAGCGCAGAGGCCACGTTTGTGATCGCACCGATCGCCACCACATACAGCGGATGTTCCGGCGAATACTCAGACGCCAAAGCCACCAAATGCCGCGCCGCCTCTGACTCCTGTGCAGTAGTTTCATCGATCAAATAATCTACCGAACCTTTATACACATTTTCCACATATTCATTGCGACCCAAAAGCCCCAACAATCTCATAATTTCATCGTAGCTGCGCTCCATACCATCCTTTGGCGATGTGGAATGACTATTGAAAAAAGGAGCCGCATAGATCGCCTTCAAATTAAACTTCTCCGGCGATAAAAACATATATGAAAGGGCAAATTGATCGTCGATCTCATTGTATGTATCGGTATCCAGCACCGCATCCACTCTGCCCGCCGGCACCTGCAAATTGGCAAGATATTGTTTCGAATCCATAGCAACCTCCATCATGTTTCCATCTAATTTTTTCACACAAGATCCCATCTTTCCCATTGACGCTCTCGTCAAAAAGGGGTATTCTAATATAGGATCGCTTCTTACGATCCATTATAACAATCCCAAACGATAAATGCCAGTCTTTCTTACACATATTCTGGTCGAACAGGAGGTTTTTATGAAATCCTACTTAAAAATGTTTCCCACTATTTTAATCGGTAATGCACTCATCGCCATCTCGGTCTGTGCTTTCGTAATTCCCCATGGTATCATGTTGGGCGGCTGCAACGGTATCGCCCTTACCATTCAGCAACTAATCGACCTGCCCCTCTCAGTCCTGTCGGCCATTTTAAATGTCAGTTTCTTTTTCCTAGGTCTCATTTTCCTAGGCAAAAAATTTGCTGCCAGTTCCCTTCTTTCCACCATTCTGTATCCGCTGATTCTAGCTGTATGTGAACGTCTTCCCCTGGCAGAAATGTTCCAAGGCGACCTGTTCATCAGCTCCGTTTGCTGCGGTATCTGCATGGGTGCCGGTATTGGTCTTGTGGTTCGAGCCGGCGGCAGCACCGGCGGCATGGATATTCCTCCCTGCATCCTTCAAAAATACAAAGGCATTCCGGTGGGTACCTCCCTTCTTGTATTCGATGGTCTGATCATTTTGTCACAGATACTTCTCAAAGGTTTCGACGGCTTACTGTATAGTTTAGCCTGCCTCTTCCTCACCTCCATCACCATCGACAAACTCATCGTGGCCGGTGAGCGCAAACTCCAGCTCATTATCATCTCCGATCGTTTTCGCGACATCCAACAGGAGATCCTGCAGACCCTCGATTCCGGTCTCACTCTTCTGGACATCGAAACCGGCTTCGATGCCCAAAACCAAAAAGCCCTGCTGGTGGTCATCTACGCTAAAAAGTACCCGGCAATCAAAGAGGCTGCTTTATCCATCGACCCCAGCGCCTTCATTATTGCCTCGGAAGTAACCGGCGTCAACGGTCGCGGCTACACCCTGCAGCGCAGCTATTCCACCAAAGCTAAATAAGTTCAACAAAACGAAAGCCCTTCCTCTCTTCGCATACACGGCGCAGCCACGCCGCGCATTTCATTTTGCTACGCAAAATGGCGCGAAAGAAAGGAAGGGCTTTTACTTTTATGTTGTTGTTCGGGACCGGTGCAGCTGCTGATTCAGCTTCGCCAACAAGTTCACCAGCGGCAATATCATGAGGCCAGCCGCAAAATTGCTGATGCCGTGAATGATATCAAAGGGGATTCCGGACAAGATCCAGGCAAGGGTCTGTTCAAAATTGAAACCAAACATCAAAGCCTGAGCCGGGGCATATAAAGTGCCATAAGCAAAGCCATGCAGTGCACACACCAAAGGATACACCACAGCCTTTACCGCTGTGGGCATTTTTTTTGGCAGCAGCATAGTCAGCGCCCATAAAACGGCCCATATATACACATACGGAATCCACCAAACGGAAAACCCGTTAAATAGTCCGGTCATGAATACAAAAATATAAATCGGTATTAATGCTTTTTTGCGATAGACCACTGTAAATACCATGATGAACATTCCGAGCAGATGAATGTTTGGAGCCCATTCCATGATCAATTTGGAACAGTACATCAGGGCACCCAACATGGCAAATATGGTTAGCTCCGCAACTGAAAGCTTTCTTTTTTTACTTGGTGCGGACGAGTTCATACTGATCTCCGTCAGCAAACTCAGTGGTATCTACGCCGGTCATCATGTATTCACCGTTCTGATAAAAACCCCAGTAAGTCTGGTCTACATCATAGTCGGCCAACATGCCATTCACCTTTTTAATGTACAGTCCAAAGTCACCGTCTTCGCCTTCCACCAGCTCATGAGCCATCAGGGCATCACCCAAAATGGTTTCATCGGTATGAATGGTAAAGGTGATCTTCTTCTCTTCCGCTTCCACCACTACTTTTACAGTTTTACTGCCCTTACCCAGTTCGGTATCTTCGGTGTACTTGGCATCGGCCCAAATACCCTTTTCCTCTTCCTTGGTACAAGCAGTCATGCAGGCCAGCATCATTACACACAGCACTGCGGTTAACAGAGTTCTCATTTTGTTTTTCATAATTAAATTGTCCTTTCTCCCCTCATTACCCAGGGGAAGCAATATGATTTGCTGAAGTTTCGAAGAAACTCCCTAACGTTCGACCGGATAGTCGAACGTTTTTGATAAGCATTCCGGCTATAACGGCAATGGCTGTTGTCGCGGATTTCCACCGCAGTTTCCTTATCTAAACGTTGACAACGACTGCGCTGCTCTCGCAGTCCGGTCTATTCTACCACACGTATACGCTTTTTTCAAGGTTTCATCTTGTACGCCTCTCACTTAGGTGGTACAATAGACAGAACACTTACTGCCGCCTGCGCAAACCCGAATCACAGCCAATCGCTTCGTCCGGTTTCGCGCTCTGCGCGGCAAAATTTTAAGGAGGAACTCATTATGGAGTTTAGCACCAACAGTACATTTTTATATATTGTGGCCCTTGGTGTCATCCTGTTTGTTCTGGCTCAGTCCGTTTTCTTTTTGGTACGGGCTTATCGCCGCGGCAAACAGCTGGGCATTTCGACTGTCACTTTAAAGAAGACCATCGTGTCCACCTCGGTCTTCACCATTGCCCCTGCTATTTCCTTTTTGGTGGGCATCATCACCCTGGCTAAGTTTTTGGGCATCCCGCTGCCCTGGATCCGCCTGAGCGTCATCGGCGCCATCACCTATGAGCTGCCCGCCGCCACTTCCACTGCGAATGCTCTGGGCGTGTCGTTATCGGAGATGATCACCGATCCGCAGGTATACACTTCCATCGCCTGGGTTATGACCTTGGGCATTATTCCCAGCATCATCCTGCCTCCGATCCTGATGAAAAAGATCCGCGGCGGCATGATCAAACTGCAAAACAAAGACAGCAAATGGAGCGATATGTTCCTGACCGCTATGTTCCTGGGTATGATCTCCGCCTTTTTGGGCATGGTTTTCGCCGACATCCGCACCGGCATCACCGGCTGGATCCCGATCTTCGTGCTGCTGGTATCCGCTCTGACCATGGCCATCTGCGGGCTGCTGATCAAAAAGCTGGGCTGGAAATGGCTCGAAACCTACGCCATGGCGCTGTGCATGGTGGTGGCCATGACCTTTGCCGCCGTCATCCCCCCGGTGCTGAGCTAAGATAGGAGGAACATCACATGAGCAATAATCAAACTTCTAAATATATGCAGGACACCGACCGTCTGGGTAAGATCTGGGTGTGGACTGCTGTCATCGTCATTTTGTTGGTTCCCGTTGTGGTTTGCCTCAAGTACAATGCCTGGCCCGAGGGCACTGCCGTACTCAAAGGTCTGCTGGGCGTGGCCCCCATCTACTGGACCGTGGGCGTCATCGAGGTCATCACCTACACTCCCATGTTGGGCGTGGGCGGCACCTACCTGGCCTTCGTGACCGGTAACCTGACCAGCCTTAAGGCTCCCAGCGCCCTCAGTGCCATGGAGAGCGCCGGAGTGAAACCCGGTACCGAAGAAGGTGAGGTCATCTCCACCATCGCCACCGCCACCAGTTCCATCGTAACCACCCTGATTCTGGCCGCCGGCGTCTTCCTGCTGGCCATGATCGCCCCGATCCTGAATTCCCCCGCGTTGGTGCCCGCCTTCGATAACATCCTGCCCGCCCTTTTCGGCGGTCTGGCTGTGGTGTACGTCAGCAAAAACTGGAAGCTTTCCATTACACCCCTGGTGTTCATGATCGCCCTGTTCCTGGCCGTGCCCTCTCTGGCCGGCTCCGTAGGCGTGCTGGTGCCCGTTGGCGTCATCGTGGCCCTCATCGCCGCCCGCATTATGTATAAGA
Source organism: Bianqueaceae bacterium (assembly GCA_045632125.1). Lineage (GTDB taxonomy): Bacteria > Bacillota > Clostridia > Lachnospirales > Bianqueaceae > CALWPV01. The sequence goes on from JAZQWC010000046.1 coordinate 7,228, forward strand.
AAGGATGGATCTGATATGATTGGCTGGATTCTTTTAGGAATTGTCCTGTTATTCATTCTTGTTTTAATCGTTCGCACTCTGCGCTTTAAGCCCCTGGCTCAGCCGCCGGTGGCGGAAGCCCCTGTTAGTCTTGACCATGACAAAATCGTTCAAGACATGGCGGACATGATCCGCTGCGCCACCGTTTCCTATCCGGAGGAGGAGCGCATCGATCGCAGGGAGTTTGCCAAATTTGAAGCACTGCTTGCGGAACGTTTTCCCCGCATTTATTCTGCCTGTTCCTTTGAAAAGATTGGAAAAACCGGTCTGCTGTTTCTTCTGAAGGGCCGTTCTTCTGAAAAGCCCTCCGTATGTATGGCTCATTACGATGTGGTTCCCGCTGACGAAAACCAGTGGTCCAAACCTCCCTTCTGCGGTTTGGTGGAGGATGGCGTGATCTGGGGTCGCGGAACCTTAGACACCAAGGGAACCCTTTGCGGCGTAATGGAAGCATTAGAAGCTTTGCTTGCAGAAGGCTATGTTCCGAGCAATGACCTGTATCTGGCCTTTTCCGGTGAAGAGGAAGTCGGCGGCAATAGCTGTCCTGACATGGTAGCTCATTTGAAGTCCAAAGGCATCACACCTGCCATTGTGCTGGATGAAGGCGGCGCCGTAGTTGAAAACGTATTTCCCGGTGTGACTAAAGAATGTGCCCTGATCGGTATTGCGGAAAAGGGTGGTGTGAATTTTAAATTTACCTTGGAGTCCAAGGGCGGTCACGCCTCCACTCCTCCTGTGAAAACCGTATTGGGACAGCTGAGCCGTGCAGTGACTCGCATTGAAGAACATCCTTTTAAACGCCAGATCACTAAGCCGGTGGCAGAGATGTTTAATACACTGGGGCGTCATTCTTCTTTTATGTTCCGTATGATCTTTGCCAACCTGTGGTGCTTTGCTCCGGTGCTGGATATGATCTGCAAAAAATCCGGCGGTGAACTGAACGCCATGATGCGAACCACCACTGCAGTGACCCGCTTTGAAGGCAGCCCTGCTTATAATGTGCTGCCCTCCAAGGCCAGCTTCGGTGTGAATATGCGTCTGCTAGGAAGCGACACCATGGAGTCCGCTAAGACCTATTTGGAAAAGACCATCGCGAACCCTGCAATTCGAGTAGAGAGAGTGAGTGGTATGAATCCTTCCATCAACTCCGACACCTCCTGTGAGGAATGGAATATTCTGAAAACGGCCATTCGTCAGACCTGGCCGGAGGCCATTGTATCGCCTTATCTCATGATGGCCTGCAGCGATTCTCGCCATTACTGCGCCATTACCGATCGCGTGTACCGCTTTTCCGCCATGCGGATGTCCAAGGAGGAACGCGGCATGATCCACGGTATCGATGAGCGTGTGCCCGTGGAAACCATGATCAAAACCGCTGAATTTTACGTGCGTTTGCTGCGGCTGCTGTAAGTTTTGGTCTGTTCAGGATCTGCCCAAAAGGTTGGCAGAATTCGGACAGGTATCGGCAGTTAACCTATATTCTCAAAAAATGATTTGCTTTATAATGTATACCAGATGAGTCATCGACATATACTCATCTGGTATCTTCTTTTTAAAGGGAATGATATCTTTTTTATGTCAAATACTCCTATAAATCAAACCCCGTCGGCTTCAGGTAGCAGAAGCAGACGGGGTTTGGTTTTATTTTTATGTTTCACAATGAAATTTCTAATGTAGATCAGCCTTTTTTCGGTTTGCAGGCAATTCCCAACGGAACAGCAAAGAGTAAAACGATCAAGCTGATCGCATACTGCGCTGCCGGAATGGGCATACCCATTTGGGCAACCGCAGTCCATCCAAAGCTAAACAATGCATCCATCACTATGTATAGAATGACAATAACACTGCCTAAAATTGCTTGCAGCCAGGCAGGAATACTACCTCTGGCTGATGCCGCAATCCAACTGAACAATGCCAACGGCAATAATACCTGTGCCAGCATCTGAGGCATCAGTGCACTATTCGCCATGCTCATGAGCTCTGCAGGTGTACCGATACTCATCAACATTTCGCTGCCTTTTGATAACACAACGAAAATCATAATAATGCCATATACAATGAGCACACTCATTCCGGGCACACTTACTTTCCAGTATTTCCACTTGTAACCCAGCATGCCATACACAAGAGCACCAATGATTAGATATATTGCGGGAATCGTATAGGTGGATACCACGGTACCGACCATCGACTGAGCGGCAATTGCAGCAGCACCTATGTAACTTCCTGTTATTAGGGTTCCCAGTGTTCCTTTTAACATCATTAACAGACTAATGAAAGGAATCAGCGTGATCAGCGACACCGCGCTGCGAGGCATCTTGTCAAACAAATCCAGGGCAACCTGACTTCTGGTTTTACGCTCTTTACCTCTTGCAATTAGAGTAAATACAAATGCTGCAACTCCCATTAACAACACCGGCAGTTCTACCATTACAAAGCGACTCATACCTTGGCTTCGCATCAATTGCGTTCCTAGCTCAACTGTTTCCGCGTCCCACACATATATTTGAACCAAACTGGGGGCAAAAGCTAATACCAGCACCGTGATCAAAAGCGAACCCACTGCAGTCAGCAGCTGGAAAATTCCTCCTAACATTGCCAGCTTAAAAGCACCTCTTCTCTTTTGCAGCAATGCAATACCGGTGACAATAGCGATCAGTGCCGGTGCTTGAAACATTAGTGTTTCCAAGCTGGTTAACACCGAGCTGACAATCGTGGCTGCCGCCAAATAGAAACTGCCATAAGCCGCTGCCATGCTCATGTTCATTACAGGAATACTAGGCAGCAAAAACATCACTGTTCCACTGACCAAAAATAAAATTCCCAAAAATACGGGATTTGCTAAAAGCGGCACCACCGGACGGACGGGTTCCTGCCATGTTTCATGTTCCTGAACCACTTCGGTTTGCTGAAACATCTCTGACTGAACTGTGTCCTCAATTTTTGTTTCGATCCCGATGGACTCCTCTATTGCTTTTGCTGCAGCTATTTCCGGCTGCGCCGGGTCAATCACAGCTGTTCCGCATTTCGCGCAGAACTTGGCTTCGTTTTTTAATTCAGTTCCGCACATTCTGCAATACTTCATAGCTTATTCCTCCTCTTATTTAAAAGAACGTTGCCACAGGCTGCGCGGGTGCGGGGCACTTTTCCATGGAGATCACATTTAAGATCGGTCCCTTTTCTCCGTACATTTTGTGGAATTTAATTTCAATTTTGAAGCGCATTTTGTACCAGCCGTTGTTGGTTGGCATATCTTTGGGCGGGCACTGTGCCAGCAAGCTGGCAAATTGGATGTCGGCTTCGCAGCAGGTCATGACCTGGCGGCCGAAGGCGAAGGTACCGGGAGCCACTCGATTGTTATAGACGGCGATGCCCGTGAATTCGACGGTTTTACCGCTGTATTTTTTCATATCTTCGGAAATATCACGGTACCACAGGGCGTAATCATCGTCATCGATTTCGATTACATCGGCTTCCATGTCAAAGGGCAGAGGGTCTTCCAGGTCATCATATTCCACTTCACCGTTTTCGTATTCATAGGCAATGTTGGCGCGGCGGCTTACACTGCGCACAATTTTGTGGAATAGGAGCTGGTCCATTCCTTCTTGGAAGCGGTTGAACACGGCCATGTCGCAGGTAGCCAGCTTGTCGACTACCAGTTCACGCATGTTCTTGTTGTAGGTGAGGAAGGTATTTGAGTCGATGAACAGGAATTCCTGATATATGGCCCAGTGTTCGGGCATGTTGTTGAACAGGTTGATCAGACGCCACATGCCGTTGTACTCGACGAGCACGCGGGTGGCCTGGTGCTTATCTTCTAAATATTGCAGTACTTTTGGGGTCAGATCGGATTCGTTTTCAATGACCTCGATGAATACATTTTCCATCTGCGGCAAGTCTTCATCGAATTCCACTTCACCCTCTTCACATACTAAAAACAGGGTGCGATCACCGACGTTGAAGCGGGGATCCTCTAAGGTACCTTTGATAAACTTGGACTTGCCGGCCTCTAAAAATCCGGTGAACAGATATACCGGAAGTTCCTTTTGCTGATTGTTCTGAGTTTGAGCCATTGGTGTTTCCTCTCTGGTTTTGCTTATGCGAACAGTTCTTTGATGGCTTCTTCTTTAATGTGGGCACCGATGACGCACAGGCGGCCGATCACCATGGCAGAGCCGATACGGACGCTGGTTTCTTCCGGTACATAGTCGAAATGGATCCAGTTTCCGTCTGTTCCGGCCACAATACCCTTGGCACGCAGGATGGTGCCGTATTTTTCTTCATCGTTCAAAGCGGCCAGCGCTGCTTCGATTTCTTCTACAGTGTATTTATGAGTGGTTTCGATACCCCAGCTGCCAAATACTTCATCGGCATGATGATGGTGATGGTCGTGATGATGATGGTCATGACAGCCGCAGTCGCAATGCTCACCGTGGTCATGATGGTGATGGTCGTGATGATGGTCGTGGCAGCCGCAGTCGCAGTGCTCATCGTGGTCATGATGGTGATGCTCATGATGATGGTCATGGCAGCCGCAGTCGCAATGCTCATCGTGGTCATGATGGTGATGCTCGTGTTCATGGTGATGATCATGGCAGCCGCAGTCGCAGTGCTCATCATGGTCATGATGGTGATGCTCTTCTTCCAGTTCCTTCAGGGCATCGGCCAAAGTGCTCTTATGCTCCATAGCTTCCAAAATCTGTGCACCACTGATCTGATCCCAAGGAGTCGTAATAATAGTAGCTTCGGTATTGTGCTCGCGCAGCAGTTCAATGCAGGCATCCAGCTTTTTCTGAGAAATTCCGTCGGTGCGGCTCAGAATAATGGAGTTCGCATTTTCCACCTGATCGTTGTAGAATTCACCAAAGTTCTTCATATACATTTTGCATTTATTAGCATCCGCTACGGTGGTGAAGCTATTTAATTGAACGTCTTCCATATGCAGATTACGCACAGCTTTAATTACATCGCTGAGTTTGCCAACACCGGAAGGTTCGATGAGAATACGATCCGGATGAAACTGATGCAAAACCTTTTTCAAAGCTTCACCAAAGTCACCCACCAAACTGCAGCAAATACAACCGGAGTTCATTTCGGTGATCTCTACCCCGGCATCTTGCAGGAAGCCGCCATCGATGGCGATCTCTCCGAATTCATTTTCAATAAGTACCAGTTTTTCACCGGCAAAGGCTTCTGCAATTAATTTTTTAATTAAAGTAGTTTTACCGGCTCCTAAAAAGCCGGAGAATATATCAATTTTTGTCATTTTGTTTTTCCTCCAACAGACAATAAATAAGCATTTCAAACCACTATTCATTGTAGTCCTTTTTTAAGGAAAATGCAAGTAGAAGTCCTCGACAAAAAAATGCAAACCCATTAGTCCCATTTGGGGCTCCCGTGGGTTTGCACTTCATCCTTTCGCAAACCCCTTCACTCCAGTTTTGGGCTCCCGTGGGTTTGCACTTCATCATACATTGCTTTTGCAATTTTCACATACCGACTGGCGTTATCGTAACAACGTCGAACGATATCCGGCCTGTTTTTCTGGATTGCCCACAGCGTCCAATAATATTCTTCGATGGCGAAGCAGGCCAGTACATGGCGGTACTGTTCGGCAGTCGGAAGCTTTTCAAAGTACCAGGCGGCATCCTCGGGATCCAGTTTCCAATGTCCGCCGGTGCGTGCACGCCCAATTTCGGCAGCATAGTGACTGATGTCGTATCCAATGTCTTTCACACCAGCATACTCCCAATCGATGAGCGTATATCGATCCTTCGACACTAAAATGTTAGGTCCCTTCGGATCACCGTGGATCAGGCACCTGGGCCAGTTGTCATTTTTAACATGCACGTCAAGTTGCTTCACCATGGCTTCCACAGCGTGCACGTTCGGAAGGTTCTTCCATACATTTTGAGCGGGCAGATCCATGCACGCTTTCATATTTTCGATTTGTTTCAAATGATCGAAATCAAAAGATGCATCGATGCACGCCGCGTGGAGTTGTCTAAACAAGGCCGCACCGGCCTTTATATCGGACGTACACAAAAAATCGAATTCTTTAATTTGTTCAATAAATTTGGAAATCTTGATTCCGTTAGCGTCCATATACAGGATCTCCTCGCCGACGCCAAGCTGAGAGGCCTGCTCGCAAGCGAACTGCTCTGCTCGCCGGTCGATAAAGTTCTCCGTCAACATTCCAGGCTGTCGATACACATAGCGTACACCAAAAACCTCAAAAACAAAGGACGAATTCGTATTTCCACCAGAGAGCTCTTGCATGTTTTTTATATCCGCTGCGCTACAATTCAATACCCGACAAATGATACTTTTTGCTGTTTCATTTATGCACGTCATATCAATTTGACTATCCATTTTCGTTTACTCCGGAAGCGGGAACCGACGAGCCAACGAGAGGATCCGCTGCTGCACGTCAGCCAGCTTAGCAGGGTCGGCGGGATTTTTTACGATATCTAACCAAATATCCGCCACCTCTTCCATCTCAGCTTCCTTCATGCCACGCTGAGTCAGTACAGTAGTACCGGCCCGCAGTCCACCGGGATTGGGTGATGGATCATGAGGAATACTCTTGGTATTAACAGTAATGCCCACATCCTGCATCACCTGGGCGATTTGCGTACAGTCGGCATTAAAAGGACGAAGGTCCGCTACAAACATATGACAATCAGTGCCTCCGGTCACAATATCAAAGCCACGCTTTTTCAAAGCTTCACAAAAATGACGTGCATTTTTGATCACCTGTTTCATCAACACTTTGAACTCCGGTGTCTGACTATTCTGCAGGGCATAGGCCGTGGCAGCAATCGTTTGCAGATGCAAAGATGATATGTTTCCGGGATATACGCTATCGTCGATTTTCTGTGCCAATTCCTTTTTGCACATGATGAAGCCAGTATGGGGGCCGCACATGGTTTTGGTAGCCGAAGCCGTTACCACATCAGCATAGGGTACAGGGTTGGGTGCCATTCCTGTGGCCACCAGGCCGGAGAAATGAGCAATGACAGTCATAAGAAGCGCACCATTCCTGTGAGCAATGTCCGCCAAGCGGGAATAGTCAATATCTCTTGAATAAGCCGCTGAACCCACAACCATAAGCTTGGGTTTGATTTGCGCCGTCAGG
>JAZQWC010000047.1:0-19186 GCA_045632125.1 Bianqueaceae bacterium
CCTTTGTCAGGAAAAAACAACTCCGTTTTTAATCATATTCCAGTTGATCAGATCGACCAGCTGTTTAGAGAGATCCGTTCGATATACACTACAATTCCAGCAGGAGCTATGTTTTGTATGGCAATGAGTCAAAAAGCCATACGTGAGGTGGGTCTGTTGGACCAAAAAACTTTTGGAAAAGGATTTGGGGAAGATACAGACTGGTGCCGAAGAGCAGTTGCAGTAGGATTTCGGAATGTAATGGTAGAAAACCTGTATGTATTTCATAATACAGGAAATTCCTATTATGCAGTGGACCGCAGAAAAAGAATGCAGGTCAACCGTGAGAAACTTTTAGCTAAACATCCGGGACTGACTGAAATCATGCGGAATTTTGCAGAAGAAGATCCTTTAGGACCAATTCGGTCTTATGTATTATGCCGTTTGACTTCAGCGCTGAGTGTAAAGCGTTATATGATTTTTCACAGCGAGTTGGAAGGTGGAGCGAATATCTATATTCAGCGGTATGCAGAGCAGAGGCGAAATGAAAAAGCAGTAACGGTCATAATTTTATATTGCAGAGAAAAACAAAATTACTTAGTCGAGTACCAGTGGAGCAAATATAAAGCTTCATTGGAGATGGATAATTTGGATGAAGTATTTGAATTTTGCGATAAGATGGAGTTGAACCAACTGATCGTGAATCATTTGGTAACATATCCAAATGTTCGGGAGCACCTGCTTAAAATTCGTGAATACGCTGAAACAAATGGAATTCGCCTAATGGTGATGGTACATGATTATTATTTGCTTTGCCCCAGTATGTATTTAATGAATGACAGGGATGAATACTGTGGAGCGCATTCTCCATCTCAATGCGATCAATGTTTGAAAAATCAGCAAGGCTATAGTTTACAGGATTTTGCTTCAGTTAGAGAATGGAGAAGTGCGTGGAGAAACTTCCTGCTTTCCAGTCAGGAAGTCAGAGTTTTTTCTCAGGACTCTGCTCGGCTGGTCAAGAAGGCCTATGGTGGACTGGATCAAATTCAAATTTTGCCTGTGCAGCATACAGTTTTGACTAAAGTAAAAAAAGAGTTTAAAACTACAGATACTCTAAATATTGGATTAATGGGTACTTTAACGGATTTTAAAGGTGGAAAACTGGTTGCACAGTTGGTACAGTTGGTGAACGACCAAAAGCTGCCGATTCGTTTTGTTTTATGTGGATCTACACAAGAAAAGATCAATTCCAAAGTTTTCTTGCAAACAGGTCAGTATAAAACGGAAAATTTGCCATCGCTGATTTATCAGCATGATATTGATCTGTTCTTTATTTCATCGATCTATCCGGAAACTTTTTCCTATACCACTCAAGAGGCGATGGAGATGGAGATGCCGGTGGCTTGTTTGCCGTTAGGAGCTCCGGCAGAGCGTGTTGCTCGATATGAGAACGGTTTGGTTTTAGCTCATACCGATGCGCAGGCAGTTCTTCAGCAATTGATGGAATTCGGAGACCTGATGCGAAAACCCTATAAGGATGCAGATAAGGCACTGTTGGTTTTCGAAAGAGGATCGGATGATAGTCGATATAGAATTGAGCATTTGAGTGAGCAATTACATAGTTTAGGTATTGCATCTACACGTATGAGGCTGGAAGATGTGAGCTTGTCTCAAGTGCGTAAGTATAAATGGTTGATTTTGCATGGTTGTACGGCATCGAAAAAGATTCATAAGCTGATTGCAGCTGCCAATGACGGTGGAGCGTCAATATGGTATAGTGTGGATCAGTTAGTATTTGACGAAAAAATATTGCAAAATTCATTAGTATCTAAAAAGGCAGGCTATCGTGAATTAGTAATGAGATGTAATGGAATTCGCGAATGCATGGCTGAGTGTGATGGAATTTTGGTGCCCACAGAGGCACTCAAAAAGGTCGTGGAAGAGCATTTCAAAGGAAAATCGGTATATGTACAGCGAGATGTTGTGAATTATTCGATGCTTGCTATATCGAAACGAGCAGATTCTCATAGACGAATTCGGTACGATAGTGTGATTCTAGGATTCTTAGGTGATAAAGATGCCTACAGTGCTGAGTTTTCCGCCATAGAGCCTATTATATTGGAGATCTTGTATGAATATCCACAGGTAAAGCTTAGAATTGGAGGTGCGCCTGAAATTTCTAAGGAACTGGAAAGCGTGGGTGGAAGGGTAAAACGCTGGAACGAAAAAAACTGGCAGGAACGCCCTACGCTGTATACTAAAATCGATATTCATTTAATGCCCATACCCAAGGATGCTTTTTATACCAGCCGGTCAGAGAGAAAATGGTTGGAGGCATCTCTTTTGAAAATTCCTACTATAGCCTCGAAATGTGAAGAAATGACGAAGGTGATTCGAGACGGTGAAACCGGAATACTGTGTGGTTCCAAAGAAGAATGGAAGAAGAAACTTGTGCAGCTTATTGAAGATGCGCAATATAGAAGACAGTTGGGGCTTAATGCACAGGAAGAAGTGATGCACAAACATACTACAGCTGATCTTGAAAGGGAAGTCAAAGAGATTTTTATGTAAGTGCTTGACTTTTAAAAAGGGAAAGTTCATAATGTGGACATAAAGCAAAGGAGGATTCAACATGAATTATGCTTTAATTGGATGCGGAAGAGTTGCTCCGAATCATATAGGAGCCGCTAGAGAAAATAAGTTGAATATCGTTGCTATTTGCGATATCGACGTGGAAAAGGCTCAGGAGTTTAAAATTAAGAATCATTTACCGGAAGAGGTTAAAATCTATTCTGATTATAATGAACTGTTTAAAACGGAGGCATTGGATCTGGTAGCGATTGCAACCTGGAGTGGTGAGCATGCTAAAATTGCGTTGGCTGCCATTCGTCAGGGTATCAATGTGATCATTGAAAAGCCCATTGCTCTTTCTATGGCTGATGCTCGTCAAATCGTAGAAGAAGGCAAAAAATATAATGTTAAAGTTTGTACCAGTCACCAAAATCGTTTTAATCCTACAATTAAAAAGATCAGGGAAGCAGTTGATCAGAAACTGGTAGGTAATCTGGTATATGGTGCGGCCCACGTGAGATGGTTCCGCGGAGAAAACTATTATGCACAGGATGGATGGCGCGGTACTTGGGCGCAAGACGGTGGAGCATTGATGAATCAGTGTATTCATAATGGCGATCTGCTGCGCTGGATGATGGGCGATGAAATCGAAGAGGTATTTGCCTATACCGATAATATGATGCATCCGTATATTGAGGCGGAAGACCTGGGTATGGCTGTTATCAAATTCAAAAACGGTACATATGGTCTGTTCGAAGGTACGGCAGATGTTATGCCTAAAGGACTGGAAGAAACATTATATGTATTCGGTGATAAAGGCACTGTGAAAGCCGGTGGTATGTCTGTGAATCGTATGGAAGTATGGAATGTTCCGGGCGAGGAAGAACGACTGGAAGAAATTCGCAGAGAATGCGATGAGAACCCTGAAAATGTGTATGGGTTTGGTCATACTCCTTTGTATCGTAATGTGATCGAGGCAATCGAGCAAGATGGACAGCCTTTGGTGGATGCAGAAGCAGGTATGAGAGCATTGGAGTTGATTCTTGCTATGTACCAGTCTGCTATGGAACGTCGACCGGTTAAACTGCCGCTTGAAAATGGAAGTACGCTGGATTATGTGGGTCGCTTTGATCAGAAAGCATAAAACGGATTCTTTTGCGCTTTGCGCACGATAAAAATAAATCCCGAAATGTGAATACCTTTCTATTATAGGTATCTGCGCATTTCGGGATTTTTTTTTATAACATATGATTTAGCGAAGCCGCTTTCGAGGAAGCTGTCTTTGGGAGTCGATCTTGGCTACTAAGGGTAAAATAATGGTTAATAGAATGATTTCCACAGGCAGCATAGCAACATTTTTTATGACGCGTTCCGGAATTTTGACCCAGAAAGCATAGCCGTATAAAAACGTGAGCCAATAACTGTTAAGAATCAGGTGAAGTACTGTATTGATCAGGGTTTTGACAATGATGATGCGGGGCAGTGAATATTGCTTTTTATATAGAAATAGGCCATATAACAAACCACCAAGCATGGCAGTGAGAGTATAACCGGGGAAGAATTCACCCATGGGTTTTAGAAAAAACTGAAGAATATCCACCAAACCGGCCGAAAGAGCAGCACATACCGGACCGTACAACATGCCCATAATAGCGGTAGCAATAAAGCCGAAACCAAGACGGAGCGAATCGGTGATTTGTACAGAAGCAAATAAATTCAGCACAAGAGCCACAGCGATCAGCATAGAAAGTGTGGTGACAGAGCGAAGATCACGAAATTCTTTGATGGACGATGAAAATTGTTTGATTAATTGATTCATGGAACTGAGCTCCTGCATAGATTCATTAAATATATACCAAATGTAGTATAGCATAGATACTTTTGGCCTGCAATAGTCGAAATCAGTCAGCTTCTGCTGAAAGCGTAAGGTTCTTTAAAGGGACAAGATTTCATATATTGCAGGGAGGAGGGATAGAATGAATTTATGGAAGAAAACATATGTAATCACAGCATTGTGTATGATTGCAGCAGGTCTAATTTATTTGATGCTGCCTTTATCGAAAGACTATGAATCTTTTCAAAAAAACGAAGAAGGGATAACGGATGCTCCGGCCGAATTGTCAGGTGAAGTGCTATATAGGATAGAAAAAGATTGGATCGAAACTTCGAAAGGGCGTTATGCGATGAGTCAAGAGGCAGAGTGGATTGCCAACGGACAGCCTATTGTAACAGGTATTAGCCGGTTTTTAGGGGAAAATATAACGATATTCAGTGATGCGGAAGGAAAAATCGTTCGCGTAGAAACGGGAAAGGATCTATCGATACCGCAGAGGGTTCGTGTGATACTGGCAGAGAATGCGGCCAAAGAAGACTATATTCATGCTAAAGTTGCAGTAACTTGCCAACAAGCCTTTTGGAGTATACAGGATGGAATGATCTGTGCCCATCCGCCGGGGGCGGAAATAGGAACGGAAAAATTGGGATATCGAACCATATTTTACACAGCTCAAGAAGGTGCTGCCTTAACACTGATCAGTGCCAAAGGAACAACAGCATATAAAGGAAAGTTGGAAGTAACGAAAGAAGATGGTGGGTACAGCATTGTAAATGAAGTAGCCTTAGAAACCTATTTGAAAGGCGTAGTACCGGCAGAAATGCCGGGAAGCTATGGTGAGGAGGCTGCAAAGGTCCAGGCCATATGTGCTAGAAGTTTTGCCTGTCGTCAATGGCTTAGCAATGATAAATTTGCTGAGTGGGGAGCACAACTCGACGACAGTACCCGCAGCCAGGTGTATGGAGGTGTGATTCAGCATGAAGCCTCAGAAAAGGGAGTGGATACCACATGGGGGCAAATTTTAACATACAATGATCAGCCCATAGCCACTCATTTTTTTTCTACATCCTGTGGACATACGGCAAATGCCGGCGAAGTATGGGGTGGCACTGCTCAGCCCTATGAACAGGGAGCGATACAGTATACCGAAGGTGACTATGGACCGCTATCGGAAGAAACAGAATTTCATGCATTTATTACCGATGCAGATGTAAAGGCGTTTGATAGTCATAGTCCATGGTTTCGATGGACGGTCTTGCTGAAACAAGATGAGCTACAAGCATTAGTCGATATATATTTTGCCGCAGCAAAGCAGGTCAAAGTTGTAAACGGACTGGCGATGGAGGAAGCTCAAATTGACGGGATTGGGCAGTTGCAGGATATGTTTGTATATGAGCGGTCTAGCACAGGAATGGTGTTATCTGTTATATTGGTTGGTAGCGAGAACACGGTTGTGGTGGAAACTCCGATGGAGATTCGAAACCTTCTGGGCGGGGTGTCGGTGGTACTGGCGAATGGAGAAGCAGCAGGATCACGAGATCTGCTGCCCAGTGCATTTTTTTCACTAGAAAAAATAAAGGACACCGAAGAAAAACTGGTGTCCGTTCAAGTATGCGGAGGAGGCTATGGTCATGGAGTTGGCCTTAGTCAAAATGGTGTAAAAGGCATGGTTGATGCGGGGTATAATTATAAGCAAATATTAAATCATTATTTTCCGAATACGGTATTACAAAATCTTTAGTTCATGCGATACAGGGTAGTGTCATGGGTGATTTCATATAAACAAGCATTGATCTCGGCACCGATCACCAGCATTAAACTGAATAAAAACATCCAGGTGCAGATGACAATAATGCCAGCGATACTGCCATATAGAGCAGAATAGTTACCAAAGCTTCTGGTATACAAAGAAAATAGATGACTGATTAAAAAGCTGCTGGAAGCGGCAGACACTGAACCAGGCAGTACATCACGGATGCGCAGCCGTCTAGCAGGGATAAACTTATAAAGTAAAGTGTACAGGATCAGCATAAAACCAAGGGGAATCAAATAGCGGATCAGGCGAACTAGACCAGAAACTAAAAAAGAAATTCGAAATACAGAGCTAAGCCAAGTGAATAGACCGTCACCGAAAACAACTAGAATCGCAAAGAGTACCATCATGATGACGAAACAAATGGTATAGAATACGGAAAGGAAGAAACGGAGAATAATACCATGAGCTTCACGCGTGCGAAAGGGCATATGGATTCCATTCATGACAGCCCGAATGCCGCGGGAGGCAGACCAGATAACTACAATAATATAGAAGGAAAGAGAACCTGTTGGGAGTTGCAGCTCAGAAAAGGTATCTTCCACAACAGAAAGCGCCATATCGGGAAATAGGTTAGAAGAACGTAGCATTTGAAGCAATTGTTCCATGTTGATCCAATCAGTTTGGGTCAGAGCGGTAGCCAGAAGAATCAGCAAAGGAAATAAAGAAAGTAATAAATAAAAAGAAATCTGGGCGGCATAAGCGGTGATATCGTCATAGCGAAGCCGAAGAACCAGTTTCTCAAGCAATTGTTTGAACATAATTACCTCCGAATATATATCAGCAGTGTATCATTTTTTTAGAATCATCGCAAGCTTCTCTTGAGATATTGGAAAAAATGAAGTATAATGGATGAAAATAGGTCTATTGTAACAGTAGATATGAAAATAACGGAGGTAGTGTTATGGCGACTCCTCATAACGAAGCCAAGATTGGCGAGATCGCCCCGATCGTACTCATGTCGGGTTATCCGCTGCGGGCTGAATTAATTGCGAAAGAATATCTTGAGGGAACACAGTGTTTCAATCGTGTACGTGGTATGCTGGGCTATACCGGTACGTATAAAGGAACTCGCATTTCGGTAATGGGACACGGAATGGGAATTCCCTCGATTGGTATTTATTCCTATGAATTATTTAATATGTATGATGTGCAGGCAATCTTGCGGTTAGGCTCAGCAGGTGCCATTTCCGAAAAGGTACGGGTGAAAGACCTGGTCATCGGTATGGGCGCTTCTACCGATTCTGCATACGGACGTCAGTTTGAACTACCTGGGACTTTTGCGCCGCTGGCGGATTATGAACTGTTAAAAACGGCTGTGTCCTGCTGTGATGCAAAAGGGGCATCGTACCATGTGGGTAATATTCTTTCCTCGGATATTTTTTACGAGGAAAGAGCGGATGTGAATGCTAAGTGGGCACGGATGGGTGTACTAGCAGTGGAAATGGAAGCTTCGGCGCTTTATATGAATGCGGCTCGCGCCGGAAAAAGGGCGTTGACCATTTGTACGGTTTCCGATCATTTGCTGACAGGAGAAAGACTTTCCAGTGAGGAGAGACAGTCAGGATTGTTGCAGATGTTGGAGGTCGGCCTGGAAACAGGTTTGGCGGCCAATCAAATGTTCTGTTAATTCTAATTATTATTATATATCATACACGATTTAGGAGGTTTCATTCATGAATTATCGTGAAGCGATCGACAAGTACTTTGATGCGAACTGGTTTCCTATGATGAAGGATATTGCCCGGATCGTATCGATCAACAGTGAAAAAATGCCTGCAGAAGAAGGAATGCCCTTTGGACGCGGTCCTTATGAGGCTCTGCAGGAGTTCTTTGAATTGGCAAAGGAGCATGGTTTTGAACCTAAGAATTATGATAACTATGTGGGTGCCATTGATTTGAACGACAAAGAAAAACAGCTGGATATTTTGGCACATTTAGATGTAGTGCCCGCCGGTGAAGGCTGGACAGTATGTGATCCCTTTGAGCCTGTGATCAAAGATGGCAGAATTTATGGCCGTGGTACCGCCGATGATAAAGGTCCTGCGATTGTGGCTATGTATGCGATGAAGTGTGTGCGCGATTTAGGAATCGAATTGACTAAAAATACTCGCCTGATCGTAGGTACTGATGAAGAGTGCGGCAGTGGTGATATTCCTCATTACTATGCAGTGGAAGAGGAAGCTCCCATGACCTTTTCGCCGGATGCTGAGTATCCTGTTATCAATATTGAAAAAGGAAGTATACATCCGGAGTTTCGGGCGAATTGGGAAGAAGATAAGGCACTTCCCCGCGTGGTTTCCATTGATGGAAGCTTGAAAGTAAATATTCTGCCCGGTAAAGCGCGTGCTGTTGTGGAAGGCTTGGAATTGGCTGTAATGCAGGAAATCGCAGCTAAGGTAACGGAGTCTACTAAAGTAGAATTTGAGTTGGTACAGAAAGAGGAACTGGTGTATATTACTGCTGTAGGGTATGGTGCCCATGCAGCATCACCCTGGGAGGGTAATAACGCCTTGACCGCTTTGATTGAATATTTGTGTGCGCTGCCTCTGGCTGATTCTGAAGCTGCTCGTAAACTGGCTAGCTTGAATAAGTTGTTCCCACATGGAGATAGCTATGGTGCCGGTTTGGGTGTCGATATGGAAGATGCAGAGTCTGGTAAGTTAACCTTGGTATTTAGTATGATGAAATGGGGGCTGACTGGTTTTGTTGGCCAATATGATTGTCGTGCACCGATCTGTGCCAATAATGAAAATATGCGGGATGTGGCTGAAAAAGCCTTGGCAAACGAAGGTATCGTAATGGATCATGATGATATGCATGCACCGCATTACGTTCCCGCTGAGTCCCCCTTTGTTCAGGAACTGTTAAAGGTATATGAAGATTATACCGGTTTGAAGGGTGAATGCATCGCCATTGGTGGTGGTACTTACGTGCATCATTTGAAGAATGGTGTAGCTTTTGGTTGCGCTATGCCCGGTACCGATAACAAGATGCATGGTGCCGATGAATTTGCAGTAATTGAAGAATTGATCCTGAGTGCGAAAATGTTTGCTCAGATCATTATTGATTTGTGTCAGTAAGCTTTTGCTTAGGCTATTTAAGTGTTTTCAGCTCTGTTGAGAACATTGATAATATGTTTACTAAAGGAGAAATCAACTATGGTTAAGCTTGGTATTGATCGTATCAGCGAATTTCCTAAGCTGCTAAAAGGCAAGAAGATTGGTTTGATTACCAATTATTCCGGGGTGGATAGTAGCATGGAAGAAGATCTGGATGTGTTCGTTAATGCAGGCTATACAGTAGACCGTCTGTTTACGCCGGAACATGGTTTGTATGGTGCTATGGATGGTGCTAAAGTGGATAATAACATTCATCCTAAACATGGTATTCCCATGATTTCACTATATGGTGAAAAAAGAACACCCGGTGCAGAGGATTTGGCAGGCTTGGATGTATTGGTATATGATATTCAGGATGTAGGTCTCCGTTACTATACTTATATTTATACATTGGCTAACTGCATGCAGGCTGCGGAAAAAGTAGGTTTACCGGTTGTAGTTCTGGATCGTCCCAATCCCCTTGGCTGCGAAGTGGGAGGAAATCGTATGGATCCCAATATCTCAACCTTTGTGGGTGCTCATGAATTGGCGACTCGTTATGGTTTGACGATTGGCGAACTGGGTAACTATTTCAAAAAGTATTTCAAGTTGACGATTGAATATAATGTAATTCCTATGGAAGGCTATAAAAAGAATATGCTGTGGCCGCAGACAGGTCAGTTGTGGAATCTGCCGTCTCCTTCTATTCATACCTTTCATTCTACCTTGTGTTATTATGGCGGTTGCTTCTTTGAAGGTACCAATGTGAGTGAAGGTCGCGGTACAGCAGCTCCATTCCAGATTTACGGTGCTCCTTTCATTGATATGGATAAATTAGTGGATGAACTTCGTCTGCGGATCCATGATGAGAATCTGGCTTTTCGTAAGCGTGCGTTTACTCCTTTTTGGTCGAAACATGAAGGGAAAACCTGCTTTGGTGTTGAGTTTATTCCGTTATCAGATAAGCTTGACTTTATGCCTACTGCTTTGATTACGATGAAGACGATTCGTGAACTGCATCCCAAGGAGTTTGAATTCCGTTCTTATGCTGATGTAGGTCGCATTGCCCAGTTGGCAGGTGATCATACTGCTAACGATTATTTGGATGATAAGCTGAGTTTAGAAGAGCTGTTGACTGCATGGGAAGAACAGGCAGAGGACTTTGCTATGGAAGTTATGGAGTGCAGAATCTATGATTGATGCATATAAGAATCCTTTTGTGGTTGGTATGGATGGCGGCGGCACTAAAACCAAGGTTTGTGTAATGGATCTGGAAGGCCGCGAAGTAGATGTGTTATTCGGCGGCGGTATGAATATCAACGGTTTGGGTCGTGAAGGTGTACTGCGGAATATGGCTGCTATATTTGCTGAATTAAAAGAGCGTGGAGCAGAATGGAAGCAGATGAAGAGCCTGTGTATTGGTGCTGCCGGTATTAGTAATCCGGATTTGTTGGATACATTGAAGGAAAGTGTAAAAGCTGCCGGTATTGAACAGGAGCCGATTATTTTAGGAGATCATCATGCTGCATTGTATGGTGCCCATGGTCGAGGTAAGGGAATGATCTTGATTGCCGGTACCGGTTCTATGTGCTTTGGTTTGGATGGCCAAGGCGGAGAGGCTCGTACGGGTGGTCGTGGATACTTGATCGATGATGAAGGCAGCGGCTATGCCCTGGGACGAGATGTACTGAGTGCCATTGCGTATGCAGAAGATGGAAGAATTCCTCCTACTTGTATGAGAGAGGCTGTATTTAATCAGCTGGGTATCGATAACATTAATGACATGATCAAATTTGTTTATGCAGATACCACCGGCAAAAAAGAAATCGCAGCATTAGCGCCCAATATTATGCTGGGCTTGGCTGCCGGAGAAAAAGTTGCCTTTGATGCCATGGAAAAAGCAGCCGAAAAACTGGCCGAGATGGTTGGTCCGGTGGTTGAAAAACTCCAGATGCAAAATGGCGAACTTGCCTTTTGTGGAAGTGTAATCACTAAAAATGAAGTGGTAATCGAAAAGCTGAAAAGTAAGCTGAAAGCAAAGTATCCGGAATTGAAGTGTATTCAGCCTAAAATGGATGCTGCGTTTGGTTCTGCTTTAAGAGCGTTGGAAGAAGTGTAAATTTACAGCATTAAGTTTACCGAGCGGTAAACTATAATAAAGAATGGCGTTGTGCGCCGATTTTACAAAACATGAAAGGGTTTCCCAAAAAGGGAAAAAGGGACAAAGAAATGCAGATCGGAACTACTGAAACTAGAAATCCTAATACTATGAACATTGATATGATGAGCTCTGCGGAAATCGTTAAAGCAATCAATGATGAAGATCATAAAGTTGCAGACGCAATTCAAAGCGAACTTCCTGAAATTGCAAAAGCTGTTGATATGATCGTTGAAAAACTGCGTGCCGGTGGCCGTTTGGTATATGCCGGTGCCGGTACCTCCGGTCGTTTAGGTGTATTGGATGCTGTTGAATGTCGTCCTACTTATAGCGCAGAGTGTGTTGTAGGTGTATTAGCCGGTGGTGAAAAGGCTATGTTCTATGCACAGGAAGGTGCTGAAGACTCTAAAGAACTGGCCCGTAAAGAATTGGATGAGATCGGCTTTTGTAAAGATGATATTTTGTGTGGTATCGCTGCTTCTGGTCGCACCCCTTATGTAATCGGTGCTATGGAATATGCTCATGAGCTTGGTACTCAGGCTATTGTTGTAACCAATAACAAAGGCGCTAAAGTAAGTGAAGTAGCTGATGTAACTATTGCTGCAGTAGTAGGCCCTGAGGCTGTAACCGGTTCTACTCGTATGAAGGCTGGTACTGCTCAGAAAATGATTTTGAATATGCTGTCTACTGCTTCCATGATTCGTTTGGGCAAAGTTTACTCCAACCTGATGGTTGACCTTCGAATTTCCAATGAAAAATTGGTTGACCGTGGTGAAAGAATCGTTGCTATGATCGCCGGTGTTGAGCAGTCTGTTGCAGCAGAAGCTTTGAAAAAGAGTGGAGAGGTTAAGACTGCCATCGTAATGATCAAAGCTGGTGTAGATGAGGAAATCGCACGCGAACTGCTGGCAAAGAATGAAGGTATTATTGCTAAAGTATTTGCTAGTCTGGGTATCGAAGCCGAGCGCTAATTCAAGATTGATTTTAATTTAAGTTTATCTAGAATCCTGTTTTGCCAAAATAAAGGTAAAGCAGGATTCTTTTTTTGGAAAAATATGTTGACAAAACATTTCAAATGAGATATAATCCTATTAACTAAAATATCTCAGTAGGAGGTGACCGGATGAAAGAAACTCGTAATACATTTCAAAAAACTGCTGTTTTTGAAATGCTTCAGGAAATGCACGATCATCCCTCGGCAGATCGAGTATACGAAAGAGTAAGAGAGAGGTATCCGAATATTAGCCGATCTACCGTATATCGTATCTTAAATCAGTTGGCGGAACGAGGAGCAGTATATAAAGTGATGATGCCCGGTGCAGCGGATCGTTTTGATTTTAATAATGTTCCTCATTACCATATTCATTGCACAGATTGCGATGAAGTATACGATATCGATTTGCAGTGGTTTGAAGATTTGGATCAGCAAGCTGAAAAAGCATCTGATTTCAAGATTTTATCGCACACTGTAGTATTTGAAGGCCTGTGTCCGGAGTGTCAGGCTCATTCTTAATGTATTTTAGTTAATCTACATCATAAAAAGGAGAAATATCATGGCAGAATTAAAAGGAAGCAAGACAGAGAAAAATTTATGGGAAGCTTTTGCAGGCGAATCTCAGGCAAGAAATAAGTATTCTTACTTTGCATCGAAAGCAAAGAAAGAAGGTTATGTTCAGATTGCTAATCTGTTTGAAGAGACTGCAAATAATGAAAAAGAACATGCTAAAATGTGGTTCAAACTATTGAATGGTATTGGCACCACGGCAGAAAACCTGAAGGCTGCAGCTGAGGGTGAAAACTATGAGTGGACCGATATGTATGATACTTTTGCTAAAGAGGCCGAAGAGGAGGGCTTTGACGATATTGCCAGATTGTTCCGTGGTGTTGCTGCAATTGAAAAAGAACATGAGGAACGCTATAGAAAGCTTTTGGCAAATGTTGAAGGTGGTCTGGTATTCTCTAGAGATGGTGAAATGATTTGGCAGTGTGGTAATTGCGGTCATATCTGTGTTGGCAAGACTGCACCGAATGTATGTCCTGTTTGTGCTCATCCGCAGGCTTATTTCCAAATCAAAGCAGAAAACTACTAATATTTTTAAGAAGAATTTAGGACGGCCTCCGCGAAAAAACGCGGAGGCTGTTTGTTTGTGCGGTTTTAGAAGCTTTGTTCATTATCTTTAGTTTTAAATGCCAAAGCCTTGACATTTTGAGCAAAATGTAATAGAATATTTACGTTATTGTAAATTCGCGATGACTATCGGTTCCGTTGTGAATTCGATTATTGACTCATCATGAAATACGAAATATGCACTATGAAAACTAAATAAGGAGGTGTTATTGTCTTGGAGATACCAGTATTTGTTATTATCATCCTGATTCTGGTAGCGATCGGATTGGTTGTGGCCGCGTTTGTAGCCGGTATCCAATATCGTAAAAAAGTTGGAGAAGCTCAGATCGGTGCTGCAGAAACGAAAGCGAGAGAAATCATAGATGATGCGCTTAAATCTGCTGACAGCAAGAAACGTGAGATTTTGCTGGAAGCTAAGGAAGAAGCTCTGAAAACGAAGAATGAAATGGAACATGAAGTGAAAGAGCGTCGTACCGAGGTTCAGCGTCAGGAAAAGCGTGTAATTCAGAAGGAAGAAGCTTTAGACAGAAAGAGTGATGCTCTGGAAAAGAGAGAAGCTCAAATGAACAAAAAGTCTGAAGAACTGGAAAAGAAAAACAAAGAAATTTCTAAGATTCATGAGGCTCAGCTGGCTGAACTTGAAAAAGTTTCCGGTATGACCTCAGATCAGGCTAAAGCTGTTTTACTGCAGTCCGTTGAGGAGGATGTAAAACATGAAATGGCCACTATTTTGAAAGAAAATGAGGCAAGAATGAAAGATGAAGCCACCAAAAAAGCTCGGGAAATCATTACCGATGCGATCCAGCGTTGTGCTGCTGATCATGTGGCTGAGTCAACCGTATCCGTGGTTCCGCTTCCCAGCGATGAGATGAAGGGCCGCATCATTGGTCGTGAAGGCCGTAATATACGAGCACTTGAGACGCTCACCGGAATCGATCTGATTATCGATGATACGCCGGAAGCCGTTATCTTGTCCGGTTTCGATCCGATCCGCCGCGAGATCGCCAGAATTACTCTGGAAAAATTGATCGTGGATGGTCGAATTCATCCCGCTCGTATTGAGGAAATGGTAAACAAGGCAACCAAGGAAGTAGAGAACAAGATTCGTGAGGAAGGTGAAGCGGCTACATTTGATACAAATGTACACGGCCTGCATCCGGAGTTAGTTCGCCTTCTTGGTAAATTAAAATATCGTACCAGTTATGGACAAAATGTACTCAAACACTCCATTGAGGTTTCACACCTGTCCGGCTTGATCGCAGGTGAGTTGGGTCTGGATATTCGCGTTGCGAAACGGGCCGGCTTGCTGCATGATATCGGTAAGGCTGTGGATCATGAAATGGAAGGCTCCCATATTTCTTTGGGTGCTCAGTTATTGAAGAAGTATCATGAGTCCAAGACAGTGATCAATGCACTGGAAGCGCACCATGGCGATGTAGAGCCCGAAAGCTTGATTGCCGTGATTGTACAGGCGGCCGACTCTATTTCTGCTGCCAGACCCGGTGCTAGACGTGAAACACTTGAAAATTACATTAGTCGTTTGGAAAAACTGGAAGGAATCGCTAATGATTTCTCCGGCGTAAGCAAGAGTTATGCAATCCAGGCAGGTCGTGAACTTCGTTTGGTTGTTGTACCCGAGCAGGTAAATGACGATGAAATGCGTATTTTGGCTCGCGAAGTTGCTAAGAGAATCGAGCAGGAAATGGAATATCCCGGTCAGATCAAAGTCAACGTAATTCGTGAAACCAGAGTTGTGGACTATGCAAAATAACGTCGAATAGGAAGGAGATCACCGCATGGAGTCTCAGGTTATAAAAGTTTCTGCCCATTCCAGTGTGAATGCTGTAGCAGGAGCCATTGCCAATGTGATTCGTGAACAAGGAAAAGCTGAAGTGCAGGTGGTAGGAGCCGGAGCCTTGAATCAAGGCATGAAGGCTATCATCATCGCCAGAGGTTATGTTGCCCCTTCCGGAATCGATCTGATTTGCGTTCCGGCGTTCGCTGAAATCATGATTAACGGAGAACAGCGAACCGCCATCCGATTGATGTTAGAATCAAAGTGATAACGCTCATCTATGTCTAATTCGGACTTCCCGCAGATCTGTATCAGATTTTGGGAAGTCCGTTTTGTTTTACGCTATGTTTTGAATTTGTTTTCCGGCATGGCCGGAAAGAAAGGATGACAGTAAATGAAGGTTGGATTTATTGGTGCCGGCAATATGGGAGCGGCTATGATGGCAAGCATGAAGTCCCAGGCAGAATTATATGTCTATGATATTGCTGCGGCTGCTTGTGAAAAAGCAAAGCTAGAGTTTGGAGCTCAGATTACTAAAGATATACAGGAAGTTGTAGCAAGCAGTGACATTGTGTTTGTAGCGATCAAACCCCAGTTTTTAGATGAAATTCTAAAACAGATTAAGGAAGCTTGGTCGCAAGAAAAAATACTGGCCAGTATTGTAGCCGGAAAGACCGTGGCCTTTTGGCAGGAGATTTTGGGAGAAGAGGCACAGATTGCACGTATTATGCCCAACACCCCTGCCATGGTAAAGGAAGGCATGAATACAGTATGCTTTTCTGCTTCGCTGCAGGATCCAGAAATCATTTTTGAACTGCTCAGCAGTACCGGTCGAGTGATGCAATTAAGGGAAAACGTGATGGATGCGGCTATGGGAGTTGCCGGCTGTGGACCCGCCTTTGTATATATGTTCATTGAAGCTCTGGCAGATGCCGGGGTAGCCGGTGGTCTCTTTAGAGACCAGGCCTATGAATTGGCAGCGCAGACGGTGCTAGGGGCAGCAAAAATGGTGCTGGAAACGGGAAAACATCCTGCTGAGCTAAAGGATGCGGTTTGTTCCCCGGCAGGTACCACTATTCGTGGAGTCATGGCGTTGGAAAAGCATGGTTTTCGAAGCAGCGTGGAAGAAGCAGTGTTGGCGACTCAGCGTAAACTGATGTAAAACATAAGGAGGTTCGAAATGAATTTCAAGGTAATTGAAAGTAATACGAGTTTTGAGGGTTACATTTTAGATATTCGAAAAGATAAGATTGAATTTGAAAACGGCTTGCAAGCAGATCGTGAATTAGTAGTGAAGCATCATGAGGCAGCTGCAGTACTGGCAATCGATAACGAAGGTAAACTGCTTATGGTAAAACAATATCGTTATGGAACGGGATTTGAAATGTTGGAGATTCCAGCTGGACTCATGGATGCCGGAGAAGATCATGAAGCCTGTGCAGCTCGTGAACTTCAAGAAGAAACCGGCATGAAGGCAAATAAGTTGACGCGAATGTTTGATTATTATGCGACACCCGGATATTGTACCGAAAAAATCGTTTTTTATTTAGCGCAGGATCTAGAACCGGCGGAGCAGCATTTGGATGCCGACGAGTTTTTAACGGTGCATCGGTATTCCATTGATGAGGCTGTACAGATGGTGGCAGATGGAACCATTACCGATGGTAAAACTATTGCGGCTGTATTTGCTGCCCAGGCACGTTTTAAAATGAATTAATCACCTAAAATAGAAAATAGACTAAACAAGGAGACCTCCTCATATAATGCTGTAGTATCGGTATTATATGAGGAGGTTTTACTATGCGCAGATTTAGCGTAAAACATAAAGCCGGCCGCAGCAGCCACAATAATCAGTGGATGAATTTTCGCAGCATTTTGCAAAGACTTCTGCTCTGGTGGGGAATTGGTGCCGGAATTGGCTTGTTGTTTGCATTAGCTTTAGATGGAGATATGAAACAAGTACTGGCAGGACATTTGGAGAAGAGCGTAAACTTATTGTTAGGAAGAAGTGGGCCATCCTTTACATATTATTTAAAACGATGTTTAACATATATTCAATTATTGCTTGTGGTGTGGGGATTGGAAATGTGGAATTGTGGTGTTTTTGGAGTTCGGATTTTATTATTAGGGCGGGGCTTTATTTATGGATTTAGTCAAACCGCTTGGGCATGCGCTTACGGCATGAAAGGAATTTTGCTGGGGACGGTGGCTTATATACCTCATAATTTACTATTTGCTGCTGCCATTGCCTGGATTGAAGGGTGGCTGCATAAAAATGGACACCATAACTTTGTTTCGATCCGACTGTTGGTAATCTGGCTAGCATTGGTTGTACCCATTATTACATGGGCGGAAGCGTGCTGGTCACCGAATATAATGAAGGCTTGTATGTAAATGGAGGTGGCAGTGAAATTAAAAAAAACGTGGCAGAGGAAGCCAATGTTGGATCTGGAAGGCAATTCGTTTGTACGAATTGAAAACTTTATAGCAATTCAGGAGTTTAATGAGCAAAAACTGTCGCTCAAGGCAAATGGAGCATCTTATGAATTGATGGGAAAAGGGCTGCGAATCAAAGAGGTTACTAAACGGGAGATCTTTGTGGAAGGTGAATTGGAAGCTCTGCGCATTATAAAGGAGGAGGAATGAAACAGTTTAGAAAACTCTGTCAAGGTCAGGTGAGGGTGCGAGTAAAAGGAGATCAAATCGGGCGCTTTCTAACAGTTTTAGCTGCCCGCGGTATCCTATACGAAAATGCTGCTTATGAAGATGCAGAATTCTTCTTGACTTTATCGGCGCGTCATTATCGAAAGGCTTCCGTTTGCGCCAAAAAGACCAATGTTCGGCTCCGAATCGTATCGAAAAAGGGATGGCCTTTTTTTTGTTTCCGGCACCGCCGGAGAAAATGGACGGTATTATTTGTACTACCCATGATGCTTGCAGTATTGCTATTGCCACGCTTTATTTGGACTATTGAGATTGACGGTATAGAATCGATCAGCCGGATGGAAATACTGATGCGGCTTGGACAGCTTGGAATTTATGAAGGGATGTCCGCAAAGGATTTAGCGACAGAAGACGTAAAAAATGAATTGTTGATACGGTATGATGATTTAAGTTTTGTATCCCTGCAGCTGGAGGGCACGCATTTAAAGGTTTTGGTGGAAGAGGCTGTAGCAGCACCGCCCATGATAGAGTGTGAAAAGGCTTGCGATGTGGTGGCAACGCAGGATTGTACAATTTATAGCATTGTAACAGAAAGCGGGCTACCAATGGTTCGAGCAGGAGATGAAGTGCAGGCAGGAGATATGTTGATTAAGGGACAGATTGTAATGAAAGATGATGAAGGAAATGAGAGCTATACAGAGGTACATGCTGCGGGAGAGATATATGGTAAGCGAATATGGAAGGCAGAAGAAGAACTGAACCGTGATTATGAGGCAAAGGTGTGGTCTGGAGAATGCAAACAGGGGATAGAAATTCATTGGGGAAGCAAAAATGTGGAGCTACGATGGCCTTTTGGCAAGAAGAAACAAGAAGCAGTAATCAAGGAAAAGAAATGGTATTTGCCACTGGGAGATAAAATGGCGGTGTATGAAGTGAGTTATGAAGGGTATACTTTGGAATGGAAACAATATTCGAATGCGGAATTGGAACAGCGGTTAAATGAAAAATTACAGAGACAGGCTACAGCTGAACTGCAGGAAACAGGGGGGATTGCATTGGAAGAAAAGTGGAAGTTTTGGGAGACGGAAAATGGTATGAAAGCTATGCTGGAAATGGTAATTATGGAGAATGTGGGACGAGAAG
>JAZQWC010000048.1:0-27611 GCA_045632125.1 Bianqueaceae bacterium
GTAAAGAGCTGTGTTAAAATTCTTGCATTTGTTGCCAGCGATCCTGACTTTTATGATCAGCCTGCTGTAGCAAATGGCGCCAGCAATCTGTTGATGGAAGTATTCGGTGATGTTCCTTCCCGTTCTGCAGTTGGTATGGTAACTTTGCCCGGCAATATGCCCATTGAGATCGAAGCTATTTTCGAACTGAAATAAGAAGTTATAATTAGTAAGCGTGGACTACTGACGTGTTGTCAGTAGTCCTTTTTTTTAGAAATTGTAGTGCGTATAATTTATCAGTAGTTTGTCTTTATAGGGCCTGCACTGCGTATAAAGTATACGCAGTATATCTCCTAAAAAATCTGCACTGCGTATAAAATGTACGCAATATATCCTCGAAATAGCTCACTGCGTACAAAAAAACGAGGTGTATTGCGTATAATTTATACGTAGTAATATAAAAAAAACGAACTATTGATACCAATTTATCAGCAATAGTTCGTGTTTGAAAATTTCTAACTGATAAAAATAAAAAATTTAAAAAACTTAACATGGTATGTTAAGTTTGGGATCAAACTTGACATACCATGTTATGGTATTTCTTTGTTCGTTGTGATAGGATAAGAAAAAATCAGGAGGAATACCATGGAAGAGGAAAAAAATTTGTTGAATGAACTTATGAAACGATATATAGAACTTAAAATGAGTGTAGAAAGGATGGAAGCGGAACAAAAACATTCACCGGGATGTATTGTAAAAAAAGGAGCAAATAAACAATATTATTATTGGCAGAAATGTTTAGATGGAAAGGTCGTGCAAGAGTACTTGGAATTAGAAAAAGTACAAGAAGTGGAAAAACAAATCCAAGAGGCAAATTTAAGGAAAAAAAGTATTAAAGAAAAAAGACAGTATTTGCGAACTATTGGAAAAATGTTGAAAACAGTTGGAATTAAGGAAGAAAATATTATTAATGAATATGAGATATTAATGCAGAAAAAAGAAAAGGAAAAGAAAAATTTACTGACATCCAAGGAGGAGGCAAGTAAAAAGAAATATGGAGAAAGTTATAGACATATAACCGACAAAGGAGAACAGGTAGCATCAAAATCAGAAGTGATTATTGCGAACCTTTTATATTCCTATGGGGTTGAATATGAATATGAAAAAGTATTGGCAATTAATGGATACTCCTATAAACCAGATTTCACAATTTGGAGAAAAGATGGAACAATGTTATTATGGGAACATGCAGGTCTTATGGATGATTTTGAATATGCAAGAAAGTTTGAAAATAAACTGGTTCAATATCAAACCATTGGTTTTACACAGGCAAAAAATCTAATTATCACTTACGATCAAAAAGGAGCTTTTTCAGTGCCGGAGGCAAGAAGAATGATGGAGCTGTATAGCTTGATCTAAGAAAAGGATATTCGATTCAGTATGAAACAAATTTTTAAAATGCTATTTTCTGTATTATTGGAAGGTATATTAGTATATATTGCGGTAGTAGATATAAACAAGAAAAAAATTACGAATCGATCACTCATTATTTTAGGAGTGGTGGGAATAGCTGCAACATTTAATTTTTCCATTTCGTTAATAAGCAGGCTATGGGGAGGAATGATAAGTGCAGGTCCACTATTCATGATCGATCTAATCTTGCCGGGCTCCTTTGGCGGTGGAGATATTAAACTTCTTGCAATAGCCGGAGGACTTTTTGGATGGAAGGGTGGCTTGTTGGCGCTATGCGCCGGATTTTTAGTAGCAGGAATATATGGTGTTTTCATGTTGGCAATGGGAAAAAAAAGGAAAAAGGACCAAATCGCACTGGGTCCTTTTTTGTGTTTGGGTATTGGATGTTGTTTCTTCCTTGTAAATAAATAATAAACTGACTTGACATATTAATTGTTTAACTGTACACTATTAATCAATTAATAATTGGAGGTGTCTTCATGACTCAAATTACAAACGATGAAAAATACAGAGCTATTATGGGAAAATTAATGGCTATTATGCGTGATCACAAAAGTATTATCGATTCATATGTGAATGAAACGAAACTTCATAAAAGTCAGCATAGATTGTTGATGGTGCTGAGCCGTACGGAAAAAAATATTTCTCAGCGAGATCTGGCAGAAATGCTGAATATTACACCGGCAGCGGTGGCTGTGACCCTTAAAAAAATGGAAAAAATGGGTCTGGTGAATCGTATGGTGGCTGAACAGGATAATCGCTACAATCAGGTAGTTTTGACAGATAAGGGTAAAAAAATCGTTAAAGAAAGCCGTAAGATTTTTCAGTACGTTGATGAAAAGATGTTTGCCGGTTTTTCTGAAGAAGAGTTGTATGCTTTCGAAGGATATTTGAATCGCATTAAAGAAAATCTAATTAAGGAAAAATGAGGACTTAAAATTGAAACGTTGGATGCAATATATTAAGCCATATTGGGTGTATTTCACGGTGGGACCGCTGATGATGATCATCGAGGTGCTGGGTGAAATTTTTATGCCTAAGTTTATGGCACAGATTATTAATAACGGTGTGGCAAATCAAAATGTTGGTTATATTATCGGTATGGGTGTGCTTATGCTGGTTACTTCCCTGCTTATGATGCTGGGTGGTGTAGGTGGTGCCTATTTTGGTGCCAAGGCTTCGATCAATTTTGGTGCTGATGTGCGTAAAGATGTGTATGCAAAAGTACAGACATTCTCTTTCAGTAATATCGATAAATTCTCTACTGCATCGTTGGTAACTAGACTTACCAATGATATTACTCAGGTACAGAACTTTGTGAATATGTTGCTGAGAATGTGTCTGCGCGCACCGGGTATGCTGATTGGTGCACTTATCATGGCACTGCAGATCAATGCCAGATTGGCGCTCATTTTGGCAGTTGTTATGCCAATTATGACGGTGACCATGGTATTCGTTTTGAAAACCGGTTTTCCGCGTTTTGGCATAATGCAAAAAAAAGTGGACGGTATGAATACCACGGTGCAGGAAAACCTGACCAATGTGCGTGTTGTTAAATCTTTTGTAAGAGAAGATTATGAAAATGAGCAGTTCCAAGGGGCAAACCGCAATTTGAAAGAAGCAGCACTGCGAGCAATCGGTGTGATGATCTTTATTATGCCGTTAATGATGTTTTTTATGAACTTTACCTCACTGGCCGTTGTTTGGTTTGGTGGTAAGCAGGTTATGGCCGGCGACATGCTGATTGGTGATCTAACTGCTTTTATTACTTATATTACCCAGATTCTTTCTTCTTTGATGATGTTGTCCATGATCTTTATGAATGCTTCTCGTGCACTGGCATCCAGTAAGCGTATCGGTGAAGTTCTGGATGAAAAAGTGGATTTGAATGATTTAAATGCCCGTTGTCCTGAAAAGCAAGTAACAGAAGGTCTTATTGAATTTAAAAATGTGAACTTCCGGTACTACAAGAACAATCATGAAAAGGTACTGGATAATATTAATCTGACAATTGAACCGGGCAAGATGGTGGGAATTATTGGTTCCACAGGTTGCGGTAAAACTACTTTAGTATCGATGATTCCTCGTCTGTACGATGTAGATGAAGGTCAGGTATTGGTGGATGGTGTAGATGTACGCGATTACAGCCTGAAAAATCTGCGTAATGGCGTAGGTATGGTTTTGCAGAAAAACATATTATTCTCCGGTACAATTAAAGATAACTTGAAGTGGGGCGATGAGAATGCGACTGACGAAGAAATCCGTGCAGCAGCAGAAAGCGCCCAGGCTGATGGATTTGTCAGCAGTTTCACTGATGGTTATGATATGAAATTGGATCAGGGTGGCATGAATGTATCCGGTGGTCAGAAACAGCGTCTTTGTATTGCCCGGGCCCTGCTGAAAAAGCCGAAAATCTTAATTTTGGATGATAGCACCAGTGCAGTCGATACTGCTACTGAGACTAAAATCCGTATGGCCTTCAATAATGAACTGAAAAACTCTACTAAAATCGTGATTGCTCAGCGTATTACTTCGGTAAAAGATGCGGATATGATCATTGTTGTCAATGAAGGTCAGGTTACCGGTATGGGCACTCATGAAGAACTTTTGAAAAACAATCAGGAATATCAGGAAATCTATTATTCACAGATGGATAAGGAGGTGACTGCGTAATGCCTCCTATGAGACATGGTCCGATGGGACCCCGCAAACCGAAAAATGCAAAAGCTGCCATTGCTCGCTTATTTCAATATGTGGGTGTTCATAAGGTAAAAATTATAATTGCACTCATTTTCGTAGTGCTGCGTACTTTGGCAAATCTGGCTGCATCATATTTGCTGCGTCCTATTATTAATAATTATATCGTACCCGGTGGCGGAGCTGAAATGCTGAAGGGGTTAGCAATGGGTCTGGGCGTACTGGGAACTGTATATTTAATTAATATTGTGGCCACTTATCTGCAGTCTCGTATCATGGTACGTGTATCCCAGAATACGTTGGAAGCCATTCGAAATGATCTGTTTACTAAAGTACAGAAATTGCCGGTCCGTTATTACGATAACAACAGTACAGGTGATATGATGAGCCGTTTTACCAATGACGTAGATAACATTGGTATGATGCTCGATAATACCTTAGTAAGCGTATTTTCCGGTTCTATTACTCTGGTAGGTACCTTGATTATGATGATCTACACCAATATTTGGCTGACTCTGATTACCATTTTGTTTATGCCGCTCTTCATGAAAGCCGGAGCTGCGATTGGTAAGTACAGTCATAAATATTATGGTGCTCAACAGGCCGCCCTTGGTGCAGTCAACGGATATATTGAAGAATCCGTAACCGGTCAGAAGGTCGTTAAGGTCTTCTGTCATGAAGAAAAATGTGAAGAAGAATTTGGCAAACTGAATCAGGATCTGCGCGATAAGCAGATCAAAGCCCAGTTCTTTGGTGGCATTATGGGTCCTATCATGGGCAACATGAGCCAGGTAAGCTATGCGGTAACTGCCTGTGTAGGTGGTATTCTGTGTGCACTGGGCCGCTTCGACATTGGTGGTTTGACTGTATTTGTTAACTACTCTCGTCAGTTTAGCTTCCCGATCAGTGAGCTGTCCATGCAGGTTACCAACATCTTCTCCGCTTTGGCCGGCGCCGAGCGTGTATTTGCCATGATGGATGTGGAGCCGGAAGCTGACGATGCAGAAGATGCAGTGGATATGCAGGATATGAAGGGTCATGTAATTTTGGATAACGTAACCTTTGGTTATAATCCTGACAAGACCATTTTGAAAAATATCAGCTTGTACGCAAAGCCTGGTCAGAAGATCGCCTTTGTAGGTTCTACCGGTGCCGGTAAGACCACCATTACCAATCTGCTGAATCGTTTCTATGATATTCAGGAAGGCAGTATTACCATTGATGGTGTGGATATTAAGGACATCAAACGAGAGACTTTGCGTAAGAACATTGCCATGGTTCTGCAGGATACTCATCTGTTTACTGGAACCGTGCGTGAAAATATTCGCTTTGGCCGACTGGATGCCACCGATGAAGAAGTAATTGCGGCTGCAAAAACCGCAAGTGCCCACTCTTTTATTATGCGTCTGGAAAACGGTTACGACACCATGTTGGAGGGCGACGGTGCCAATCTTTCTCAGGGTCAGCGTCAGCTGTTGAACATTGCCCGTGCGGCCATTAGCAAAGCTCCCATTCTGGTACTGGATGAAGCCACCAGTTCTGTCGATACCCGTACCGAACGTCATATTGAGCATGGTATGGACCGACTGATGAAGGATCGCACCACCTTTGTCATTGCCCATCGTTTGTCAACGGTACGTAATGCCAACGCCATTATGGTATTGGAACAGGGTGAGATCATCGAGCGCGGCGACCACGATCAGCTGCTGGAGATGAAAGGCCGGTATTATGAATTATACACCGGTGTGAAGGAATTGGATTAAGATAAAATATAAGAGTCAATCAAGCAGAACTTGGTTGGCTCTTTGTTTTTTAGATGATTGCTTGTCATTCTGATGTGTGATATAATAATAACAATCATGTTTAAAAATTAGAAAGTACTTTTGTACTTATATCATAGGAGGAACTAGTAATGTCTGAAAATAAAGTGCTGGAACGAGCCCAAATCGAAGATCAGTACAAATGGGATCTGTCGTCCTTATTTGCCGACGATAAAGCCTGGGAAGAAGCTTTTAAATCTGTAGATGAACTCATCGAAAAGCTGCCCGCTTACGCGGGAAAACTGGCGGAGTCTCCTGAAATGCTGCGGACCTTCCTGGATGAGCAGGAAACCGTAAGCCGTAAGATGTCGAACATCTACTGCTACGCTTCGCTGCGCAAAAGCGAAGATACCCGCGGACAGGAAGCTCAGATCATGATCTCCAAGGCTTACAGCAAGATGGTAAAGATGAGCTCTCTGCTCTCCTTCGTTGAGCCTGAAATTCTGGCTATGTCCGATGAGAGATTGGAAGAGTATTTAAATTCTCCTGCTCTGGCTGATTATCGTTTTACTTTAGAAAAACTGATTCGTGAAAAGGCTCATACCCTGAGTGAGGCTGAGGAAAAACTGCTGGCCGGTATGGGCGAGATCGCTTCAGCTCCCGGAGATATTGCCGAGATGCTGCAGGATGCCGACATGGTATTTGATCCCGTTGTGAAAGAAAACGGTGAGACCATTGAACTGACTGGTTCTAACTTTGTACTGCTGCAGAACTCCACCGATCGTGAAGTTCGTGAAAAAGCCTTCAAGAATTTCTACAAAGGTTTCAAACAGCATATCAATACTTTTACTGCTACCTATTCAGCCAATGTAAAGGCTGACGTATTTGAAGCTTCCACTCGTAATTACGAGAGCGCCCGTGCTATGTCCATGGCCGGTGAAAATATTCCGGCTTCCGTATATGATAGTCTGATCGAAACTATTCATAAGTATCTGCCTGCTATGTACCGCTATGTGGAACTGCGTAAGAAGATGCTGGGTGTAGATGAACTGCATATGTATGACGTATACACTCCTTTGATGGGCGATCTGAGCAAAAAGTACACCTACGAAGAAGCCAAGGAAATGGTAAAGAAAGCCGTAGCACCTCTGGGTGAGGACTATGTGAATACTGTTCAGAAGGGATTTGACAGCCGCTGGATCGATGTATATCCCAATGTGGGTAAGAGCGGTGGTGCCTTCTCCTATGGTACCCACGACAGCTTCCCTTATATTATGCATAACTACAATGGAACCATCGATTGTGTATCCACTCTGGCACATGAAATGGGTCACTCCATGCATTCCTACTACTCCAGAAAGACCCAGCCCGCCCACTACTCCCACTACACCCTGTTTGTGGCGGAGGTAGCTTCCACTGTAAATGAAAATCTGATGATCGAACAGCTGCTGGCTCAGGATATCGAACCCGAAATGCGCATGTATCTGCTGAACCAGTACATGGAAAACTTCAAGGGTACCGTATATCGCCAGACTATGTTCGCTGAATTCGAAAAGATCGCTCACGAGCAGATCGAAAAGGGCGAGGCTCTGAGCGCTGATTACCTGTGTGACCTGCATAAGAGTCTGGTAGAAAAATACTTTGGTCCTGCTATGGTAGTGGATGAGGAGATCAAATACGAATGGGCCCGCATCCCCCACTTCTACCGCAGCTTCTATGTGTACAAATATGCCACTGGCTACTCCTCTGCCGTTGCCCTGTCTGAAGGCATTCTGAAGGACGGCGAAAAGGCTGTTAAGCCCTACCTGGAGTTCCTGGCTATGGGCGGCAGCGTAGATCCGCTGGATAGCTTGAAGCATGCCGGCGTAGATCTGAGCACTCCTGCTCCTGTGGAAAAGGCTCTGCAGAAGTTTGAGCAGATCGTGGCCGAGGCTGAGCGCGTTTACGAATTACTGCAGAAGTAAGGCGATCAACATGAACTTTTTGGGCGTGATCCCGGCTAAAAAGGACTCACGCTTAAAGATATATTTTATTAAAGGAGAAATTTGAAATGGCAAACAGAATTGTTTTAAATGAAACTTCCTACCATGGAAGCGGCGCGATCAAAGAGATCGTTACCGAGGCTAAAAATCGTGGTTTTAAGAAAGCATTTGTATGTTCCGACCCTGATCTGATCAAATTTGGCGTAACCGCTAAAGTGACCGATCTGCTGGATGAGGCTGGTCTGGCTTACGTGATCTACTCCGAGATCAAAGCTAACCCCACCATCGAGAACGTACAGAACGGTGTAGCTGCTTTTAAGGCTGCTGAAGCTGATTATATTATCGCCATCGGCGGCGGCTCCTCCATGGATACCGCTAAGGCTGTTGGTATCATCATCACCAATCCTGAGTTTGCTGATGTTCGCAGCCTGGAAGGCGTTGCTCCCACTAAGAACCCCTGCGTTCCGATCATCGCTGTTCCCACCACCGCTGGTACCGCAGCTGAGGTTACCATTAACTACGTAATTACCGACGTTGAGAGCAAACGTAAAATGGTTTGTGTAGACGTTCATGATATTCCTGTTGTAGCTGTAGTTGATCCCGATATGATGTCTTCCATGCCCAAGGGTCTGACCGCTGCTACCGGTATGGACGCTTTGACCCATGCTATTGAAGGTTACATCACCAAGGCTGCTTGGGAGATGACCGACATGTTCCACCTGAAAGCCATTGAGATCATTGCTAAGTCTCTGCGTGGCGCTGTTAACAACGAGAAGGAAGGCCGCGAAGGCATGGCTCTGGGTCAGTACATCGCAGGTCAGGGCTTCTCCAACGTTGGTTTGGGTATCGTTCACTCCATGGCTCATCCTCTGGGTGCTGTATATGACACTCCTCATGGTGTAGCGAATGCGATTCTGCTGCCCACCGTTATGGAATACAATGCTGAAGCTACCGGCGAGAAGTATCGTGAGATCGCTAAGGTTATGGGCGTTGAAGGTACCGAGAACATGACTCAGGAAGAATACCGCAAAGCTGCTGTTGACGCTGTTCGCAAGCTGTCTCAGGATGTTGGTATTCCCGCTGACCTGAAGGATATCGTGAAGGAAGAGGACGTTCAGTTCCTGGCTGAGTGTGCTTTTGCTGATGCTTGCCGTCCCGGTAACCCCAAGGATACCTGTGTTGAGGATATCGTAGCTCTGTATAAGAGTCTGCTGTAATAAAAATGTAAAAGGGGCCCACAGTACCTTTCCACTGCTACAGTGGTATGCAGTGGAAAGGTGTTGTGGGCCCTTTTTTATTTTTCTTTTTTTGAATTGTTAGTTAAGTTGACGTTGAAGTTGTTCGGGGTGGTCTGCATACAGCAGTGCGGTCTCTCGAGTGATGCGTCGATCACGATATAGGTTCAAAATGGATTGATCCATGGTGATCATACCCTCTGCCCTTCCTGCCAGAATCGCATTGTCGATCTGGTGATTTTTATTGTCGCGGATCAAACCTCGGATTGCATTGTTTACGTGCATGATCTCAAAGGCCGGAAGCATATTGCCTTCTACATCGGGCATCATTTGCTGAGATACAACAGTACGAAGCACGGTGGCCAGCTGAACGCGGATCTGCTCCTGATGAGAACTGGAGAAGCTATCAATGATGCGGTTGATCGCATTCACGGCACCATTGGTGTGCAAAGTTGCAATTACAGTGTGACCGGTTTCGGCAGCAGTAATGGCGGTGCGGATGGTTTCTGCATCGCGCATTTCACCTAGCAAAATCACATCGGGAGCCTGACGTAGGCAAGCGCGCAGTGCAGAAAGATAATCGGTGGTATCGATGGCGATCTCACGCTGGCTGACGATGCTGCGCTGGTTGCGATGCAAAAATTCGATAGGATCTTCCAACGTAACAATATGATAGTCATGGGTACGGTTGATTCGGTCAATAATACAGGCTTGAGTGGTAGATTTACCGCTGCCCGCAGTACCTGTTACCAAGATCATGCCATGAGGTGTATCAGCCAGATCCATGACCTGAGGCAGAATATGCAGTTCCTCCCAGTTGGGAATATCGAAGGAAACAATACGAACAACTGCTGCCATAGAGTTACGCTGACGATAGGCATTTACACGAAATCTTGCTAATCCGTTTACAGCAAAAGAAAAGTCGTCATCGCCGGTTTTTTCAAAAATGTCCATACTACGATTGGCCAAAGAATAAATCTGTGTAATCAGTTTCTGGGTATCGGGAGGAAGAAGACGTTTTTCATCGATGGGGCAAATGCGGCCTTCCAGTTTCAAACTTACAGGTCCGCCGGCTACCAGAAAAATGTCAGAAGCCTGATCGGTAACGGCACGGTTAAGATAGGTCATTAATTCACTCATGGCATAACCTCATTTAAATATAATATTATAAAAGCTTATTAGGGGTTAAACGTTGTTCCAATAATATTTGTTTCTAACTCTGATACAGATACAGCCTGCCAGCGAAGTACAGTCCAAATATCCTCATTTTTCTCTAATTCTACAATTAATCTTTGCGTGTCGGAAATGGGAACGTTATAGCTATACACATCATCCACACAATATACATTTGTGGGCATATCCTGTGGGTTTTCTCTTAACTTAGCAAATATGATCTCAGCCTGCCGGTCGGCTTCGTAATAATCAGAAACAGCCTGAATAGAAGCATCGGACAAACGGGCATCGGCTTTAGCGGTGCTCAAAGCCAGCAAGGTAAACATAGTCAAACAAAGAACAGCAAAAATGATCAGTAAGGATGTGGCACCAATTACAGGAGGACGAAAAGACGATGTTTTCTTCATGGGAGCACCTCCTGCCAGGAAACAGTCAACTCATATAAAGTTTCGGCATCATACATGACTTCGATCTTCGCAGAAGAGAGAAAGTCATGCTCTTTCGCTGCAGTATGTACAATGACCACATAGTCATCAGCTGGAATTTGAATCCCTTCAGCGGTCAAAGAACCATTTAACAGTTCAGATGCCAACTCAAAATCTCCGTGAGAAGATTTTAAAATCTCTGCGGTATTTTGTACCGTTCCCACAGCTTCGGTCAGCACGGCCTGGCGTTTGGAAATCCGACTAGCGGCAGCAAAACCCTGCAAACAAAAGGCGGCAGCCAGTGCGAAAATCAAAATCATGATCATTTGCTCGATCATGGGAAGAAAGGTTTTATTTTTCATGAGCAACCGCCTCCCCACTTCTTAAATCGATATAAAAAGTTTCACTGTGGCTGTCATTATATTGAATATCAATTTGCAGTAAATCCGCAAAGCGGGAAAAAGAAAGATCTTTTACGGGTAAAAGCGGCTGTCCTTCTGACATGGAAAAATCCAGTCCGCCAGCGGAAAAAAGCTCATATAAATAGCCATTATGGCAATAAATGCGAGTACAAAAAGTGCGATCTTCGATCACTTCAAAAATATGCAAGGTAGTTCCTTGATCAGAATCGGAAACTGCATCAAAGCTGCCTACTTCGATTTGACCATTTACATCGTTTTGACGAATCTTTGTGGTCAAATATTGAATCAGAGTACGCTGATCATAGCTTACTTGATCACGTTGGTTGATCGTCTGATACAGATCGGCTCCGGATAATAAAACTGACAGCAAACAGGTAGTTAAAATAACAAATAAAATAAAAGGAGCCAGTGAACTGATGCTGCGTTTCGATTTAGTTTCTTTCATTGAGCAAGCTCCAGTACAGTGATGTCGGGCATTAGGTTAGAAGCAATATATTCATATTGAACAGCATATAGATCCGTGTTGATCTGGATGCCGTAATGATCTTGTAAATAGGCAAGGTCCGGGGGATACTCTCCTTCAGCAGCGTAACAAGAAACAGCAGCCCGGGTAAGAGCAGCTTGCAGCTGCTTCTTATCTTCAGCGGCATGGTCGGCTTCTAAAGAGGTTAGAGAAGTGATAAAGCCGAAAAGAACGACTCCGGTAAGAATAAGAACTAAAATTCTGCGGAAAAAATGAGAAAGCTTTTCAAAATCGAGAGATTTCATATCATCACCCGATTGCTTTCATAATATTGAGCAGAGGCAGCATAACAGCTAACAAAATAGCCCCTACTAAAATAGAAGTGATGAGCACTAAAGCAGGTTCGATTTTAGAGAGCTTCGCTTGAAGACTTTCTTTTGCATCTTCTGTTAAGCGTTTTGCTAATTTCTCCATGGTTTGATCCGACGTACCGGCTTTAATACCCAAGTTAAGAAGTTTACAGGCGTAGGCTGGTAGCATGTTGTTTTCTGCGAAAGCAGAAACAAGATCTTGACCTTCGTTCAAAGCTGTAATGCAAGCTTCGCAGCGCTTGGCGGCAGCGGGAGATTCCGCTAATAGGGAGCCGGCTAGGGCAACGCCTTCTTCTAGAGGAAGACCGCTGCTGATGACCATAGATAGGGCCTGTGCAAAATGTGCATCGTTAAGCTTACGAAATACGCCTTTGTCGCCAAAACGGTTTTGAATGAAACGAAGAGCCTTGCGGCGCAAAGGAAGAATCAAGGTGAAACAAAGGATTAGGAGCAATAGGAGCATAAATAAAATGCC
The DNA here is from genome assembly GCA_045632125.1 of Bianqueaceae bacterium. Lineage (GTDB taxonomy): Bacteria > Bacillota > Clostridia > Lachnospirales > Bianqueaceae > CALWPV01. Next base: position 12,456 of record JAZQWC010000048.1, read on the forward strand.
CAAGATTGGCATAGTGCGGCTCAGCCCATTTCCAACGGAAATAAGACTGCCGGCCAAACCGGTGAGCTGCGTGCCTAAAGACTGGTAAACCTCGTTAAATACAGGGAGTACACGGGTTAAAAGAACAAGGATGACAACCAACATAACAGAAAGAAGGATCAAAGGATAGGTAAGAGAGCTTTTGATTTGACGAGCGGTGTGCTCGCGTTCTTCATAATATTCGGCCAGTGCAAACAAGGTTTCTTCCAAGCGGCCCACTTCTTCACCAACTTTGAGCAAATTGATGACATGGGCAGGGAAACAACCGGCAATATCAAAGGCGGCGTGTAAATAAAATCCGTCATCCAACTGTTCAGCAATGGTTGTATATAGGGATTTATGGGTGGAATCGGTTTCTTCGTCGGCCATCATTGCCATGCTGTCAGAAAGACGAATGCCGGAATGAAGTAAAAGTCCTAGCTGCCGGCAAAGATCTGCGATCTCCATATTGGAAAAAAGATTTGTTTTCATAGGAATCCAGCTTTCTTAATAGTCGATATAGAATTAGTAGATGTATTTTGTGGTGTAATTCACGCCATCGCCAACCAGTGAGGAATCTTCAGAGGAAGAGGAGGTGGCTGCAAAGGTAGGATCCAGCAGCTGCCAGGAGGTTCCGTTAAAATAAACGGCTCCATCGATCCAGCCTGTATCTTCGCTCCAGACACTGATCCAGGCATGATAGGTGGTTCCGGCATAGCCCACCACCAATTTACAGGGGATACCTTGAGAGCGGAACATGCCAGTCATGAGGGAGGCATAATCAAAGCAAATACCTTTTTTGGCCTCGAGTACAGCGTCCAGATCCGGCAGGTAGCCACTTTCTACAGTAGCGGCCTTTTCATAATCGTAGTCGATATTTTCTACAATATAGTGATAGATGACATTGACTTTGTCAAGTATATCGGTAAGATCGCGGGTCAATACATTGGCTGTGGCAATGGTATTGACCGCATTTTCATAATTAACATACTGATTGGGACGAATAAAGGGAGCAAATTCATCCTGAAGTGATACAGTAACATCGGCGGATAAAACCTGTACATAACGGGTGCCTTCGATGTTTTCGTATACTTTGATTTGATAGCTTCCGTTTCCGTCAGATAAAGGAAAAACAGTCCACTCACCCTGCGTTAAAGTGTATGTATAGGTGGTGGAAGGACCAACGACCTGAGACTTTAGTTTTTTATCGGAGGCAGCTATATACTGCACCATAACATAGCCATCAGCGGCATTGGAATAATCGACTTTGGCATATTGATTTTCTTCTACTGCTTTACCGGAAGGCTCTGGTTTGATGACAAGGCTTTGGGCCGGCTGGAGAGTGGTTTGAAGGGCTTTAGCTTCCTGCTCTACTGCTGCCTGATCTAAAACGATAGAGGGAACAGATGAATCTTCTGATTCTTGATCAGAGGAACTGCAGCCAAAAAGTAGAAGAAAAGTTAATAAAATTAGTAAAAATAAGGTATATTTTTTCAACATAAGAGTTGTTCCAAAATACAGGTTTTATAAGGGGTTGAAGGGGTTATATCTATTGGATTATATCATATCGGCACAACCTCGTCAATAAAATGAAAAAGTACAAGTTATTATTGTAAACATAGGTAAAATATGATAAAATCAAACTGCCATTTTATATTTTTTCATAAAATAATGTAAAAGTCATAATTTACTATATAGAATTATCAACCCAATAGAAAGGAGGACTTGCGATGCTTTTATTAAAACAGGAATATACATCCCATTTTTTGAGTGAGATCTGTTGTATGAATGATGAGAATTTAACATTGATCGATGGCGTGGCAGATTTAGCAAAATTACTGAATTATTCCGAAGAAGAAATAAAAGAAAAAAGCAAAGAAGGTCTTTTAGGGCTGATTGAATATAATTATAAAAGTGAAATCGGAAGCAAGATCAAATTGCAGCTGGAGGAAGAAAACCAGTTGGAAATTATGCTGCCCATTTTAAATCGAAACGGGCAGGAAAAATGGATCATGTGCAAAGGCTGTAGGGTTGAAAAAGAAGAAAACGAATATATCTACGCAGTTATGATGGATCTGACCTATACTAAAAAGAAGTTTGATTTGGAACAGGAAAAAATCACAGAATTGGAATTGCGTGCACAACAGGATTCATTGACGCAGATTTATAATGCTGCTACCTGCCGTAAACTGGCAGAGGAATATTTAGAAAGTGAAGAAAACTGTGCGTTGTTTATATTGGATATTGACTGTTTTAAAAAGATAAACGATCAATATGGGCATATGTTTGGCGATGTAGTAATCATTCAGGCGGCACAAATTCTTCGTAAGTTTTTCAGAACAAACGATATTTTAGGCCGAGTGGGCGGCGATGAGTTTATGGTGCTCATGAAAGATATAAAAAATATCGATATTATTGAAAAACGCTGTCGTCAGCTGAACGAGTCCTTTAGAGAAGAGTTGGAAGAACAGGTTCCGGATCTAAAAATAGGACTTTCAATTGGTGTTTCCTTGGCACCCTTGCATGGAAATAATTACTTGGATCTATTTTTAGCTGCTGATCAGGCTTTGTATCATGCTAAAGGTCTTGGGGGACGACAGTATGAGATCTATAGCGAAGAAAGCTGCGGACCTTTAAAGAGTAAGATTCAAATGCAGTATGCGAATTATGATAAAAACATGTTAAGTGGATATATAGACTAAAAGAAAGGAGGCCGGAATATGCATTGTTTTCCTTTATCGCTGAGCCAGCAAAATATACTGAATCTGGAAAAGTCCCTGCCGGGTACATCGATTAACAATATTAGTACTACGATCCGTATCAAAGGAAATCTTGATTTTGCTATGCTGCAGGAAAGTCTGCACCGAGTGTTGGAAAGTGATTCATCGATCTGTACCAGATTGATACAAAAAGATGATGAAGTTTTGCAGTATCATGAGCCCTATGTGCGGGAAGATTTTCCGGTCTACGATTTTAGTAATACCAGTCAGGATGGCATTCATAATTGGGAAATAGCAGTTACTCGAGAACCGATTCCATATATGGATGGTCCTTTGTATCGTTTTATTTTATTCCGTGATGGTGAAGGAAGCGGTGGTCTTTTAGTTAAGATCCATCATATTATTTCCGATGGTTGGTCGCTGATCATGTTGTGCAACAAGATCGCTCAAACATATTTGGAACTAATTGATGGAAAGCCGGTATCGCTTACCATGGCGCCGGATTACGAACAGCATATTGAAGAAGAACAGAGTTATTTGACTTCCAGAGCCTATCGAAAAGATGAAGCGTACTGGAAAGAAAGAGCGGTTCATATGGATGAACCCTCTTCATTCAAAGCTGTTAGCAGTGCGGCTATCAGTCCGGTTGGACGCCGCAAAAGTTTTGAACTGCCTCAAATTTTAAACCATGCGATCTACTCTTATTGTGAGCAAAAGCGCGTGGCTCCCTTTGCAGTGCTTTACATGGCTCTTGCAATTTACTTTAAAAGAATCGGAGGCAGCGAGCGTTTCACCATTGGTGTGCCGATTTTTAACCGTACTAATTATATATTCAAGCAAAGTTCGGGAATGTTTGTAACGACGCTTCCGTTTTATAACGAGATCGACGACGAATGGTGCTTAAACGATTTTAATGAAAAGCTGATGGAAAGCTGGTACGAGATGCTGCGCCACCAGCGGTATCCCTTTACAAAAATTGCAGAAATGACGGGCAAAGAAGGTCGTCTGTTTCATATTGCCCTTTCGTATCAGGATAGTAAGATCTTTAAGAATCAGGATGCATCGGTGGCTTTTTCCGGTCGTTGGCATTATGCAGGGTATCAGGCTGAACAGCTGACGATTCATTTAACGAATCTGTTTGATAATAAAAAATATGCGCTGGATTACGATTATTTAGCTCAGTTTTTTGCAGAAGAGGAAATCGAAGAGCTGCATCGCAATATTTGTGAGATTTTAAGTGAAGCACTGGGAGATCCTGAAAAACCCATTTACAAGCTGCGAGTTCTGTCGATGGAGCAGAAAGAGAAGCTTTTATACACATTCAACCAAACCGATCGGTATTTGAAAGAAATGCCGGTTTATGACGCATTGGTCCAGGGGTGCAGTGAATTTCAAAATCGTGTTGCGGTCATTTGCGATGGAGAGCGAATTACCTATGGTGCCCTGCTGTATAAGAGTGCAGGTTATGCCAGCACGCTGGCAAAATGCGGCGTAGCGAAACAGGAACTGGCGGCGATATTGCTGCCTCGAAAACCGGAACTTTTGGCGGCGATGGTGGGTAGCCTTCAGGCCGGCTGCGTATATATGGTGCTTTCGGAAGAATTGCCGGCGGAGCGTATTAAAAAAATATTAGCTCAGAGTGGTGCTAAAATTTTGATCACCACTGAAAAGAGCAAACGGCGTTTGGGAAGCTGTGATATTACAGTAGTAACAGCTGAGGAAATTGAAGTAAGCGGTAATGTCTTTTATATGAGAGAGTCCAGCTGTGAAGAGGAAAAGCCGCTGGATGAACGCTTAGCCTATGTGGTATATACTTCCGGTAGTACCGGTGAGCCCAAGGGCGTTGAGATCACACATTTGAATTTACTGAATCTGGCACAGAGCATGGCCGGAATTTATGGAAACGGTGCAGTACTTTCGGTCTGCAACGTTGGTTTTGATGCCTTCATGTTGGAAAGTATCGTTGCATTAATGAACGCCCGCACGATCGTATTACCCGGTGATGAGGATTTAGAAGCACCGGAGCGTTTGGCAGCATTGATCAATGGACATGCAGTAGGATATTTTTCCATGACGCCTTCTCGCTTGTCTTCTTATCTGCAGAATGGAGCGTTTTGCAGAGCAATGAGAAAAATGGAAAGCATTGTATGCGGCGGAGAGGCTTTTCCGGCAGAACTGCTGAAAAAGCTGAAAAATTGCAGCAATGCTCGCATTTATAATCAATATGGACCTTCGGAAACCACGGTGGGTGTCAGCATTAAAGAGCTCTCTCATGCTGATAAAATCACCGCCGGTCGTCCTATGGATAATTGTCGTTTATACGTGCTTGATAAGTGGATGAATCCGCTGCCGGTAGGTGGTTATGGACGCTTATATGTAGGTGGTAAGTGTGTAGGTAAAGGATACCGCGGCCGACCGGATTTGACGGCGAAGGTATTTTCGAAGAGCCCCTTTGTATCGGATGAAATGATGTACGATACCGGGGATCAAGCCTGCTGGACCGCCGATGGCGAGATCATTTTGACAGGACGCCTTGATAAACAGATCAAACTGCGCGGACTACGTATTGAACCACAGGAGATCTCTTCTTGTATTGCATCTTATCCGGGTGTTCAAACTGCAGCAGTAAAACTTTGCGAGCTTCGTGGACAAACCGTGATCGGTGCATACTATACGGCGAATGAAGATCTGAATGAAGCCAATCTGCTGGCTCATACCGCTACTTATTTGCCTAAATATATGATTCCTGCTTTTATCATGCGGTTAGAGGAACTTCCTATGAGCCCCAATGGTAAAGTAATGGAAGATCGTCTTCCGCTGCCGGAAATGAATGAAGAGGTTGATCAGACTTTTGTTAGTCATACGGCAAAACTGATTCTAGATATATTCAAACAAGTATTAAAACACAATGAAATTTTCATTGGCAGTGATTATTTCATGGCTGGTGGTAACTCTTTAAATGCACTGGAATGTATCATGCGTATTGAAGAAGAAACCGGACGCAAACTGCGGGTGGCAGACTTGTATGCCTGCAGGACTGCTTTGAAGGTCGCAGCCTATATTGATGGCAGCATGTCTGGGGACGCTAAATCACAACCCTTGTATCAGGCGCCTGCCAAAATTCGCAAGACCCAAAAACAAAAAGAATATCCGCTGCTGCCTACGCAGCAGGGAATGTATATCCAGTCGTTGCTGGATCCCACCGGTCTGTCCTATAATATGCCCGGTGCTTTTGTGCTGGAAGAAAAGCCTGATGAAGCCAGATTGGAAAAAGCTTTAAATATTTTGATTGATTCAGAGGCTATCTTGCGCACTGCTTTTGTGCAGAAACAGGATGGCGTATGGGCGGTTATTCAGGAAAAGGCAGAGATACAGCTGCAGACTTTGGAAGCAGACACCTTTGAAGAGGCTTGTCAAAAATTTGTGCGCCCCTTTGACTTAAAACAGGCACCGCTGCTGCGTGCTGCTTTGTGGCAGTCTAAAGATGAGAAGTGGTATCTGTTTATGGATAGTCATCATATTGTGGGCGATGGTATTACCACTTCTATTATTTTAAATAGATTGAATCAGGCTTACTGTGAAGGTAAGGTCAATGTCGAATTAGATTACTTTGATTATGCTTATTCTTTAGGCGAGCAGAATGCGGAACAAAAAGAAAAACAATTAGCATACTGGAAAGAAGCGTTGGCAGAACTTCCGGAGCCGTTAGAACTGCCCGGTGATGCACCTCGTAGTTTAAAATTTGATTTTAAGGGGCATGAACTGGAACATCATTTTACAGAAGAATTCAGTGAAAAATGTGAAGGATTCTGTAAAGAAAAAGGTATATCCAATTTTACCCTATTCCTGGCTGCCTATGGAATTCTGCTTTCTGCCATTAGCGGACGAGAAGATTTTGTAATTGGTGCTCCTGTAGCAGGCCGAACCATCGACAAAACGCAAAATATTTGTGGTCCGTTTATTAATACGCTGCCGGTTCGGTTACAGCCCGAAAAGAAGCAAACGGTGACTGCATGGCTGAAAAAAGTACAGCAGAATATTGCTGCTATGTTAGATAACGGCGAGGTATCGTTAGAAGAGATCATCAGCTTGTTGAATCTGCCTCGCGGCGCACAAAATGCGTTGTATCAGGTTATGATGACGCAGAGTCCGGTAAATGAAGAACTGTTCCGTTTGGGAACACAAAAAATGAATTTCCGTCCTATTTCCACCGGTAGTGTGAAAATGGATATGATCTGCGAAATGAAAAAGAAACAGGGCGCCTTTGTGCTTACCTTCTCCTATGCAACTTCGCTTTTCAAAGAAGAGACTATTGCTTTTTATGGACGCTGCATGGAGCAGATCATTCGCAGCATGATGGACGATGAAACAACTCCGGTAGGAAAGCTGATACTACTGTCAGCCGAAGATCAAATGCAATATATTGATCTTCCCAACAGTGAAGTGACTCCTTTCTTAAACTTACCCGTACAGAAGATCGTCAAGAATAAATCTTTGGTTATGATGGATGAACCTGCGATCATCTTCCATGGTGAAACTTATACCTATCGATGGTTAGAGGCTAGAGCCGGAGCCATTGCTCAATTTATAGAAGATCAGCAGATCGAAACCGGAAGTCGTATAGGGCTATGCCTGAGCCGTACTCCCGATATGATTGCTGCTATGTATGGCATATTAAAAGCAGGATGTGCCTATGTGTTCATGCTGCCCGAATTTCCGGCAGCCCGTCTGCGGTATATGCTGCAGGCTTCTCAGGCTGCACTGTTGCTGTATGATCGCAAAGCGGCCAATTTAATGCCGGAAGACTTTTTAACTACAGTTGATTATTGCAAGGTTGCACTTCTTCCAAAAGGTGAAGTGTCCCGTTATGTGGATCGCCCCATTCAGCAGGACTCTTTGGTAAACGTTTTGTTTACCTCCGGTTCCACCGGAAAACCCAAGGGTGTTATGCTGCGTCATCGTTCCATTTCTAATTTGTATTCTCAAATGAAGACCTTGCTGGATCCCATTGAGGGTACAGTACTTTGTTCCACTAATACTGTATTTGATTGTTTCGTAGTGGAAACCATGATCGCACTGGCGCTGGGTCGCACTGTTGTGTTGGCCGACGAAGAAGAAATGATGCTGCCCTGGAAGTTGGCTCATTTGGTGGAAACCTATCATACCGGTATTTTTGAAATGACTCCTTCCCGTTTGCAGCTGTGTCTGGGTAACGATGCTTTCTGCAAAGCAGCTAAGCATATTCGTATCGTACTATTGGGCGGTGAAGTGGTAACAAAAACCTTAATGGAAAAATTCTACGAGTGCACCGATGGTATTTTGATGAACATGTATGGCCCCACCGAGGCTACTGTGTTTACCACTATGCAGCCTCTGCGCGTTGGTGAACACATCACCATTGGAAAGCCTCTTCAAAATACTCGTACTTATGTATTGGATGAACAGCTGCAGCCGGTACTTCCCACTGCCTGCGGTGAACTGCATATTGCCGGTGAGTGTTTAGCGGCCGGATACGTATCAAGACCGGAGCTCACCGAAAGCCGTTTCATCGATGATATTTACTATCCCGGTGAAAAAATGTACAAGAGCGGCGATCTGGTTCGTTTGCGCCTGGACGGTACCTTTGATTATGTGGGTCGTATCGATAATCAGGTAAAGCTCAACGGACAGCGTGTCGAGCTTGGTGAAATCAGCGGCGCAATTTTGGAAGCAGGACAAGCACTTCAGGCTGCTACCGTAGCCATTAAAAAAGAGGATGGATCCATGGAATTGTGTGCCTTTTATCAGCTGAAAGCTGAGCAAGAAGGCCGCAGCGAAGAAACTGTTAAAGAAGAAATCATGGAACACCTACGCAAGGTCCTTCCAATTTATATGCTGCCCTCTCGCATGATCTGTTTGGGAAAAATGCCCATGACAGCTACCAATAAGATAGATATGCAGGTACTTAAGCAGATGGCACTGGGAAAAGAAGAAACAGTCGCGGCAGCTCCAGCTAAGGAGAGTCCTGCAGTAACTGTAAATGAGGCTCCTGTTGAAGTAACTCCTGCGACAATACCGGCAAAGCCGGAAATTGACGAAGCCTATGTTCTATCCGTTTGGAATCAGGTGCTGACGATACCGGCTACCGATACGAAACGCTCCTTCTTTGAACTGGGGGGCACATCGATGGGGGTACTGAATGTACTGAGTCGTTACTTTAACGATCATATTGAAATGTCTTTGGCAGAATTTTACGATAATCCCACTGCAGAAAAGCAGGCTAAATGGATCAAAAAAGAAGCCGGGCTGGGCGTTTCAAATGAGAGTAAAACAGAAACGAGCGAGAATACAAAAGCAGCTCTTGTGACCGGAGCCACTGGATATTTGGGTGCGCATCTGGTAAAAGAACTGTTAAATCAAAATAAAACAGTATATTGCTTAATGCGCGACGGAAACGAAAAGCGCCTGCGCGACTGCTTGATCTGGTATTTCGGTCATAGTATTTTGGCAGCTGCTGATGATAGAATCAAGGCTGTAGCTGGTGATATTACCAAAGAAAAGCTGGGTATGAGCGAAGAGGAATATGTAAATCTGTCGAATCAGGTTGGAGAGATCTATCACAGTGCAGCAGATGTACGTCACTATGCCGATGATGAAGAAGCTTATTTAGCAACGAACACGCAGGGCACGTCCAATGTGCTTGAATTAGCGAAAGTGGCTAAAGCAGCATTTTATCATATGTCTACTTGCAGTGTGAGTGGTGATCATTTGCGACACAGTAAAGAAAAATATACTTTTACCGAAAATGATTATGAGATTGGTCAGATTTGGGATAAAAATCTTTATGTAAAGAGTAAGTTCTTGGCTGAAGGTTTAGTGTATAAAGCAATGGAAGAAGGATTAAAGGCAAAAATCTTCCGAATTGGACGTCTGGTTGGCCGGGCAGAAGATGGTGTGTTCCAAAAAAATCCTGATTCCAATGTGTTTTATATGCTGCTCAATGGTTTTGATCAGTTGGGAGCCCTTCCGGAGAGTGCGGCAGATTCCGAAATTGATCTAATGCCTGTGGATATGGCCGCTAAGGAAGTCTTGCTGCTGACAAAGGGAGATAGGAATACATATCATATTATGAATCAAAGTCCGATGCCCTTGTATGAAGTACTAAAGACTATAAATGATCAGATAGAGATCGTACCGGAAGAGAAAATGGCGGAAGTGCTGTTTGAAAAATCTGACAGAGTCAGCACAGAACTTGCAGGACTTTTAATGGATCATTGGCGTCGGTTACGTACCGATCCGCCTACCATATCAGTATCCAATGATCTTACCATTGAAGAACTGAATAAATTGGGAATGGATCTAACCATGCCCACGGCAAAACAAATGCTGAAAGGATTTAGGAAAAACTAATGGTATCCAACATTGCACTCGTTGTGTTTATTGCTGCATTGGTGATTATTGCAGTATTTTCCATGTGGAGTATTAAAAGAAATTGGCAGACTAGTTTACTGCATCGATTGTTTCTGTTCTTTGAATGGGCTATTGCCAGTTGGATCATTCCAGTTATTTTGATTCGACTTTTAAAGGGGCAAAGCAATGATGTAATGTTTGTCTTGGATTGCATCATGCAGCCGGGAGGAGCCCTGTGTGCACCACTGTATTTGTGTATTGCTGTTACTTTTATTAAAGGTTATGATAAAATGCAGCGGTGGATGAAGGCACTGTTTATTGTACCGGTTATCACAATTTTGATTTCCTTTACCAATCCACTGCATCACCTAATGTACAGCCAATTTTCTATAATTCGAAGTGAAATCGTATTCGGCCCTTATATTCTGATCAGTGGTGCTTGTAACTATATTTACCTGATTGCGGCAATTGTATATATGTTATTATTTGCCTTTAAAAATAAAACAGCATTATATTGGAAACAATGTACACTTTTTGCTCTTAGTGGTTTGTGTCCTTTGCTGATTAGTGTTGTTGCTACCTTTGGTGGCATTGAAATGCCCATATCGGCAACACCCATGAGCTTTTTGGCTACAGTTGCTTTTTGTGGTATTGCCATCTATCAGTTACATATGCTGGATATTACCCCTATTGCTACGAAGCACATACTGGATGGTATTTCTGATTGCTATTTAGTATTGAGTGAAAAGGGCTTGGTTTTGAACTATAATAAACAGTTCGAACAGCTTTTTGCTGCGGAATATGGTATTACTGAAAATAAAGCACTGAAAGATTGTGTAAAAAAAGAAGATATTCATTTGAAAACACCCATCTATAATATGATCACTGCAATTGCAGCCAGTAAGGATGGGGAAACACAAATCTCATATGAGCAAGCAGTTACGGTCAACATAGAAGGGCGTAGTCGAAAAAAATATTTTGTAGTGGATGTATCACCGCTAGAAGTATATGGAAAGATTTCCGGTTTTGCAGTTTTGTTTAAAGATATTACACAGGTTAAAGAAAGTATGCAAAAACTGCAGGATAGTCAGGAACGTATGTTGGAGCAAGAACGTATGGCGTTCTTGGGTCAAATGATCGGCGGCCTGGCACATAACTTAAAAACTCCTATTATGAGCATCTCCGGTTGCATTGCTGCTGCTACCGATTTAGTAGAAGAATGTGAAGAAAGCTTGACGGATCCTCAGGTAACAGAAGAAGATTTTCGTGAGATCTATACGGAAATGAAAGACTGGTTCCAAAAGGTGAAGGATTCCACAGCATACATGTCCGATATTATTACTGCAATCAAAGGTCAGGCGGCGAACATTAGTACCGATGAAAAATTACTTTTTACATTGGATGAAATGCTAAAACGAAGCATGCTTCTGATGCGGCATGAGATTTTGAACAGCGGGTGTCAGATCAATGTGCAGTATGATCAGACAAAAACAATATCTTTACAGGGAGATATCAACAATTTGATTCAAGTTGTGGATAACTTGTTATCAAATGCGATTTTTGTACAAAAGGAAGCCGGCGGTGGAAAAATCGACGTGGAAGTTTACACCGATGCAGAACATTTGCAGATTGCTATTAAAGATCGTGGCAAGGGTGTTAGCGCCAATGTAAAAGAAAAATTGTTCAAAAATATGGTTACCAGTAAAGGTACTAAGGGAACGGGTCTGGGCCTTTATATTTCCAGTATTGTAATCAAAGGTAAGTTTGGTGGCCATTTATGGCATGAAGATCGCGAAGGCGGCGGCAGTGTGTTTGGTATTGCAATTCCGTTGGATCGTGTGCAAATTAAGTAAGTATGAGATGAGTGAGGATTCAAAATATGAGAAGAAGTAAACAAATTGCGGAAAACCGCATCTCGATATTAACACTAGATGATGATCCTATTATCACCAGTACGATCCAAGCTTATTTTCATCGTTCCGGATATCAAGTGGATGTTGAAAATGATCCATATACTGCCATTGAACGAGTAAGAAACGGAAAGTACGATATTCTTCTGCTTGACTTTTTAATGTCTCCCATTTGCGGTGATCAGGTGGTAGAAGAAATTCGAAAGTTTAATGAGGATCTGTATATTATTCTGCTGACAGGTCATAAAAGCATGGCACCGCCCATCAAAACTATTCGCCAGTTGGATATTCAGGGCTATTATGAAAAAGATGATAAGTTTGATCAGTTGGAATTGTTGGTGGAATCCTGTGTAAAATCTATTCGTCAAATGCGTCAGATTCGGGAATATCAGAAAGAAATTGAAAATGCCTACATGCAGACGATTGAAACCCTACGTTTTGTGGTTGAAACCAGAGATGAAGAAACAAAGGGACATTCAGAACGTGTTTCAAATTTGGCAGCTGCAATTGCGACTGAAATTGGATTGCCGGAAAAAGAAGTGGAAAAAATTCGAATTGCCGGTCTTTTTCATGATATTGGTAAGGTTGGTGTGCCGGATGCAATATTGCTGAAGCCCGGCAAATTAACAGAAGAGGAATTTGAAGAAATTAAGAAGCATCCGGTAGATGGAGAAAAAATCATGGCTTCCTATGCTCCCTTCAAGGAATTACTGTCCATTGTGCGGCAGCATCATGAACGGTACAATGGAAGCGGATACCCTGATGGACTGGTAGGAGAAAATATCAGTCTGGGGGCTCGTATTACAGCAGTGGCCGATTGTTTCGATGCTATGATATCGAATCGAGTATATCGAAAGGGACTTAGCTTTGAAGTGACCATAGGGCAGATCGTAGAAGGAAGACAGACACAGTTTGACGGTCAGATTGTGGATGCACTGCTGCGCATGATCGAAAAAGATGGTCAGGAAGCGTTTTATCAAAAATATTGTACCGATAAAACAACTCTATAAAACCGAAAAATCAATATAAAGGTGAAAAAAATGAAAAAATACCCTCTTAATGAAGTACAATATTATAGTCGCTTTCGTGATATGGTGGAAGATCTGGGTGAAAAGTATGGCGATGCACCGGCTATTTCTTGGTTTACCAGAGCTCAAAAAGAAATGGGCGTGACCTATCGTCAGTTTCGCGATGATGTAAGATACTTACAGGAAGCCTTTGTACAGCGTGGTTTAAATGGAAAGCACCTGGCAATTGTAGGTGAAAACTGTTATGAATGGATCCTGGTGTGCTTTGCAGCTAACTACTGTGGTAGTACTGCTGTATTTGTAGATATTGAGCAGTCTGATGAAACCATTATGCAAATGCTGACTATGGCGGATACCGATGCGATTTTCCTATCCCCTTCTTATGAAGATATATGCCAACAGTATGTAAACGATGATAAGAAAATGTTTCTGTTGACAGGAGAAGATGAAAAAATTGAAAATGTAAAAAGTTTGATCGCTGAGGGTGCGGACATTTGGGAAAAAGGTAAGCAGAATCAGGAGATCAATCAAAACGTAACCGGTGATATGACGGCAGCTATTGTATTTACCTCCGGTACCACCAGTCAGTCCAAGGCAGTTATGCTGAGTCAGGAAGCGATTTTAACTAATGCAGCCGACGCTATGGCTAATGTAGACATTGGGAAAGTGACCTTTACAAATCTGCCTTTCTACCATACTTATGGTTGGACTTGTTCCATCATGGATGTTTTGGTGGTAGGCAGTCATACATATATTAACGGTAATCTGCGTACTGTATTTCGTGATCTGCAGCTGTCAGGTGCTCAGACTTTGTTTACTGTACCGCTTATGCTGGAAACGATTCATAGTCGTATTTGGGCCAGTGCTGAAGAGCAAGGAAAGGCGGAGGGACTTAAGAAGCTCTTCTCTATTAAGCAATTTTTGCGTTCCGTAGGATTTAAAAAAGCGGGAGCGACATTAGAGGCGATCCGCAAAAAAGCATTGGGTACCATTGAACTGATCATTTGCGGCGGTGCTCATGTTGGTTTGGAAATTATGGAGCAGTTCCAATGCATGGGAGTAACCGTTCTGCAGGGATACGGTATTACCGAATGTGCACCTTTGGTCAGTGTTAACCGAAACAAAGCCAATAAACTGAATTCGGTTGGTTTGATCTCAGCTCACACTGAGGTAAAGCTGGAAGAGGGTGAGATTCTGGTAAGAGGTAAAAACCTAATGAAGGGTTATTATAATGCACCTCAGCTCAATGAAGAAGTCATGAAAGATGGATGGTTCTGTACCGGCGATATGGGCGAGATCGATAAAGACGGGTTCTTGTATATTATTGGACGAAAGAAGAATCTAATCGTTTTCAAAAACGGTAAAAAAATGGCTCCTGAAAAATTGGAAGAAAAAATTAAAAAATTCCCTCTTGTACAGGATGTTATGGTATATGGCGCAGTAAGTGGTGTTTCTACCGATGATGTACAGGTAGCCGCCAGCATTTATCCGAATCAGGAAAAGGCTGCAGGTTTGACTTCCTATGAGATTTTGGAAACTCTGCAAAAAGAGATCGATCGTATCAACGACGAACTTCCTTTGTATCAGCAGATCCAGATGATCAATATTCGCGAACAGGAATTTTCCAAAACCGCATTAAAGAAAATCAAACGTCATTTAGTGTAATCAATATAAAAAGGAAAGATAAATCATGTTAGAAGATAAGCTTTTTAAATTTATTCAGGAAACTGTAAAAGAAGTAACAGGAAAAAACGGTCTCTTGCCGGATACTGATTTTGTAAAAGACTTAGGATTAAGCTCTTTTGATATCATGAACATTGTGTGTGCTTTTGAAGATCATTTTGATGTAGATATTCCAAACCGTGATGTATGGCAGCTGCGACAGGTAAAAGATGTAGTGGCGTATATGATTAAAAAGGGATATACAGAAGTGTGACAAAAAATAAAATAAAAAACGAGCTTTAATGTGTTTTGTAATGCCTTTCTGTGCGAACAATACATATTAAAGCTCTTTTTTATATGTGTATTTTGTGTAAGGCGTATAGAAAGAGGTTGTATTTTAAAGTCAAAAATGATATAGTTATTTTGTAT
>JAZQWC010000049.1:0-59486 GCA_045632125.1 Bianqueaceae bacterium
CTGCTGCCTCCCGTAGGAGTCTGGGCCGTGTCTCAGTCCCAATGTGGCCGTCCATCCTCTCAGACCGGCTACTGATCGTCGCCTTGGTGAGCCGTTACCTCTCCAACTAGCTAATCAGTCGCGGGCCCATCTCATACCACCAGAGTTTTTCCTACTGAATGATGCCATTCTGTAGGCTTATGCGGTATTAGCGTACATTTCTATACGTTATCCCCCTGTATGAGGTAGGTTACCCACGTGTTACTCACCCGTCCGCCGCTAAGGGATAGGTGCAAGCACCTTTCCCTTCGCTCGACTTGCATGTGTTAAGCGTGCCGCCAGCGTTCATCCTGAGCCAGGATCAAACTCATAATTTGATTCGTTCGTTATTACTTGGTTTTGAATTGACCGGTATTTTTCTTACCGTTCCCTTTATCTTGTTTTCACTCGATAAAGTTTTTTCTTCTCAGATGTTACACTGTTCGATTTTCAAAGTTCTGCACTTTCGTTCGTTCCTTTCGGTCTCGCGCGAAGTGCTTGGTTATCTTATCACATCGTTTTCAGTTTGTCAAGTACTTTTTTCAACTTTTTTCAAACTTTTTTTGATGCGGTTCGTTTGGCGCGAACAGATGATATAATATCATATTCGCTTCCTTTTGTCAACATCTTTTTTCAAAAAATATTGACGAACGGAGAAGGAGGGATTTGAACCCTCGCGCCAGTTTCCCGACCTACGCCCTTAGCAGGGGCGCCTCTTCGGCCACTTGAGTACTTCTCCAGGGCTTACTGCGTTGGCTCCTAACCACGAGTGCGAAAATCATTATACTTGATTAAGAGCTCTTTGTCAACAACAATTTTTAAAAACTATGCAAAAATTTTCATAATCCAATCCACTAGGTAATTTGCATGATAAAACCAAACTGCAACCGTACTATTTTCAATTGCAACAACCATTCCAGAGAAGAAATTCTGCCCGGTAGCCATCATGGTACACACAAACATGACTAGTTGAATCACAAAATATCCTACTATTCCATTCGCTAGCATTCCCAATATACGATTAGCCAACCCAACTAGCGGAAGGTGATTGATCAAGCTCAAGCTTCTACCCAACAACCGGAGCAGCACAAAAGAAATTACAAAGACTCCCAATAGTGCTATGGCATTTACGACTATATTTGCCAAAAAGACTCCTACATATTCTTGAAAATTCACAACCCCCAATGCGGTGTACGCCTCAGGATTATTATTCCCAATCATACTTGTCTTTAACGCTTCAGGTAAAAATAAGCTTTCAATGTATGTCACCGCTTCCGCTATACCAGGCTTAGCAGGAGCCTGTGTTCCGGCCCCAAAGCCTGCAGCTATTTTATCTTGCACACCAATCGTTCTTAAAAAGTCCGCTGCATAACCATACAGCTGCCACGTAAGAAACAAAGCCAACACAAAGCTAAGCATAGTGACCAATGTCCTCGCTAACCCTTTATGCCATCCTCGTGCCAAATATAGCACAAATATAAAGATTACAATTCCATCTAATATAATAGGAAGAAACTCATTCATCTTCTGTTCCCGTCGCTCCTTTTATCATCACTTCAAAATAACAGATTTCTCCATTACGAATCGCCGCTACCTGATCCTCATTCTCAAATGCCACTAAGCCAGAATAGTCTTCAATTGCATCGAACTGCCACTTTGGAGATCCCTCCGGAGAAATACCATAATAAGACCGACCAGAACCATAAATAATGGTATCGCCCCACGCATCTAAATAAGATACACCCTCCAAACTTTTTGAACACAGTACATCTCCAGTATAGTCATATACCACTACATTGTTTTCAGCAGCTGCAACCGTACCCGCCAAACCTTCACCATATCGTACCGCGAAATACTCATCCGATAAAACCAATGTCTCCATCTGATATTCTAAGTTCTTTTCCCATACGATTTCACAGGTTCGTTTTGCATCTACAGCTCCAAAACGATCACTTCCAGCAAAGAAACAAAGGTCACCGTCAAATTTCAAATCGGCTATTACACAATCTTCAAACGCAGCGCTTCCTACAATTCGATCCACCAAAGCAGAACCACTTTCTGTAAGATCAAAAATCGTAATAATACTCTGTATTTTTGTACCTGTATAATGGATATATGCCGTCGCCATGCGACTTCCGTCAGCATTCAATGCAATTGCCACAGGAATACCATCCGCTTCCGCATACGTATGCCTCTGCATCAAAGTTGCGCCCTCTCGGGAGTATAGTTTAACATCATGGCTTTCACTGCCATCTAAAACAACTACACTAGCACCCTGCTCATTCACGCAATGCAAAAGAATCTGCTTTTCCGCATCAATCTCGGTTTCGATCACACCATCGCGCACTACGATCACAGAAGTTCCCAAACGGTCTGCTACCGAAATAAACTTTCCGGCTTTTAACATATACGGCGAGGACATAGTAAAAGGAACATCCCATTCTACACGTCCCTTTTCATCAATCGCCTGCAATCCATCCTGACTGCATCGCAGCAACCACTCGCCTTCTGTAAGCACACTTGCATTACCATCCGCAAACCCAACTGTTTGCTCAGTTTTCTGCAATATATAACTAGATTTACCACGTATCATATTATAAAAACGATCAGAAAACAGGAACGCTGTTAAGGCAATCACACATACAATGATCATTCCCAACAGGATCCATTTCTTTTTTTCCTGTGCTGGCTCTTCCAATTCCCTTTCATCTTCTTGAGTCGGTGTTTCCGTTTCCTCGTTTTTCTCCTCTACCTCATCGGTATCAACCGACACATTCGCGTCGTCTTCTTCCGGCTCCGCCGCTTCTATTTCCGCAAAAAGATCCTGCTCCGCATCTTCCTCAATGCTTTCGAACAGCTTCTCTTTGCTTTCCATTTCTTCGTTTTTGTTTTCCATTTATGGTCTCCTTTTTGGAAATACATTTAATTATGATCAATATCAACTGTGCCATGCCTAGATATCCCAAAAACTTATATCCTTTTTCTACCAGGCAAGTAAAACCCAATCGCGCCAATATCATCGCTGACAAAGTCATCAGAAGCACCTTGGTCTTTTCACTCCATCGCTTCAATCTCTTCATGCGATTCATAAGGCCGAAGCCATCCGCCACCGCGGTAGTATACATGGCCCCTAGCAAAACAACCACATACAGTTGACGCCGCCACGCATAGTTTCTCATCAGGCCTAATACCGGAATCGGTATCCCTCTTATTGTATCATAATTTAAAAATGTTGCAAGCCCCATAGCGAAGGTAAGTAAAACTAAAATACATGCCGCATAGACTCCAGTCTTAGCCGCCTGTTTTTCATGGTGTATGTAGCCTGACAAACCTGTCAGCACCGCTGTCGCTCCTAGCATATTATATGAAACGTATATCGCCGCACTTTCCAAAGCCGGGAACAGGTTTTTCATCGGCTGCGCCGTAAAGATCGACAATGGCTGAAGCAACAGATCCATCGTTTCAGTTACAGAGGAAGAACTCATAATGCCGTAGGCACTCACAAGAAAAATGCCGGCGATCAGAATCGGCGTTAAAATCCGATTCATTTTTATAACACCCTCTGGACCAAAGTGCAATGTTGCTAAAACTGCTCCTGCCATTAGCAAACTCCCCCAAACCTCTGGCAAATCCCATTGCTGCAAAAAAATAGCGCCACTGCCTGCCAGCATGACGCCATACCCAAGTATCATGGAAAGGACGGTCGAGGCATCTAATACAGCGCCCAGCCATTTGCCGGCAATTTGCTCTGTAAATGTTCCGTATTCCGTATTTCCATTTTCATATGCAATTTTTAGCGTACCATAGGTGCCGACAAAAAACAACAATCCTGCCACGCCTATCGCCCACAGGCCCATTTCACCATAGTCAGTAAAATACGCCATTATCTCCGCGCCGGAGGCAAATCCGGCACCAATTACCGTGCCAACCAACACCAGTGCAATATGCAAGGCTTGCGATGCCGTACCTATTTTCTTCACTGCCCTGCATCCTCCACGATTTCCCCACCATGGATCCCATCAGCGGGAGCCTGCGTCATCACAGTTTCCTGGCCCGCAGAACTTGTCACCGAGGAATAGATCTGTTCAATTTGTAAATCCATAGTCTCCAATCGATTTTGAATTCCATCCAAAGTGCTCACACTGTTAAAGAGCAACATCCCCATCACTAGTGTCACTGTGAGCAAAATTGCTGATAGCGAAGTAAGCACTCTAATCGGAGTCCCTTCCTGCTTCTTAAAAGGGAATCGATGTGATATGGGTTCTGTTTCTTTTGTCTCTCTCATTGGGAGGCGCTCCAAATGTTCCCAGATGCTTCTTTTCTTATTTTCTTCCGGCAGTTCCCATGGCATAGTTTCTTCCGAAGACGGCTTTTCAGTGATAAGTGATGCAGCTTCCTGACGTTGAGCCACTTGTGCACTGCGAAAATCAGTAGGGTTTTGATCGGAATACACATAATAACCACCCAATTCGTGATAGTCACCATTTTCCCACTGATAAAAAGCCAGAGAACCCTCGAGCCCATCGCTCATCAGCAGGATAGGAGACTGTGAAAAAAATTCTTCATTTTGCTTTGCAAAACGCCAAGCTCCATCGTTTCCGTAGCCAGGCTGATTGAGAGCCCATCCCACCACTTGAAACTTGGGAAACTGTCTTTGTTGCCGTCTTTGCAGATTCCGCAGCTGATCCTGCGTAAATTTGATTTGACGGCTTCCTCCAGACTCCCCCTCCAAAATTCCCCTAATCAAATAAATCGTTTGTCGACCCAGTCGATATTCTCGGCCTAGCAAATAATACATTTGGAAATGGCCCACACGATCGGTCATATTCTCCTTTAAAAATAAATCACTTTTCTCTTCTAAATATACTTTTACCTCATCGCTCGGTTTGCCTATGCAGCGAACCACGCCCTGCTGATTTTCGTTAGCTTCCATGGTATGCTCCCCCTTGTATCGATTGTCCACCACCGCTTTCACGATGTCCTTTTTCCTATCGCCGATAGCTTACCATATTTTTCCATATTCTTTTCTCGAAATCTGTCGTGCAAACCTAAAAATTTATCGACAAAAAAAGATCGGCCTAGCCGATCTTAATTCATAGCTTCTTCCTCGTCATCGTCTGTACCAATGATTTCTACCTCAAAACTTTGGTAAGGAAAGCTTTCAATAAAGTGATCCTGATGGAATTGAGTGCGCCCAAACTGTTGCATTTCATCACGATTCTGCTTGAGCCAAATCGGTCTGGGCAAATCTAGTGCCTGAATAATTTCATCAATACACACTTCCAATCGAGCTTCTTCCGTCCACTCCTGATGGTCATCTGTTGCGGTATAGCTTTCCTGCACACGATGTTTATGCCAAATTTTTCCCCATACTTTTAACATAGGCTTTGTTTCCTTTCTATCTCTTCGAATCGTTTTTCAAATTAATAAAAACCTCTTGGATCTTCCAGAATCTGTCGTGCCGGGTCGATTCTTCCGAAGAAAGACACCTTCCCCATAAAACGGCAGCCCACCATAGGTTTACCCAACAAATCACACGGATTAATACACACCCGTAAAATTTGTCCCAGCACATTTAGATCCAAATAATAGCACCATTCTTCTGTTTCAGCATTCATCAATTTATTCACATAAACAATGTCTCCTAAAACAGTATAATAATTATCATGTTCTCCTTCTGCCGGATATAAAAAGCCATCAAAAATACTGTATACATCTTCCTGCTTCAAGCGATCTTCGATCTCTTGTTCTGTCAAATCATCATCGCTTTGAATCTGCTGAATCGCCGTTTCGTCTCCTTCCATAGCCCGGCGCAAAAGTCCTCGTCTTCTGGCTTCCACCTCTTCAATAGCAGCTACATCATCCTCCGACCGGTCGATTCCCAAAAGCACCTTACCCTCGAAAGAGAGACCATAACAGGAAGCAAAGGTTCGCTCTACCTCCATCAATTTTTTATCTTTATAAAAGCGATTCACCTCGGTTACTCGAAAACAAACCCCTTCTAAAGTGCTTTTTTCCTGTCCAAACATATACAGATCATCATGCTCATCTTCATGGATCTCGCACTCCAATATTTCATATCCACGCTTTTCTTTAATTGCGGGGCAAATCGTTCCGATCCTAATATAATGATCCGGCTCAAGCACACCACGCATGATTAGCTGAAAAGGGCCCATTTCCTTATACATTTCCACATGAACTTTTCCTTCTTTCATGTAATGCTGTGCTCTTAATCGCCCTTCCATCAACTGTTTACTGATGAAGCCGTCGATGGACTGCTGATCGGTATATCGACTCATACCAATAGCCGAAAGTACTCTCAACATATAGAAAACCTCTTTATTCTCTAATGATCACATACACTGAAGCAGTTAGATCGCTTCCTTCCAATGCGGCCTGTACCTCAAATACTCCCTGACGATCCGGTGCTGTGTATGTTCCAAATTTATTGATGCTGCCTGCATCATCTCCAATAACTTTCCATGTCACAATGCCTGTTAACTCTTCCGACTTACGGCAGCTAAACGTATATTTCATACCGGGTCGTAGGAATTTAGGCGGATTAGCAATATAAAACGCTTGCGCCTTCACTGCATCTTGATCTTTCTCCGTAAGCAGTTCCTCTTTTTTAGCCGCCCACCCTATACGGATCGTTCCGGGCGCCATACCATTGACTAGCTTGACTCCTACCTGAAACCGACCGGTTTCGGGTTCCAGAAATGCCCCCGTCTTCATTTCCGGCACTGCCGGAATATAAGAAGACTGCTGAAAAACACCGGGATCTCCCACTATAATGCGTTCCTGCTGAAGTGGTTCATCATCAAAACCAAGATCATCGATCAAATAAAGCTGCAATTCATGCCGGCCGGCGCCCAAACCGGTATCGATCCAGTCGGTATAAATGCAGCGTCCGCTTCTTTGACCGGTGGTGATCTGCATTAAGATCTCGCCGGCGGCGCAGGGTTCCTTTACGGATCTTTTTTGGTACTCTATATGAATGTCTTTACTGCTATGCATGTAAGCCTCCTAATGGTCCATAACTGATTCTATTATTGTAGCGGCTTTTATAGTCTCATGCAACATTTTTTTCAGTTTTCCCTGCAAATTCCCTCAAAGTATGTTATAATACTCATAACGTCTAATTTTATGTATTTACGTATGGTACCGTAATTTTACGGCTTCCATGCCACCATAGGAGGTTTTTTATGAAAGTTTTTTCCATCGAACGCCGCGGTTATAGCCCCAGAGAAGTTGATGCATATTTACGCGAACTGGAGGCTCAGCTGGCTCAGAAGGATACACAGCTCAGCGAATATCGTCAGAAAGAGGCTGCTATCAATCAGTCTGTTGTAGAAGCAAAGCTTTTAGCTAACAAAATCGTTGAGGATGCAAAAGTTGAAGCGGATGCCATCCATCGAAACGCGCTGGATTCCATGGCCGATATCAAAGATAAAACCACCGCTATGCATGCTAAGCTGCAGGCTTTCCAGCAAGACTACAACCGTATTCTTCAGCAATATCTGGTAGCTGTACGCTGCTCCGACATGGTTCAGATCTTTGATGATCTGGATAAATTTATGGACAATCTGGGTATGAACCAGAAGGAAGAAGCTGCTCCCGAAGCAGCAGAGGCTAAACAATGATGTGGTTTTATATTCTTGGAACTTTAATGATATTTTTCTTCCTAATTAAAAATATCCAAAGCGACCGAGAATTCAAACAGTATAGCCAAGATGCCATCAGCGTCTTTCATGATTCTCGTAAAACACATAAAGTTGCCCGTGTAGTTTTCAAAATCCTCTTTGTGCTTTCTTTGGTGTTATTGGTTGTTACCGTAGTCGTATGGAAGATACAGAATCCGGGCACATTGATGAGTGTGCTTTGTTTGGTAATTGGCTGTTTCCTGTTTGCCTTTTTCCCCTTCACTCCGGGCCGCTGGGTTTTGACCGGCAAGGGTATTTACGTTTACAATAACGGTGTATTCATTCCCTGGACCCAGATGATCGGTACCGAAATCCTGCCTCGCGGCAAGCAGACTTATATCATTATTAATTTGAAACAAACCGAAAAAGAACACGGAAAACGTACTGCGTACCCCGTTCTTGTTCCGGGATCTCAAGCTAAAGATTTATGTAACATGATCCGCGAATTCATCACTGTTATGGATCGTAAAAAATACCAGAAACAGTTGAATGAAGAACGTGCGGTTCCGCTTAAAGACCGAAAATTCTACTGAGGAACTCTATGGACGATCAGACAAAAAAACGCCGTCTTCAATGGTTGAAAAATATGCCACCCATCTTTTCTTTAATGATCGTGGTGGCCTTTGGTATCCTATTTTATAAATTTATCCAGAAATTTGATTTGACTGCTATTGAATTTTCCAGTCTTATTTCTGTAATGAGTCCCTTCATTATTGGTTTAGTGCTGACTTTCTTTCTGGTGCCCCCGGTCAAATTTGTGGAACGTCAATTCTCACGACTCGCTTTTTTCAAGTCTCACTATCCGCTGACGAACCTGCTTTCTATTTTGATCAGCTATGTTGTCATCTTCGGCATTGTGATCATCGTATTAGTGTACGTAATGCCTCAGGTGTTTGCTGGCTTGAGCACACTTTTGACCCTGCTCATCGACGCTCTGCAGTCCCTTTATAACAACTTGGAACCTCTGCTTGCTGACTGGGATGAATCCTCTTGGAGCTCTTTGATCTCCGGAAAGGCCCTTCGCGAATCCTTGGGCGGCATTTTAACTTCATTGACCGCTAATCTGGAAGGTATTGCCGGTACAGTATTTCCAAAACTGTATCAAACCATTTCTTCCATTGCTGCCGGCTCATTGAATACTTTGGTGGGCTTGATCGTATCCATTTACTTGATCGCCGATCGTAAAAATGTTGCATATAGCGGTAAACGCGCTCTTTACGCCTTCTTCAAAAAAGAACGCGCCACACAGATCTTAAATCTGGCTCAAGAGATTTTAACAATCTTCCGCCGTTTCTTTGTAGGAAAGATCGTTGACTCTTTGATCATCGGTATTCTTTGCTATATCTTAATGAAGATTCTGGGACTGCCTTATGCTGAACTGATCAGCGTGATCGTGGGCATTACCAATGTAATTCCTTTCTTTGGTCCTTTCATTGGTGCGATCCCTTCCATTCTGATTATTCTAATGTCTTCCCCCATGGAAGCCCTCATTTTTGCAGTCCTGATTTTAGCTCTGCAGCAATTAGATGGTAATGTCATAGGTCCCGCTATTTTAGGTAATTCCTTAGGTCTGAAGCCCATTTGGATCGTATTCTCTGTAACCGTGGGCGGTGGATTATTCGGTTTAGTGGGTATGATTGCCGGTGTACCTGCCTTTACTGTTATCTACACCTTGTTTAAACGCTGTGTTTCCCGCCGGCTCCAGACGAAAAATCTGAATACTCCGGAACAGCTCCAAGAAGCTGAGTCTAGCAGGCAGCAGGACCAGCCGTCACAGGAAATCAAGCAATAAAATAAAAGACGTAATGCTGCTAAGTCAGCCTTACGTCTTTTTCTTTTATTTGTTATTTATCTCTGTCCTCTCGGACATTGCAGTCTTTAGATCTAAATTACAGAGCCGCCTGAATTTTGGAAAGCATCTGTGCCTTCGGTACTGCGCCGATCACCTGATCCACTACCTGACCATTCTTAATCAGAACAAAATTGGGAATGCTCATTACTTTAAACTGTCCAGCCAGTTCCGGATCATCATCTACATTCACTTTACCAATTTTGATCTGTCCATCCAGCTCTGCACTAAGCTGATCCAACACAGGGCTCATCATCTTGCAGGGGCCGCACCAATCGGCATAAAAATCAACCAATACCGGAATATCGGATTCTAAAACTTCTTTCTGAAAATCTGCAGTTGTAAATTTGAGTACCATAACAAACCCTCCTATTTATTGTATGTGCGTATTATATCATGAAATTTTCTAAATTGCAATCCTTATTAAAACAAAATCTCATTAATTAGGTAATTTTTACATTTTGCCGGAAAGGACCTTTCATGACTCGTCTGTTTCGTACCAACATCTTCGTAGCCTGCTTTGTGGGCTGCTACTTTATTTCCAGCTTCGCCATCGGCCTTTTATCTGCCTTTATTCCCGCCTTGGCCGCCGATACCCTACTTACCAGTCTCATCGTTTACCTATTTAGTTTCGGCCTTCCTACCATTATTTATGTATGGATCATTCGCAAAAAAACAGGCGAGCCGGTTCGATCTCAGCTCGGTTTCGATCCGATCGGCCCCATTGATTTGCTCCTTGCCATCTTATGCGGTCTGTTAGTTCAGCCGATTATGATGCTGCTTTCCGCTATCAGTCAGCTTTTCTTTCAAAATGTTACCAGCAGTTCCATGGTGGAAATGGCACAGATGCCTCTATGGGCTCTGATCCTCTCAGTTGGTATACTGCCCGCCTTTTTCGAGGAACTCATTTGCCGCGGTGTCATTTTACATGGTCACCGTGATACACCTCTATGGTATCAGCTTCTGCTGCCCGCCGTTTTCTTCGGCCTTTTGCATCTGAATTTCCAACAAGCCATTTACGCCGCCATTGCCGGTATATTCATGGCACTGCTCGTTCGCTTCACCGGTTCCCTCTGGTCTTCTGTTGCCGCTCATCTGGTAATCAACGGTTCTCAAAGTCTTATGGTATGGGCTTTGACTCGCATGGACGGTTACAATGAACTTTTGGCCGAAGCCGAAGTGGCGCTGCCCACCGGAGGCATCGCTCTGATTTTGACACTGATCCCTTATCTGATCTTAACCGCCATCGCCCTGCCCATTTTGATCCTCTGTATGATGAAACTATATCAGCGTGGTAAAAGCCGCCAAGCGGCAAAACAGACGCCTGTGCAGCATTGGCATCGCGGAGCATGGCCCATGTATGTGGTACTGGGCTTTCTGCTGGCCTACACCATATTGACGGAGATTCTGTTGTACTTCGCGCTTTAAAAAGAAAGGGCGGTTCTTTCTATAGCTTGCCTCGGCAAATTATTTATCTGGGAGGAATCGCCTTCAAATAGTGAATGTTCTTTCCAAGACTCACAAAGTTTTGTTCATACTCAGTCATCACATTCCCTTCCACGTAGGAACTGGCATGCAGATCATCGGTAATCTCCAGTATCTGCCAGCCATGTTCTTTGAAACTTTCTACTGAAAAGGCGAATAGATCATCGTTATCTGTTTTAAACTGAAGGTAACCTTCCTCTGTCAGCAATCTGGCATAGATCGGCAGAAAGCGTTCTGAGGTCAAACGGCGCTTGGCATGTCGATCCTTCGGCCACGGATCACTAAAATTCAAATATATGCGATCGATCTCGCCGGGAGCGAAGATATCATCCAGCTTTTCAGCATCCCAGCAGATCAAACGTACATTTTTATCGATCTCTTCATCTAAATTGCCGCTGGCTCTGGCCAAAATGGTACCGATTTTTTCATCACCGATCCACAACATTTCGGGATGTTTACGGCCCATACCACGAATAAATTGGCCTTTACCGCAGCCGATCTCCAGACACAGACCCTGCTTTTCCTGTTTTAACGATTCCATCCATTTTCCCTTCATAACCGTGGGATCGTCGATCACGAAATTTGAATTCAGCAAAATCTCTTCCGTATTTTTTAGATATCGAATTCTCATAACAAATTTCTCCTTTTGCCGCAGCTGCGGCATTTTTTATTGATTTGCAATCTTCTCTGCAAGGTCATTCAAATACTCCCAGCGTTCCATTTTTTCTTCAAGCTCCGCTTCCACCGCCTCTTTTTCAGCAGTCAGTTCGGTAAGTTTGGTGTAGCTGGAGGCGTATTCCTCCATTTGGGTTTCGATGTCAGCCAACTTGTCTTCCAACGCGGCAATGTCATCATCGATGGTTTCGAATTCACGCTGCTCTTTAAAAGTAAACTTCAATTTAGCAGGACGATTCTGCTTCCAATCTTTACTGCTGTCGGCAGCTCCGGAAGCCTTGCCGCCCACCGCCGTCGTTTTGGGCGCGGACGCGCTCTGCGCAGCCTCGCGGCGCGTTTTTGCCTCCAAATATTCCGTATAACCACCCTCGTATTGCTGCAGCTTACCATCTTCAAAGGCGAAGATGCGGTCCACGACAGCATCCAGGAAGTAGCGGTCGTGGGATACGGTGATGATGATGCCGTTAAAGGTTTCGAGGAAATCCTCTAAAATGGTCAGGGTCGCAATGTCCAGATCATTGGTGGGCTCATCCAGCAGCAGCACGTTGGCGCCTTGGGCCAGCACCCGCAGTAGATATAGGCGGCGACGCTCGCCACCGGAAAGTTTGCGGATCAGGCTGTACTGCATGGAACCATCGAACAGAAAGCGCTCCAACATTTGGGAAGCACTGATGCTGCCATCCTTGGTGGGAATGTACTCCGCCACATCGCGGATATAATCGATCACCCTCTGATTAGGGTCCATAAGGGCCTCTTCCTGGGCGAAATAGCCGATCTTGATGGTCTCCCCCACTTCGATACTGCCGCTATCGGGGGTCAGCTGCCCTGCCAGCAGGTTCATCAAAGTAGATTTGCCACAGCCATTCGGACCAATAATGCCCAGCCGCTGACCGCGGAGCACAATATAGCTAAAGTCAGTAATGAGCTGTCGACCTTCAAAGCCCTTGCTGACATTCTTTAATTCAATGGTCTTTTTACCCATGCGGCCGGTGACCGCCTCCATAGCCACACTGGCATCACTGATGGGGCCGGTGGCATTTTTCAATAGTTCCAAGCGCTCCAGACGGGCTTTCTGCTTAGTAGTACGGGCACGTGCGCCACGTTTGGCCCATTCGATCTCGCCTCGCAAAATGGTCTGACGCTTACGCTCGCTGGCCAGCTCCCGCTCCTCTCGCTCCGACTTCAGCTCCAGAAAACGAGTGTAGGCGCTACCCTCCGCATTGGTGTTAGACACCGCATTGCCGGCCTCGGTACTAACGGCGTAGCCGTAAAGATTTCCATGGCTCACTTCTAATATCTGATTCGTAACTCGGTCGAGGAAGTAGCGATCGTGGGTAACCATAATGATGGCACCACGGAACTTACGCAGGTATTCCTCCAGCCAAGTGGCCATTTCATTGTCGATATGGTTTGTTGGCTCATCTAGGATCAGCACATCTGCCGGACTCATGAGGGTACGGGCCAGAGCCACGCGCTTCTTCTGACCACCGGAGAGATGATCGATGAGAGCTGTGTGATCAAGAATACCCAGTCGATTCAAGATGGACTTGGCTTCGCTTTCCCGAGTCCATTCGTCCATTTCATAATTATTGCCCAGAGCAAGGCCGGCAGCTCCCTCTTTGGCGATGCTGCTGCCCTGCAGAACGCAAGAAAGGATGTCCGTCTTTTCCGGAAACTCCGGATTCTGGGGCAGGTAGGCGATGCGCAGGCCGTTTTTGCGGGTGATCTGACCTTCGTCGGTCTCCTCCAGACCGGCAATCATTTTCAGCAAGGTAGTTTTACCGGTACCGTTGATACCGATGATGCCGACTTTACTGTTTTCTTCGATGCCGTAAGAGGCATTTTGCAAAATGATTTTATCAGCAAAAGCCTTGCTGACGTTCTCTATATTAATAATGGTCATGAATGCTTTCTTCCTTATATAATGTCTTGTTTATTATACTTAGGCTGACCATGCTCGTCAAGATTGGATTGCACTTTATACTGATTTGTGTTAAAATGAGTTCATCTAAAAAAAGGTCGTTTAGACCATCTACCCAGGAGGTTTTTCCCAATGACTATGCCCCGTCCTGAACATCCGAAGATGCAGCTTCGGCGCGATAACTGGCAGAACCTGAATGGCCAGTGGCAGTTTGAAATTGACAATGGCCGCAGCGGTATTGCCCGCGGTCTTATGAAAAATGATGTCAAGTTAAACGGTGAGATCACCGTTCCCTTCTGCCCTGAAAGTGAGCTCTCCGGCGTTGGCAATAAAGACTTCATGTATGGCGTTTGGTACAAGAGAACCATCACCGTAACCGAGAAGCAGTTGACCGGTCTGGTTCGTTTGCATTTTGGTGCTGTGGATTATAAGTGTACTGTTTATGTAAATGAGAAAATGGTAGGCAGCCATTCCGGCGGCTACGTTTCCTTCTATTTTGATATTGCTGAGTATTTGGTGGCCGGCGAGAATACCATTACTGTATTTGCTGAAGATGACACCCGGGATCCTCTGATCCCTCGCGGCAAACAGAGCGAACTGTATCATTCCCATGGTTGCGACTATACTCGTACCACCGGTATTTGGCAGACGGTTTGGGTAGAATTCCTGCCCATCGTCCACTTGGAGAGCTTCCGCGTTTACCCCGATGCGGTTAACGGTAAGGCTACTTTGGTGGTCCAGCTTCGCGGCGCTGCCGCTTTGACCGTAAAGGCCTCCTACGAGGGCAAGCCCATGGGCGAGACCACCGTAAACTGCCTGGGCGGTCACGAGACCATCGTGCTGGATCTTTTGGAAAAGCATTTGTGGGAAGTTGGCCAGGGTCGTTTGTATGACTTGGAGCTGACCTACGGCGATGACGTGGTTCACAGTTACTTTGGTCTGCGTACCGTGTCGCTGGATGGCGGACTGTTCCGTTTGAACGGCAGGATCGTGTTCCAGCGTTTGGTTCTGGACCAGGGTTTCTATCCGGATGGCGTATATACTGCACCCTCCGACGCTGAACTGCTGGCTGACATTGAGCGTTCCATGGCTATGGGCTTTAACGGTGCCCGCCTGCACGAGAAAGTATTTGAAGAACGTTTCTTGTATCATGCAGACCGTTTAGGTTATCTGGTTTGGGGCGAGTATCCTGACTGGGGCATGACTCACTTGGTGCCCGAGGCTATTTATGCGATCCTTCCTGAATGGTTGGAGGAGATCGAGCGCGACTTTAACCATCCGGCGATTATTGGTTGGTGCCCGCTGAATGAGGTTTGGGATCGCGGCGAGTTCTATCAGGATTGGAAGCGTGAGGGCAATGTTTGGAACAAGAGCCGTTTCGCTCCCTATGCTCCGCTGATCTCTTTGATCTATCGTGCTACTAAGACAGCCGATCCCACTCGTCCCTGTGTGGATACCAGCGGTGGTTACCATGTGGAGACCGATATTTTTGATCTGCATGATTATACTCAGGATCTGGAAGAGTTTGCTAAGCATTATCCGGCAGATGGTTCCACTCCTTACGATCAGTTCGGCGAGCGTCAGACCTACCGCGGCGAAGCGATCTTTAACAGCGAATACGGCGGCATCGGCTTTAGCATTGACAGCACCGCTTGGAGCTATGGTTCTGCAGCCCGCACGCAGGAAGAGTATATTGCTCGTTTCAAAGGCTTGACCGAGATCCTGCTGCGCTGCCCCCGTGTGTTCGGTCTGTGCTATACCCAGCTGACCGACGTTGAGCAAGAGCAGAACGGTGTATATACCTTTGACCGTCGTCCGAAGGTGGATCCGGAAGTGTTCCATGCGATTTTAAGCCAGAAGGCTGCGATTGAAGAATAAGACAACTTAAAACTTCCTCTCTCGGGCACTACAGTGGTATGTGCCCTTAGAGAGGAAGTTTTTTGTCGTTTAATGATGTCGGATTTAGCTGTAAACAATTATATCCATTTTCAGCATTGTCTTTGGCTTCCTAAACCTGTATAATAAGTGAAAAGTATACAATTAGAGGAGTTTTACCATGCGTACTGAACAAGAAATGCTAGACTTAATCATCGGTGTTGCTCAGGCGGATCCGCGAATTAAGGCCGTGTATATGAACGGTTCCCGTACCAACCCTAATGCCGATCGCGATATTTTTCAGGATTATGATATTGTATATGCAGTGGAGGAAACAGAGTCCTTTCAGGAGGACGATGAGTGGATCAAGCAATTTGGAGAGCCGCTGTATATGCAGTTTCCGGAAAATTCTCCTTTCTTCCCCAGTGATCGACATAATTGTTACGGTTGGTTGATCCAGTTCACCGATGGTAATCGGTTGGATCTGCATGTAACAACGGTACCCACTGTTTTAAAAGAAATCGAAGAAGATTCCCTGTGTATTGTGCTATTAGATAAAGAAGGTATTCTCCCTCAGATTCCGCCTTCCACAGATAAAGACTATTGGGTGACCCGGCCCACCGAGGAGGAATTTCTAGCTTCCTGCAATGAATTTTGGTGGTGCCTCAACAATGTGACTAAGGGCCTTTGGCGCAGCGAGATCACCTACGCCCAAGACATGATCCACGGACCGCTGCGCGAGGAGCTACAGCGTCTACTATCCTGGAAGATCGGACTGCTTACTGATTTTTCCGTGAGCATTGGAAAATCCGGCAAATATATGCATCGTTATTTGCCTGCCGAAGACTGGCAGCAATATTTAGCTACCTATTCCTCTGCAGATCTGGAAGAAACCTGGAATGCAGTCATGGACATGTGCCGCTTTTTCGAAGCAGTAGCGTTGCATGTGGCAGAGAACTTAGGCTACACCTACAATATGACCGAGGGCCGCAACAGCTTTGGTTTCCTGCAGCACGTAAGAAACCTGCCTAAAGACGCAAAAGAGGTTTACTAAAAGACCAAAAGGTATCTTGAGAATGATCATCCACTCTCAAGATACCTTTTTTATTGATGTATCTTAGATTCGTACAGCTGTTCAAAGGTGATGCCGTATTGCGCAGCGATCTCCCTGGCAAAACTCTTGCCTTCGGGCTTGGCAAAACGGACTTTATAATCGCGATTGCCCTCAGAGCTGCCCATCACCAGGCTGGCGGCCTGACATACCGCATCTTCCCGCTGTCCATACTGCTCTGCCTTTTCTGCCAGCTCATGCATGTGGGTATTGTAACAGGTACTGGCACCTAGGCAGCACAAATACCGCAGAATATCCTCCGCAATGTACACAGACTCAGTGTGACTGGTGGATGAGAAAGATTCGTTAAACAACAGCAAACTGTTGGCCGTAGCAGCGCTGCAGATCTCGCTGAGCCGCTGCGCCTCCTCACCCAATCGACCTAATGTCACGGTACTGTTTTCATCCGCCGGAAAATGAGTGTAAATACCATCGCACAGTTGAATCTTGCCGCCGCTACAGGGCACAAACAGCCCGTGCTGAGCCAGCAGATAGGCCAAGCCAATGGCTTGGGTAAAGATGGTTTTGCCGCCGCGATTGGGCCCGGTCAAAATCAAAACCCTATGCTCCCGGTTCAATTCCAATTCATTCGTCACAATATTGTTCGGCTGACCTTCTCCCATGGTTACCATCGCCAGCTTCACGTTATAAAAATCTTGTAAAAACGTACTATCGGCCGATATTTCCGGGACGCAGCAGGAAAGACCAAATTCTTTCAACTTAGCCTCCCACTCCTGAAAGCGCACATAAAACAAAAGTTCATGAAACAGCGAAACCAGCATCATACCACTGACATCCACATACTTCCTCACAAAAGCCTTTAACGGATTCAGCACCTGGGGAATCATAGTCTCCACTAATCTTGTCAAATTCTCCGCCAACGGCGACACATCTCCAAAGGCGTTTCTGGCGTGAGTCAGCACACTCATGGGCTTAAGCTGTTGGGGCTGCGAGCCCTTCTTTTTATGGAACTGCACAAACCGCTCCAAAATCGTCTGCTCCCGGTAGGGCGCCTTATTCATGGAAATCAGACCCGCCTCCGTGGGATTCAACGAAGTATCCAAATTGACGCCAATGGTCAAACTCTTAATATTGGCCACCTCATCGGTAATACTTTGCACATCCTCCAGCAGTTCCTTCAGGCCGCTGTCGCGGCAAAGTCCGGCGACGTATTCCTGTACCATCTTCATTCCTTCAGAATCGAAGGTACAGGGCTGAAGCAGTCGCTGAATTTCTATGATGGAGTTGCAGTAGTTTTCCAGCTCCTTCAAACGAGAAATGAAATCCCAAACGGTGCCATCTTTATCCATCTTTTTAAACCCACCCACCGTGTAGAATCGCATTTCTTTTACAATGTTCAAGAGCTGCTCGCCCAAACCCTTTTGATTTTTCAGATCTACATATACGTCACGGCGATAACGAAGCACCTCCGGATCGACGGGCATACGCTTTAACACATCATAAATAATCAGTCTTTCATCTTTCGTTTTACCCACCTGTTCTACAATGAAGGGAATCGACAGGTCGTTGATGGTCTGATCGGTCAACTCATGATAATCGTACTTGCCTTTCGGTGACAAAAGGCTCAGGGTGTATTGCTCGTCCGCCATCTTCATTCCTCACAAATTTGATTTCAAAACCCATACCTGCATATCGTCTTCGCCACGATTCGCAAAGGTATAGAACGGGATATAACGCAGCTTACATCTCTCCATTGGGGCGGATGCTGCTGCAGGCGCATACAGAGCCTTCTGCTCCGGTACGACATATCCCTCCGCTTCCAGAAGCGGATAGCCGCCGAAGGTTTCAGCCTGCACCTTCACCGGCGCAGTAATATCAACACGACAGCGGAATACAGAGGCCGGCTGATCCTGACTTTCCAGACAATATACGATCGGTCCGCGCATCAAAGCCACGCGCCCGGCATCTTCGTGAACGGAATCAGAGGCTGTGTAGAATACCGGCTCCATGACATACTCAATGGTTACCTCGTTGGTATCAAAATACAGATAGCCCAGTTTTTCGGTATAGGGCTGATTGGCGATCACCTTGCTGCACCAGGCAGGTCGTCTTAGCGCCAGTTTCTTCGCACCTGCGAAGTGCACATATACTTTACCGTCGGCCGGATATGCAGTCTTCATGGTAACAGCAGCGTTTGCGGCTATGCCGCTATTATCCATATATTGATGCACATATAAATAATCGTCATCAAAGGTATAGATAAAGTCCGCTATAGACGGAATTAGTCGCACCAGGTTAGGCGGGCAACAGGAGCAGTTGAACACCTTTTTGCGCTGGGTAGCGTGGTCGTGGCCCTTGGGCATACCCAAACGGGCATGATCGATCTCCAAGGGATTCTCGTAGAAAAAGGCTTCGCCATCCAGCGACAAACCGGAGATCATGCCGTTGTACAGGGCACGCTCAGCGGCATCGCCATAGCGGCCATCGGGTGTGAGCATGAGCATGCGGCGAGCAAAAAGGGCCAGACCAAGGGCGGCGCAGGTTTCGGCATAGGCCGTGCGGTTGGGCAGATGATAGGCCATGGTAAAGGTCTCACCTGCAGGCTGGGAACCAATTCCGCCGGTGATGTACATTTTCTTATTATAGATGTTATCAAACAGACGCTCTGCATCGGCCTTCAGATCAGCATCGCCCAGTTCCAGAGCCAAATCAGCAATGGCGCAGTATAGATACACGGCACGCACTGCATGACCAACTGCCTCTTGCTGCTCCTTCAGCGGTACATGGGCCTGAATATAAGAGCCATCCGGATCAACTCCGATGGGTTTATCCTTGCTGTTTGCACCTCGCTGACGTACAAAATATTCTGATAATTCAAGATAACGGCGATTGCCTGTGACCTTGTACAGCCGCACCAGTGCCAGTTCGATCTCCTCATGTCCGGGAGTTACGAAGGCAGCACTGTCTTCCTGGCGGAAAATGCGGTCGATGAGATCTGCATTGCTCTGGCAGATCTGCAGCAGACGGTCATCACCCAGTGCGTGCTGCAGGGCCACACCGGCCTCGAACATGTGACCACTGGAGTAGAGTTCGTGATTATTACGCTCGCTGAAGCGGGGAGCATCTACCTCAGGGTTGTTGTAATAGGAATTATAATATCCGTCTTCTTTGGTGCCTCCCTGGATCATCTCCACCAGTTCATTCACCAGTGCCAACAGTTTTTCGTTGGGATGCTTCTCCAGAATGTAGGCAGCGCCTTCCATCCATTTGACTACATCACTGCCCCAGAAAATATGGGGCTTGATCTCGTGTTTTTGACAGTCCATGGTGTCGATACGGCCGGTTTCTTTGAAGCGGTCGTATACGGCCCATACGGTTTTATCTATAACGGTTTGCTGACGTTCCTGCCAGAAACCGCCGGTAATATCAATATTGTAAAAGGGAACTTGCTGCATCATTTTAGATTTCCAGTCCGGCCTCTCTTACATCGGCTAGGATCTGAGCCTTCTCTTCCTCGGTGTAACGAGTCATGGGGAAGGCAGCTTCGCCCACATTGTAGCCACGAGCATTTAGAATCACTTTAATGGCAGGAATTACTTTCCACTTCAGGATGGCAGCGATAATGCGATCTGCCTTCTTCTGGCAAGCCAGAGCCTCGGCCATGTTACCGACCTTGAAATTCTCGTAAATAGCCTTGATCAGGGGCATCATGACATTATAGGTGGAACCAATACCTCCATCACAGCCTGCACTGAGGCCCATCAGCAGCATTTCATCGGGGCCGTTGATGATGTTCATTTCCCCATTTGTCAGGTTTTGCAGCTGTACTACGCCGTAGTAGTCAGAGCTGGTCCACTTAATGCCGGTTACGTTTTCAATTTCAAACATTTTGGCGGCAATACCGGCATTCATGTTAAAACCGGCGTTGGGATTATAATATACGATCAGAGGAATGGATACAGCCTCGGCGATCGCCTTATAATAGTTATACACATCGTTCACATCATAGGCAAAGAACATGGGAGGAATAGCGGAAATCGCATCGGCTCCCACAGCCTCGGCGTGCTTAGCCAGTTCGATGGCTTCTGCAAAATTCACAGAAGCAATGTGTACGATACAGGGCACACGGTGATTCACAAACTTCACCGCTTCCTCTGCTAGCACCTTACGGGCAGCTGCGGTCAGCGCAATACCTTCACCGGTGGCACCGCCAATGTAAAAACCATCGGCACCTTCCTCCATCAGATCAGCCAGCTGCTTCTGCAGTACCGGTACATTAATAGTTTCATCTGCGTTTAAAGGGGTAATGAGCGCAGGCATAACACCTGTAAATTTTTTCATAATTGTATCCTTTCTCCCGGTCACCCTGGGAATTGTTTTTTGAGTATACTTTACTGCAATTTCCAACGCTGCTGCATGATCACTGCCGGTTCGCCCTCTTTTTCATGGGCATAGAACACCGTCAGCAAACTGCCGTCTTTTAGCTCCACGGTAGCCGGATAGCCAAGATCCGGTGTAAGCGGATTTTCCCAAATCACATGATCGGTCTCCCAAGTTATGCCGCCGTCCATGCTGAGCATAGTTCGAATGCCATAGGTCTGCTCACGATATCCGTAAACCGAGATCAGCACGCCGGAAGAATGCTGATATAAATGAGCGGGAGCACCACCACATTTGCCCAAAACGGCATGAGGCTGCGTCCAGGTATATCCGCCATCAGCAGACTCACTCTGATAAGTGGTAAAATATCCGTGACCCTGTACCCGAATATGGGTGATCAGTTTTCCATCGGGAAGTTCGATCACATGGGGCTCACAGGAATGCAGAAGCTCGCCTTCTTCAAAGATATTGGGAATCTCACCGCGCTTTTCCATGTGTCCATCCGGAGCAACATAATAAACCTGCACATAGTTGAAACCGGTACCAAAGCTGTCATCCGCACTGAACACCCTGCCTACCCATAGCCAGCCGCCGTCTTTTAGGGCACCGGGGCCATGAGGGGATGTAACAGGCGAGATCATCAGCGGTCCGTAGGTAATGCCTCCGTCTTCACTGATGCGATAGGTGGAACCCAAAACCTGATTTTGTTCTTCTTCAGAAACCTGATCCAAATAGGCCAGGCTATACGCTCGGCGAGCCACCGCTTCCTTCGTCATGTCATAGGACGACTGAAAGCAATGACCTCTCTGGAACTCGGTTGTATTGTTGAAGGATGTGAATATCACTCTGTTTCCGCCTGCGGCGGGCACAATGCCGGCATCGCGGTCATCCAGTACGGTGTCGATCACCGGCCAGGCACTGGTGTAAGTCTCGCCTTCATCGCTGCTGAAGGCCACCACCGCCTTGCCGAAGGGGCACACATGACTAAGGCGGTAACCGGAGGCGGCCACGGCGATCTGGCCGTTTTGTAAACGGGCCACACTGGGCCAGCCGAAATAATTATGAAGGCCCATTGGGTTACTCATGACAACCTTGGGCGTACCGATCAGTTCGATTTTCATGATGCTTCTCCTTTCGAACTTCGCTTTTTGTCATTGTACCACCACCGCGCAAAGTTGTCCATGATTCCGGACCAACTTTCTATTGATAAATAAACATTTTCGCGGTACAATTAGTTCAACTTTAATCGACTTAGGAGGGCCTTTCCATGTCTGTGAAAACCTTTAATAAAGGGGCTTACCCCACCATGATCACTCCCTACTGCGCCGACGGTTCCGTTGACTACGCAACAGCCGAAAAGTATGTGCAGTGGTACTACGACAAAGGCTGCAACGGTATTTTTTCTGTGTGCCAGTCCAGTGAGATCGCATTCCTGACTCTTGAAGAACGTGTAAAATTAAATAAAACCGTATACGACGCTGCTCAGCGCATCAATGCCAAAGATCCCGGCGCCCTGACCGTTGTTTCCTCCGGTCACGTAGAGACCGATGTGGACAAGCAGATCTACGAATTGAACCAGATCATTGAAAGCGGCACCGATGCCCTGATCCTGATCACCAACCGTTTTGATCCCAACAACGAAGGCGACGATGTGTGGCTGCGCAATGCCGAAGCTGTGCTGAAGGGGCTGCCCGAGGACATTAAGCTGGGCCTATACGAGTGCCCTGCGCCTTACAAACGCTTGGTGAATCCCCGAATTCTGCAGTGGTGTGTAGATACCGGCCGTTTTGCTTATATGAAAGATACCTGCTGCGATATCGACCTGATCCGCGAGCGTCTTGAAGTGCTGCGCGGCAGCGACTTCCTGCTGTTCAACGCCAACTGCCAGACCTTGCTGGAGTCCATACGCGCCGGCGCCGCCGGTTACTGCGGCATCATGTGCAACTTCCATCCACAACTGTATCGTTGGCTCTGCGACAATTCCGAAACTCAGCCCGAGGCTGCTGATCGCCTGCAGGCCTTGCTTGGCACCATTGGCTTCACTGAGGGTGGCATGCCCTACCCGCTGACGGCCAAATATCACATGGGCCTGGAGGGTATTCCCACCGAAAACATCGCCCGCAATCGTGACAGCGCTGAGCTCACCGAATACATGAAAGACTGCACCCGTCAAATGAAACTCCTCACCGACAGTGCTGCTGCCCAGCTTGGTATCTAATCGCCCTCGGAGGCCTACCATGCATAAGGACATTTCCTGGAGCTATGCTCCCTATAAACCCTATTTTCATGAAACCGGCGACATTTACATCTGCCGCGTAGCCCCCTCTGAAACGGCTATCCATTTAGAATGGCTGCCAGTGGCGGACGCTTACGAGATCTATTATCGCTTGCGTAATACCGACGCCTTCACCTTATATGAAGCAACCGCTGGCTGCGCCTGCACCATTACCGGCCTTACGGCCGAAACAGACTACGAGTTCTATGTTTCATCGGGCGCGCTTCGGAGCCGGATCCGCCTCGCAAGAACCGGCGCCTGCGTCGGAACGGTGGTTAACTACCTGCATCCCGATGACGAAGCCTATGCCTTCTCCGGTCGGTATTTATGCTCACCTTCCTTGGTGCGCCATCCTAATGGCTATCTGCTTACCTCCATGGATCTGTTTGCCGGAAATGCGCCTCAGAACCTGACGCTGATCTTCCGCTCTGATGATGAGGGCGCCACCTGGCACTATGTGAGCGAAGTAATGCCTGCCTTTTGGGGCAAGTTGTTCATCCATAGGGGCGACCTGTACCTGCTAGCCTGCTCCACCGAATACGGTGACCTGCTGATCGGCAAGTCCACCGATGGGGGTAAAACCTTCCCGGAGCATACCGTGTTGCTGCGGGGTGCCTGCAAATGCAACATGCCCGGTGTTCATAAGAATCCCCAGAATGTGGTTCATTATAAAGGCAGAATTTATGAAACCCTGGAATGGGGCAGCTGGTCCTGTGGTTATCATGCTCCCATGGTAATGTCGGCGGCGGAAGACGCCGATTTGATGGATGCCGCCAGCTGGCATTTTACTCCGCCTTTGAAATATGACCCCTCCTGGCCCGATGTAGCTAAGGGCCCCAGCACCGGCAACATTGAGGGCACGTTAGCTGTTTCGCCCGATGGGCGGCTGCTGAATATTATGCGGTACGATACTTCTAAAACGGAGCCAAATTATGGTTTGATTCTGGCCTATGAGGTGAATACCGAGGATCCGGATGCGCCGCTGACCTATTCTCATGCTATTGAATTTCCTGCGAATTTGTCCAAGTTTATGGTCCAATATGACCCGGTTTCGGAGTCGTATTATTCCATCGCTAGCCGGATCACCGAACCGGATAAGATCCGGGCACGCAATCTGCTGTCGCTGATGGTCTCCAAGGATCTGATTCATTGGGAAGTGGCCCGGGATCTGCTGGATTACCGCGATCATGATGCCAACGATGTTGGTTTTCAGTATGTGGATTTTATGATCGAGGGCAATGATATTCTGTATTTGTGCCGTACCGCCATGAACGGGGCACACAATTACCACGATGCGAATTACCAGACCTTCCACCGCATCGAAAATTTCCGTGATTTGTAAGGGTAATAGCCTACGGTTGCTGCCTTTACCATATATTTTCCTATTAGGAGGCTTTTTATTATGATGAAAGTTGCTGTAAGTTCTTATAGCTTCACCCAGGCCATTCGTGATGGTCGTCTGACTCTGATGGATTGTATCAGCAAAGCTAAGGAGATGGGTTTCGAGGCCATCGAATTTGTAGATGGTACCGTTACCATGACCAAGCCCGAGGACAAGACTCTGACTGAATATGCTGCTGAACTGCGTGCTGAGTGCGAACGTGTAGGCATTGCCATCACTAACTTTACCATTGGTGCTGATTTCCAGAATCGCGACACTGCTGAAGAAGTAGCTCGCGTTAAAGGTATGGTTGACATTGCTGCCATCATCGGTGCTACCGGTATGCGTCACGATGTAGCTAATGGTGCTAAGCCCTATCAGTCCTTCGAACATGCTCTGCCCAAGATCGTGGAAGGCGTTCGTCAGGTTACCGAATATGCTGCTACCAAGGGTATCAAGACCATGTCTGAGAACCACGGTTTCTTCGCTCAGGATGCACTGCGCGTTGAAAAACTGATCAATGCTGTTAACAACCCCAACTATGGTTGGCTGGTTGATATGGGTAACTTCACCTGCGCCGATGAGAATCCTGCCATCTCCGTTGGTATTGCTGCTCCTTATGCTTTCTATGTTCATGCTAAGGACTTTATCATCAAACCCGCTGACGGCCCGAACCCCGGCAAGTTCTTCTTCCAGTCCCGTAACGGTAACTACCTGCGCGGTACCATCGTTGGCCAGGGTAATGTTCCCGTTAAGCACTGCCTGATCGCCCTGAAGAAGGCCGGTTATGATGGATATGTAGCCATCGAGTTCGAAGGTATGGAAGACTGCCTGTTGGCTCTGGAAGCTGGCTGCGAGAATCTGAAGAGATACATCGCTGAGATCGAAGGCTAATTACAAGCTATTCCCTCGCTAAATTCAAAAGGACTGCTGTTTCGCAGTCCTTTTTATTATTCTCGTAATTAATTCAGCATCGCCACCCTTAAGTTCAAATATAGTGCATAAGCGATCCATGCGCAGTAGGGAATCAAGATCCAGAACGCGGCCTTGCTCACCCGATAATACCGGCTCATCATCATATAGGTGACGAAGACCAATAGAAGGAGCAGCGTAAACGCCGCCCAGAAGGCTTCTATCTTAAAAAATAAAATCGGCCATACAAATAAAATCAGAAGGTGCAGTTCGTAAAACCGAAGCCCTTCTGATTTTTCTGTTGAAGCAGGCGATCGGTACACCAAAGCAGCTGCAATACCCAGCAGCGCAAACCAGATGGGCCATACAATGCCAAACACCCAGCCCGGCACTGCCAGGGCCGGCAAGTTCAGGCTTTCATACACCGCCCGACTCTGCTCACCGCCGCCGGAAGCCAGCTGCGATAGGCCACCCACCAAAAATGCTATACCGATCGATACCACAAAAGGTTTAATTGTTTTCCACATAATCCACATACCCTTTTTGCTAAAAGTATATGTCACTATGCATCATCTTATTCGTGAACACTCTTGTCTAAAACTGTGCTCATTCGCCCAGAAGCTCCGCCAGCTTCGCCTCTTCCTCTCGATAAATACCGCGCTGACGCTCGATTTCTTCCTCTAAAAGCTTCTGCCTATCCCGTAGTCGAGCCTCATCCGCCAATATGCCCTCCTGATCCAAAGGAAAGGTACCCTTCAAACGCCGAACTTCCTCCATTGTTTTCGCCCACAGCTCCCGCAGCCGCGGCAGCTCCTTCCGCATCGTCTCTGCGCCGGGTTCCACACTCTTTTTATCGGAAATGGGCATAGCCATCCAGTCAAACTGACGCAGCCTCAAAAAATCACGAGCTCTAAAAGCGGCAGCACAGCTGCCAAAATACGCCGCATCGTCCTGTGACTGATGCACATGCAAGATGGGATGATACCGCTCCACAATGCTCCGATACATCTGTTTCATCTGTATGAGCAGCACCTGATTGGGCGATGCCCCTGCCATGGCCGCTGCAGCTCCACCTACTATACGGTCCATAGGGCGCCGTGACAAGACCACATTCAAATGTCGGCGGCGATTCACCACCTGCTTCATTTGATCCTTCAGCTGTTCATCCAGCTTTGTTTCCACCTGCGGCAGCAGCAGTGTAACCTGTTCCTCCGCCGCCCTCTGCAGCAGCTGCACTTTCAATTTCATGCGAGCCGCCAAATATCGAAATTCAACCACCTTATATTCCAATATGCCCAGCTTTTGCATATACTCTGCTTCCACATCGGCCGCCGTCCAAAAGATCAACTCATCTCGTGCCACCAAGGCATCGATCAGTTTTTCCCGCAAGCCTTTCCACACCCGCAAAAGCTTCTCATACTCTTCGTCCATGTTTAACCCTCCATAACCTCATTACTTTATATTATAGCCGTTATTCTTGGAAAGCGCAAATAAAAAAGACCGGCTTAACCGATCTTTTGCGCAATTTCCTTTATGACAAAAAAATAAGAGCCGACCATCCAAATCAGCTCTTATCTAAGTGGAGGAGAAAATTATTAATAAATAAACATGAAAAAACTATGGTTTTATAATAAAACATAAATGTGAACAAAATATGAACACAGCATTAAAGTCACTTTACAGTTGTAAAAAGTTTGGTACTACAGAACTTTTATGAACCGTGTTAAGAAATAAATACATGGCCTTTCCTTTACTTTTTACGCGAAGTTCATAGTTTCGTCACATCTATATGCTATACTGAAGATAGTTTAGTTTAGATACTATAGTTATATACCTCACGCAAAATGCACTAAAAATACGGAGGCCCCTATGAATGTAGCATTCTTTCTTTCACCCAAAAACGAAATTGTATATTTAACGGAAACCATGACTCTGCGTCAGGCCATGGAAAAAATGGAATATCACCGCTATCAAAGCTTGCCGATCATCAACGATGATGGTAAATATGTGGGAGTCGTCACCGAAGGCGACCTGCTTTGGGCCTTTAAAAACAGTCCCGGCTTTTCCTTCATGGATGCCGAAAAAATGATGCTTTCCGATATTCCTCGCCATTTTCATTACGAAACCGTGGCTATCGATCAACCCATGGATAGTCTCATCGGCGCTTCCTATCGGCAGAGCTTTGTGCCCGTGGTTGATGACAATGAAATATTTATCGGCTTGATCAAACGCAGCGACATCATTCGCTACTTTTATCGTCGATATCAGCAGGCTAACCAGTAAGCCTGCTTTTTTGTCTTTCCAGCATGTATCCTGAAAAAAAGCAAAAAAAGAACCGGCTGCAATATCACAACCGGCCGAAAGTGTTTAATAAGAAAACGGGGGTTCTTATTAAACCGAGGTGAGCAATTTCTACCATTCCTTGAACGATAGAAGACTATTACATTGTAGCAAAATATCCCAAAATTGTCAAGAGTTCTCCAAAAACCCTTGGCAATTTTTTTCATTTTTCTGCCAGTTCCACCGTCTCCCGAC
This sequence comes from Bianqueaceae bacterium, assembly GCA_045632125.1. Lineage (GTDB taxonomy): Bacteria > Bacillota > Clostridia > Lachnospirales > Bianqueaceae > CALWPV01. Next base: position 28,082 of record JAZQWC010000049.1, read on the forward strand.
CGTTGTAGGCCTCGAAGGTTTTATATTCCGCCGAAGTCAAATATATTTTTAATGCTGAAACTATATCTTTTTCATCGTCGCTGACCAAAATGTTATACATATGCATTTCCTCCCGTTAAGCTGAGTTTAGTATGCCATAAATCAATTTAAAATCCGATGGGGTAAAGTCTTAAGTTTTCTTTAAGACTTTTTCCAATAAAAAAGACCGCTTCCGCGGAAAATGGATGATATACATCCATCGACCACAGAAACAGCCTCTGTTTAATTTTCGCTTTGATGAAATTATTTCTTCTCGCCGTTTTGACCGATCTTACCGGTGTAACGATCGATAATAGCCTGGCGCTCAGCGTCCATATCGTAACCTTCTACCACTTCTTCCTCCGCTGCTTCATCCTCATCGGGCATATAGTTGCGGAATACATTCTCCAGGAAAACATGAGAGAAGTAAAAATACAAACCAAACATAAAGAAACTGGATGCCATATTCCAGAACAGGAAAGCAGCAATACAAGCTACAAACATAGCAGCCGTAATAATGGTAGTGGGCAAATGCTTGTTAGCCATTAAGAACGAATACTTCAACAAGTTCTTAGTGCTCATTTCAAAACGTGCCAGCAAAGCAAACATATAGCTGAAACAGCAGATCAGTTCCAAAATTACAAAGCCTTGGATCGGAATGACCACATACAACATCTTTCCGTATAGTTCAGCATTCATATACTCCAACCAGATGGCATAGATCAACAGAATGATCACCAATGCTACAATGCCCATTACCAACAGACCCTGCTTGTAATTCTGTTTATAAGAATGCCAAAAATCACGGAATGTATAGGTTTCTTCTTTACGCTGGCGCTTACCAACTGCAGAGAAGGCAGCAGTCGTAGCAGGACCCATGTGCAAAAGTGCTACCAACATTAACAGCCAGTAAAGGATCACACCTACCAAGCTTGCAGGCAGCGGAATATAATTAATGGCTACCCATGCAAAAGGACCACCGAAGATCAACCAGAGAATATTGACATAAATAATCTCCCAGATTTCAGTTCCAATTCGCATAAACGGACCATCGGCACCAAAGACTTCTTTAAATGTCATAATAAATACCTCCCCGTCGATACTGACGCATCGACCTAATGCATCTATTATAAACCAACCGCCAAGAAGTTACAAGCTTTCCCAGCGATCAAAATTGTTAACAAACCTTAAACTTTTAATATGCCCAACTGAACTGATTCAATTGAAAAGGCTGCTCACCCAAAACGGGAGCAGCCTTTTGTTTTGTTTTTAAATTTTAATCAAGCCTTGTACTCTTTCAGATCAGCAGCAGCAGCTTCGTCAATGATGATGGTTACATCATGATGCAGCTGCAGAACAGATGCGGGAACCCAAGGAGTGATGGGGCCTTCCAGAGTGTCAGCAATAGCTTTAGCCTTGCCTGCGCCGTTAGCCACCAAGATGATCTTCTTAGCTTTCATAATGGAGCCTACGCCCATGCTGATAGCCTTGGTGGGAACGTCTTCGATCTTCTCGAAGAAACGAGAGTTAGCCTGAATGGTGCTCTCGGTCAGCTCTACGATATGAGTGGGGCCTACGAAAGTATCGGTGGGCTCGTTGAAGCCGATATGACCGTTACCGCCGATACCCAGCAGCTGCATATCAACGCCGCCGATCTCATCCAGCATAGCCTCATAAGAAGTGCAAGCCTCGTTCATGTCCTCAGCGTTGCCGTCCGGAACATGTACGTTATTCTTGTCGATGTTTACATGGTTGAACAAATTGTCATCCATGAAGTAATGATAGCTCTGATCGTTGGTGGGCTCCAGAGGATAGTACTCGTCCAGATTGTAAGTTCTTACCTGGCTGAAATCCAGAGTACCTTCGTTGTACATACGAATCAGTTCTTTATAGGTACCAACGGGAGAGGAACCGGTAGCCAGACCCAGGATCGCATCGGGCTTAACATTAACGATGCCGGCGATGATAGCGGCTGCCTTTTTGCTCAGGGTCTCGTAATCTTTACATACCAGAACCTTTACATTTTTGCTCTTACCATTGGTGTACCATTTTGCATTAGTTTCCATAAACTTGAGTGCCTCCTACAAATGTTTTGATAATCTCAAAGTCAGCATCTGCCAACAGAATATCCGCATCTTTACCTACTTCCAAAGAACCCTTGCGATCACCCATATTGATGGAATTCGCAGGAGCCAAGCTAGCTGCAGAAACAGCCATGGGCAGGTCCCAATTGGTGAATTTGGCAATGTTCTGAACTGCTTTGTGCAGACGCAGCACACTACCTGCGATGGTACCGCTTTCCAGACGGCACTGAATACCTTTAACGAATACCTTCTGGCCACCCAGATCATACTCGCCGTCCGGCAGACCGCCGGCTCTCATACAGTCGGTGATCAGCACCAACTTATCCTTCTTACAATCAGCTACCAGCTGGAATACGCCGGGATGAATGTGGAAAGTATCGCAGATCATTTCGGTGTATACATCGGGGCTAGTCAAAGACGCGCCAACCACACCGGGATCACGATGGTGCAAACCGGTCTGAGCATTAAACAGATGGGTTACGTGCTTGCAGCCCTTCTTGAATGCTTCTTTAGCAATATCATAGGAAGCAACAGTGTGACCCAGAGAGCAGATGATATCGGTCTCGTTGGTGATGCGCTCGATATACTCCATACCGCCTTCCACATCAGCAGCGATGGTTACCAGAGTGATGATATCGGCATACTCTTTGGTGAACTCCACATCGGGAGCCTGAATATACTCAGCCACATGTGCGCCTTTGTTTTTAACATTGATATACGGGCCTTCCATATTAACGCCCAATACCTGTGCACCGCCCCAAGCTGCAGGATCTTCTGCACTGGCTTTTTTAGCCTCACGAGCCTGCTGGAAGGTAACTGCCAGATGCTCTTTGGGCAGAGTCATGGAAGTGGGAAGCCAGGAAGTAACACCAAAGCCGGCGATCATCTTACTCATGCGCTGGATGGCACCGGGGTTGTTATCGCTGGTATCATCACCGCCGCAGCCGTGCATGTGTACTTCCACCAAACCGGGAGATACATAGTTGCCCTGTGCGTCGATCACTTCCAGATTTTCGTACTTATCTAATTCAGCGGGATCTACAATAGCTTCGATTTTCTTATCGAATACAATAGCCTTTCCCTCTACGATCTGATCAGGCAAAATCAGTTTGCCGTTAATAATACATTTCATATTGTATAAAACCTCCGTTTACTTGAGATTTTCACTCTCTCTTATGATACCCTTTTCGTCCCTTTTAGTCAATATGCTTTCTCATTTTTTCCGCGCTGCGGAAAAGTTTGACAGCGGCTTACGCTTTCTTTTTTTCCTTCAGCAGCTTCACATTTTTCCACTTGCCGCACATGTAGTAATAGACGGCAATACCGGCACCGATCACCCAACCAATGTTGATGGACCAGTATACCGAACTGCTTCCAATAATATCATACAATAAGTACGCAGTGGCAACACGGAATACCAGATCCACAAAGGTTACCACACTGGAAGCAATAACATAGCCGGCACCACGGCACAGGGCACAGCAATTGTTAAGCAATACAAAGAACAAGCTGCCCACGCTTACAACTCTCAAATAGCCCACGCCGGTTTTGTATACCGCTTCCGAAGCATCTGCATCCACAAAAATGCCAATCAGCTGACGGCCAAAGAGATACATGATCAAAATGCCAAATGCCACATAACAGAAATTAATGGTAAGGCCGGTGCGAAGTCCCTGTACCGGACGTTCATAATTGCCGGCACCAATATTTTGACCGGCAAAGGTGGACACCGCATTGCCCAGCGTTCCAATGACCACGTTGAAGAAGCCATTGATCTTAAGAGCTGCCGAATAGCCGGCAATAAAGTCAGCACCATTGGAATTGACTAGCGCCTGCACAAACAAGCTACCAATGCTTACCACCGACATCATGAACATGGTAGGAATTCCCTGATGAGCCATGCCTCCCATAAGAGTGGTATCAAAATAGGTATGCTTTTCTTTGATACTCTTGACACGATGCAGCAGCACAGTAATGGCCAACAAGGAAGCCAGACCCTGCGCAATAAAGGTAGCCCAAGCCACACCTGCTACGCCCCACTGGAATTTTGCTACAAACAACAGATCCAGTACGATATTGAGCACTGTGGAGAAAATCAAAAAATACAACGGCTTTTTAGACTCACCCAACGCATTAAAAATTGCATTACAAATGTTGTAAATAAACAGGAAGGGCAGGCCCCACATATAAATACGCAGATAGGAAGTCGCATCGTCGAAAATATCTTTTGGTGTATTCAACCAGGAACTGATCTGAGGTGCCAGTATACCTCCTATCAGCATCAGTACTAAACTCATACTAATGATAGCAATCAAAGCCGTAAAGATCGCGGTCTTCACCTGACTCATCTTTTTTCCGCCAAACAGCTGTGCAATCACAACACCACAACCCATGCCCAGACCGCTGCCCAAGCCCACAAACAACTGCGTGATCGGGTTAGACACACCCACCGCTGCCAGTGCATCTACACCAGCATAACGACCGGCAATGATGCTATCCGCAATGTTATAACACTGCTGCAGCATACCGCTCAGAATCATAGGAATGGCAAAGCTTAACAAAATCTTAAAGGGACTTCCTTTTGTCATATCTTTCATAAAAATTCTTCCTCCAATTCGCGAATAATGACTGCAATTGCATTTTCATTGTTACTTACGGTGATTCTGTCCGCTGCCTTCAAGCACAGTTCAGTGGCATTGGATACGGCATATCCAATATCCGCCATCTCCAGCATCGAAACATCATTTTCATAATCGCCAACACCGATTATCGTATGTATTTTTTCTTTTCCGCCTAGCATTTCGCGCAGTCTTTCCACTGCCGGACCTTTACCTCCATCCATTGGTAAAAGCTCCATACCGGTATTCCAACTGCGCTCAAAGCGATACTGCGGAAATTTCTCCTTCATAATTTGCTGTACTCTAACACAGTCTTCGGGCGTTGTAAAGCAAAAGTTCACCTTATGCCAGGGCTCCTGCACTTCGATCTCCGGATCATCCTTAAACAGATCTTCCAGTTCGTTGGTCAGCTTTCGCTGATTGTCCCATGTTTTTCCCATGGGCGATCCTGCCCGCATCCAGTTGGCGGAATAGGTCAAGTGATCCACATAGATCAAATCACACAAACCCTCATTCACAATATATTCCAGCGCTTCTCTGGGTGGCTCCAGCGTTACCTCATGCAGGGCACGACCCGTGTCTGCATCAAAAATTGTAGTACCATTGCCCACCACCTGATAGCAATTGGGCCAAAACTTATCTTTAAAATTCAGCACATGCTTCGGAAACCGCCCTGTCGATATGGTGAACAAACCACCTTCCTGCTGAAAATAACGGATCGCCGTCGCATTCTCATCGGTAAGCTGTCCCTGACTATTCGTCAAAGTGCCGTCGCAATCAGTACAGATCAAATAACCATCAAACTTGCCCATAATCAATTCCTTTCACGGTCTCCGCCGTTTATTCACTCAAATATTTCAGGATCCGGCCTAGACCCCATTCCCAGAAAGCCCATTCATGATTTCCTTCATGTTCCTCGTAACGGTGCTCAATGCCCAGCTTATCCCACTCCGCATGCAGTTCACGGGACAAAGGCAGCAAGGCATCCTGCTCACCACAGGCCAGATACAGCTTCGGCATTATGACGGATTCCTCACCCCTCCGCTGCGCCTCAATCCGCGTCAACAGTCGGTGACTCAATTCCATCACGTCATGCTCGGTCTTTTCAATTCCATCCAATTCACAGCTAAACACTGTCTTCAAAAACTCACGACGTCTGAAAAACACATTTTCATCCACCGCATCTTCGATCCGCTGCGTAAGCAACGCACTGGAAAGACCTCCGGCAAAGCCGAAAACCTGCGGATATAAAAGTCCTGTCCGCAGCGCCCCATAACCGCCCATGGAAAGACCGGCAATATAGGTGTCCTCACGAGCCGCTGACAGCGGCAGCATAGCTCTTGTCAGCAGAGGCAATTCTTCTGCCAGAAACTGCTCATAGTTTGCACTGCGATCCGGTGCATTGTGGTAAAAACTATTATCACCGGATACCATAACAATGGCTAGTTTTTTCGTTCTATTTGCATTGTTGACACCCAGCAAACGGAAGGCATGTACTGCCGTTGACCAGTTGATAAAACTACCCTGAACTCCATGCAGCAGATATAAGGCTGCCATGGTATCGCCGGGTTTAAGAGCCTCCACCGGCGCAATTACTTCCAACGTTACAGTACGGTTCATGGTCTTTGAATATACATCAATTTTCATTATTGCCATGATTTACACCTCCTGCAGCCAATCCAGCACATCCGGCAGATGACCATCCCAATATTCCCAGGTATGACCGCCGCTATGTTCTTCATATACATGGGCAATGCCCTTCTGTTTTAAAAATTCATGATAGGTTCGGTTATCCTGCAGCAGCGGATCTTCCGTTCCGATGGACAAAAACAGCTCCGGCAGCGGATCTTTTTTAGCTAATACATCCTCCAAGGCCTTCATAGTATCAGCTCCGTGTCCTACCTTTTGTGCTTCCTCTCCAATGGTAAGACCGGCCGACAGGCCGGCGGCCTTGCCAAACACATGGCCATAGCGAAGTCCACAGCGAATCGCACCTCCGCCACCCATGGAAAGACCTGCGATCCAGGTATCCTCCCGTTTTGTGGATAGCGGGAAAGCTCCTCGCGTCAGCGCGATAAGCTCTTCACCGATAAATTTCTCGTAATACTCTTCTCTTTCGGGGTAGTTTAAGTAGTAGGAGTTATCGCCGGAGGGCATGACCACGGCAATACCGCGGCGCTGAGCCCATACGGCAATACGAGAGTTGCATACCCAATCGCTGTAGTTGCCGCCCCAGCCATGAAGCAGATACAGGGTGGGAAAAGGACCGGTTTCGGTGCTGTTCCACTGATCTACCGGCAGCAGCACGTTCATGGAGGTGTAGTGCTGAATGCTATTTGACATAAATTCCATTTGAATGAGTGCCATTGTAATACTCTCCATTGCAAAAAAAGGACGCCGAGGCAAGAAATTGCCTTAGCTATCCTTTTTCTTGTTATATTTTATTTCTTTTCCTGATCTTCCTGACGGATCTGCACGCGACGGATCTTGCCGCTGATGGTCTTAGGAAGTTCTTTAACAAATTCAATGATACGAGGATACTTATAGGGCGCAGTCACACGTTTTACATGATCCTGCAGCTCCTTGATCAGTTCTTTAGAGCCCTCGTAACCTTCTGCCAATACAACCGTAGCTTTTACGATCTGACCGCGCACCGGATCGGGTACAGCGGTGATGGCCGTTTCTACAACCGCAGGATGTTCCAGCAGAGCGCTTTCCACCTCGAAGGGTCCAATGCGGTAGCCGGAAGATTTGATTACGTCATCAGCACGACCTACAAACCACAGATATCCATCTTCATCCATCCAAGCTTGATCGCCGGTATGATAATAGCCATCATAACGGGAACGTGCATTGGCAGCGTCATCTTTATAATAGCCAATAAACAGGCCATTGGGTTTACCATTTTTGATATTAACGCAGACTTCACCTTCCATACCAATTTCACAGGGTTTGCCCTCATCATCCAGTAGTTCAATACCGAAACCGGGGGTAGGACGACCCATGGAACCGGGTTTGGGTTCCATCCAGGGTGTGGTAAAGATTGCAACGGGTGTCTCAGTCTGTCCGAAACCTTCACGCATTTTAAGACCGGTAATATCATACCAACGGTTATATACTTCCGGATTCAAAGGCTCACCTGCTACATAAGATGCACGCAGCGAAGACAGATCGATACCGCTCAGGTCTTCCTGAATCATGAAACGATATACAGTCGGCGGAGCACAGAAAGTTGTGATCTTATATTTTTCGATCATCTTAGCCACTTCCATAGGCGGGAAGCGATGCTCGTAGTCATATACGAAGATCGCGGCCTCACTCATCCACTGACCGTACAACTTACCCCAAGCTGCCTTGCCCCAACCGGTTTCCGACATAGTAAAATGCAGATCTTCCGGCTGCAAATGATGCCAAAAAGCACCGGTAGCAATATGGCCCAACGGATAGTTATAGTCATGGGCAACCATCTTAGGATGTCCGGTAGTACCGGATGTAAAATACATTAAACTGATTAATTCAGGATCATAGTTGGCATCCCAATCTTCGCGGTCAAATACCGGACTGGCTTCTTCTACCAATGCATCAAAATCCACAAAACCTTCGCGCTGTCCACGCACACAGCCCTTGATCACTTCATCAGGACGCTGACACTTAGCAACACCTTCTGCTACATGGGTAATAACCTCATCGTCATCCCCATCCACACCGGTACACAGAACCATCTTGGCACCGGCTGCATCGATACGATAGGCAATATCTTTAGAAGTAAGCAGGTTAGTAGCCGGAATCGCAGTAGCTCCCAGCTTATGCAGACCAACGATGCTGTACCAGAACTGATAGCGGCGCTTCAAAATCAACAAGACCTTATCACCGCGTTTTACACCTAGCTTTGCAAAGGCATTGGCGGCCTTTGCTGACAGCTCAGAAATTTCTTTAAATGTGAAGAATCTTTCTTCACCCTTATCATTACACCATACCAGTGCTGTTTTATCAGGATCTTTTTCTGCTAAAACATCCACAACGTCAAAGCCGTAATTGAACTTTTCCGGTGCAGTCACCTTATAGTTTTCTCTAAAGTCTGCATCTGATTCAAAATCCAGACGACAGTAGTTCTCTAAAAAACGCATTGCAAACTTTCTCCTTAAACGATAATTACCAAAATCTTAGCGGGCTTTCCATCCAGAGCCTTCATACCATGAGGGCTGGTGGATACAAAGTAAATGGAGTCGCCTTCTTCAATCACATACTCATGATTGTCGATCTTCATAATAAAGCGACCCTCTACGCAGTAATGATACTCGTGTCCGGAGTGAACGCTTACCGGAATCTCATCGGAATCGTTAGGAGCAACCGTAACCATAAAGGGTTCCAGTTTACGATTTGCAAAGTTATATGCCAGGTTTTGATAGCCGTAGGCTTTATTACGCTGCGTACCAACACCTTGACCTTTGCGTACGATGGAGATCTGGGAAAGCTTCGGTGAAGAACCGGTAATCAGTTCTGTTAAATCGATTCCCATCATATTGCAGAACTCATGCATGACACTTACCTGAAGTTCTTTTTCTCCTGCCTCATACATCTGGTAGGTTTCCAGTGACATCCCCAAACGATCAGCTACCTGCTGCTGGGTAAATTCGCAGTCTTCACGAATGCCATACATTCGCTGTGCGATTTCTTGATTCTTATTCATGACTTCCTCCTTTGTGGGCATACCGTGCTTCATCGTATGCCTGCACCAACTCCCGTACATCCGGCAGCGTCTCCGCTACCTCGATGGGAGTTTCATATGGGTGTACTTTCTTACCCATATGTCCTCGTACCTTCTTATAGTAGGCACGGCGGATCTTATTTTCCGGACTGTTATCAAACATGTCCTTTAAACTGCGTCTTTGCTTTTTCTGCTTGGGCGCAGCCTTATAAAACACCTTTGTTTCCTCGTAATCCTGTTCCTGATACTTATGCACCTCGCTGAAACGCTTAAATGCGCTATAGCAGCAATATGCAATAAAACCAATCACAACAGCAAAGAATACAACTTCCAGAATGAATTCCAAAATCAACCAAATAGGAGCGGTCTCACCCGGTACCATAGCCATTTCAGGTGAAACACCTTCCTGTTCTGCCGGCGGTGCCTCTTCTTCGATGTATCCTTCCGAGGTATCTGCTTCACTGAGCAATCGACTCACTCTGCGAATAAACATGATCATCATGGCCGTCAGGTAATTGATCAGATCATCCATACCTGCCACATACAATACAGCAAATAATACAACCACAATACCCAAGTAGCCCAAAAACATCTTGTTATTGAAGCTAATTACACGGCGCACCGAGAAATTACCTTCTTTATCAAGACTCTTCAGCGCATCATGTACTCCGATCCAATGCTGATAATACAGGAACATAATGCCATACAAAATAGCCAGACTCATCAGTACAGGCGTAAATGCCATGTAATTATGGTCCACTGCCACAATATAAACACAGATCATGCCTACTAAAACCAGCAGCAGCATGGGCATAGAAAGCTCACGCTCACTCTGTTTCGACATTTGACGAACCACGCCATAGACCGTCAGTATGAGCCAATAGATCACACCAAAACAGGTCAGGATCAAATGGGGCGATAGCAGGACCCATGCTCCCATCACCAGATGCAGCACAAAATATAAGATCACACTGGGAATGCATCTGCGCACATAAGTAGATAGCCACGGCATGAGCAAATATCCAATCGCATACCACGCATGAGCGTAGGTGCCATCTGCCAGTTCATATCCGGCGTACAACATGATCGGTACAATACCACTTACCAGCAAAAATACTTTTAGTGCTTCAATTACGACGGGGTACTTAGGCTTTTTGTAATACTCCTTATCGCCCAAGCGACCGTCGGAAACATAATTATATGCCATAGTATCCCTCCTCTCAGACCTTATAGAAGTGGAAGTCTTCTATGGTTTTATCCATGTCCTGAATATGCTGTTCCAGCTGCTCAAAACCAAAACCGGAAATAGGACAGATCCAGGTACAAGATGTAGTATAGCTATGCAGATTATTATAAGCTTCGATCAGATCCTTACCATAATAAGGCGCAATGATCACGTAATAATCCTCGGCCTGCCGTTTCTCCTGCAAAGCATCCACGATATCGCTGCCGCGGCTGCCGCGTGCATCCAGCTCCAGACGCGCCATATTTTCCAACACAGTGTCAATATGGTTCTCACTGCAGCCGGCCTCGATGGACAGTTCTTTCTTATCCAAACTATCCAGACCGTTACACATAAAACTACAGGGTACGCCGTCGCGTTCAAAACGACTCAGCATAGCTGCCGCCAAACGCAGACCCGACTCATACAGATTTTCATCGTAGTAGTTGGTGGCATTGTCGGTAAGAAGAATCAAACGCACGGTCTGATCCAAAGTAAACTCATGGGTATTGACCAGCCATTTTCCTGCTTTAGCCGATGCCATGAAGTTAATATCTTTAAAACTATCGTGCTCCTGATAGTCACGGATTCCTTTAAACAAGAAGGGATCTTCGATAGTATAGCGTTTGGTGGCCATATTACCCATGATCTTTTCATAGGGAACATCAAACACTTCCTTTTCCACCGTGGCAGGATACACCGTGATCTGAGCCTCATTGTCCATCACCTTTACAAACTTTTTGGTAATGAACATGTCATAGCTCAGCAGATCCAACTTATTGATCTGATATACGCCGCGGCGCTTCAGTTCAAGCTTGCTCTTACGGGTAATCTGCTGATGGAACAAAATATTAAAAACGTCACTGCGAAAAATCTCGGCTGTTTTACCGTTACGCAAGATCTGAAACTTCAGATGCACCCAGGGCAGCGGCAAAAACTTGTCGTTGGTCATGACCTCGGTGATCTCGGTCTCATTTCCTTCGAACATATAGCTATCGCGGATCTTCACCTGTGCCGTCAGCTTTTTACTCCAAAAATGATGATACACGACCTTCTGCGCCCACAGCAGCAGGCCGATAACGATCAGTACAATTAATACAGGCATGGATCATCATCCTTCCTGTTTAACGTTCTTCCAATCCTCGGTGGGAACCTCGACCGATTCCAGAATATCCTGGATCAGGTTGACGATCTGAGTGGATTTATTTCTCTGGCTGCCGCGCAGAATAATTCTGTGGCCCAATACCGGTACGGCCAGATCTTTAATATCATCCGGAATCACATAGCTGCGGCCGTTAATAGCGGCCAGCGCCTGAGCTGCCTTCAGCAGAGCCAGGTTACCTCGAGGGCTAACACCCAGCTGTACGCCTTCCATCTTTCTGGTCATTTCAACGATATCAACGCTGTAAGCAGCAATATCAGGATGAATCGTAACCTGCTTTACGCTCTCCTGCATATCCAGCAGCTGCTCACGAGTGCAAACGGGCTCTACCTTCTCGGCGGGGATCTCATTTACAAAGCGGCGCAGGATCTCGATGGAATCAGCCTTATCGGTATAACCCATGGACAGCTGGATCAGAAAACGGTCAAGCTGTGCCTCCGGCAGCGGGAAGGTACCCTGAGTCTCTACCGGGTTCTCGGTAGCGATTACAAAGAAGGGCTTCTCCAGCTGATAAGTGGTACCATCAACAGTGATCTGCTTTTCTTCCATACTCTCCAACAAACTGGACTGGGTTCTGGGAGTGGCACGGTTGATCTCATCGGCCAACAGCACATTGGTAAACAAAGCGCCCTCGCGGAATACGAATTCGCTTTCTTTCTGATTATAATAGTTGATACCGATCAAGTCAGAGGGCAACAGGTCGGGAGTAAACTGAATTCGCTTAAAAGTAGTATCTAAAGATTTCGCTAATGACTTAGCCAGTACGGTTTTACCGGTTCCGGGTACGTCTTCCAATAATACATGTCCTTTTGCCAGCAGGGCTGCCAGAATCAGCTCGATCTTCTCTGACTTACCTACTACAACTTTCTCCATATTCTCTTTAATCTTCTGTGTGAGTGCTTGAATTTCTGCAATCTGCATGTACATTGTCCTCTCTCTCGTTATAGATATATTCTCCATTATACCACCACGATGGCTTGTAGTAAATAGAAAACTAACTAACTATGACAAAAATCACAGCGAAAATTTCGCGTAAAGTCCTGCAAACTTCTTTATTTTTTTAGGCAAATATGGTAAACTAATGAAGTCTAAAGACTAGCTTTTGTGTGCGTCTTTTTGCCTGCCAAGCAGGCAGAAATATCGAAAAAGCCTTTTTTATTCATGCCATTCATAATCGGGAGGAATATTCTATTATGAAATCATCCACAAAAGATTTTATTAAAACTCATGGCCGCGTGGTCCTCATGGTGATCGCAGGCAGCTTAATCTACTCTTTGGGTATGAACCTGTTTTATATCAATGCTAAACTGCTTAGCGGTGGTGTAACCGGTTTTGCCCAGCTGATCAATTATCAGTTCGGCCTACCGATTTCAGTGATGGTAATTGCTCTTAACATTCCGCTGTTTTTGATTGGTTGGAAGTTTGTGAGCAAAAAATTCTTCTTATACAGTTTAATGGGCATGGGTATTTTCTCCTTGGCGTTGGAAGTGTTTAGGGGCATTTCCATTCCATACGATAGTCTTCTTACCTCCGTCGGCTTAGGTCCGATCCTCACCGGTTTGGGCTTAGGCATCATCTATCGCAGCGGTGCTTCCACAGGCGGCAGCGACATTATAGCAAAAGTTATTCATAAGTATTTCTCCATTAATATGGCCACCACCGGCTTAGCTATCAATGCAGTAATCGTTATGATCGCTTCTTTAATCTACGGTCTGGATCAAGCAGTAATCACCTTGATCGCTATGTTTATCAGTGCAAAGGCTAATTCCTATGTGATCGATGGTGTAGATCATCGTCGTGCTATTACCATCATTACCAACAAGCCTAAAGAGGTTGCCGACGGTTTGATGGCCGGCATTGCCCGTGGCGTTACCGTTACCAAGGGTTATGGCGCCTACAGCGGCGAAGATCGTTATGTGCTGTATTGTGTAATCGCCAAGACCCAGTTGGCGCCTTTGAAGCGTATTGTAAAGGACGCTGATCCGCATGCATTCTTTACGATCACCATGGTAACCGGTGTGTATGGTCATGGTCATAGCTTTATTTCTTTGGAACATTTGGAATAAAACAACAGTTTTCAAAGTCCTGCGTTTGTTCGATCGCAGGACTTTTTTTATTCGCCCTATGTCCGCTCTTCACCCCTTTATGTTCGCCGCCAGAATGCATATTTTTCATCGCCAAAACACCTAAATTTTATCATAAAATCAGCTCAAAAAACGGCATTTTCTTCTTCTTAAAAATGCCGTTTTTTCTTGTGTTTATGCGGGTTTTGTGGTATAATTATGAGGTTACTAGAAGTATCTGATTGCTTAGGTTCAGCAGGCGTATCGAGCATGAGTTTTAACGTAAAAATGTGCGCCCTGACCAGACGTAATGGGAGGTTTATTCATTGAGCAAAAAGAAAGAAACAGCAAACCAGATGGACCTTGGTTTAGACGCACAGGATCAGCAGGCCCGCGACATTTTATTGGCTGCCGACCCTGCAAAGAAGGCTGAAAAAGCCGAGACTTCCGACTATCACAGCGAAAGTCAGCCCGTCCAGAACGACATTACCGTTTCCGGCGAGTATACCGCAAGCCAGATCCAGATCCTGGAAGGTTTGGAAGCTGTACGCCGTCGTCCCGGTATGTATATCGGCAGCACCTCGGCCCGCGGTCTGCACCACCTGGTATATGAGATCGTAGACAACGCGGTAGATGAGGCCCTTGCCGGCTACTGCAACAAAATTACTGTTACTATTAATCCCGATAATTCTATTACCGTTACCGATAACGGCCGTGGTATCCCTGTTGATATTCAGCCCCAGAAGGGCATTTCCGGTGTAGAAGTTGTTTACACCATTCTGCATGCCGGCGGTAAATTCGGCGGCGGCGGATACAAAGTATCCGGCGGTCTGCACGGCGTAGGCGCCTCTGTTGTAAATGCCCTGTCCAATTGGGTTAAGGTACAGGTTCACAGCGGCGGTAAGATCCACGAGATCATCTTTGAACGTGGCAAAACCGTTCAGCCTCTGACCGTAATTGGTGATACCAATAAGACCGGTACCCACGTGACCTTCCTGGCCGACGACACCATTTTCGAAGAAGTCAACTACGACTTCGACACCCTGGTGACCCGTCTGCGTGAAACCGCTTTCCTGACCAAGGGTCTGAACATTACCCTGCAGGATCTGCGCGAAGGCCGCGAACAGAAAAAGAAATTCCACTACGAAGGCGGTATCCGCGAATTCGTAGCTTATTCTAACCAGAATAAAGATGCCCTCTACGATAAGATCATGTACGCAGAAGGCATGAAAGATGGCGTATATGTTGAGGTTGCACTGCAGCACAACGATAGCTATAACGACAATACCTTCACCTTTGTTAACAACGTTCATACCCCCGAAGGCGGTACCCATCTGGTAGGTTTCCGCGCCGCTTACACCCAGGTACTGAACGATTACGCCCGTAAGAACAACATTCTAAAGGAAAACGAGAAGAACCTGTCCGGCGACGATGTGCGTGAAGGTCTGGCCTGTGTTATCAGTGTTAAGTTAGGTGACCCTCAGTTTGAAGGTCAGACTAAACAGAAGCTGGGTAACAGCGAAGCCCGCGGAGCGGTAGCCGCTGTTGTAACCGATGGACTTACTTTCTTCCTGGAACAGAATCCCACCATCGCAAAGGCAATCCTCAACAAGGCTATCATGGCCGCAAGAGCCCGTGATGCCGCTCGCAAGGCCCGTGACCTGACTCGCCGCAAGACCGCGCTGGAAAGTACCAGTTTGCCTGGCAAACTGGCGGACTGTTCTGACCGCGACCCTAAGAACTGCGAGATTTACATTGTAGAGGGTGACTCTGCAGGTGGTTCTGCCAAGAGTGCCCGTACCAGACAGACACAAGCTATTTTGCCGCTGCGCGGCAAGATCCTGAACGTGGAAAAGGCTAGACTGGACCGTATTTTGGGTAATGCCGAAATCCGCGCCATGATCACCGCCTTTGGTACCGGTATTCAGGATGATTTCGATATTAACAAACTGCGTTATCATAAGATCATTATCATGACCGATGCGGACGTTGACGGTGCTCATATCCGTACGCTGATGCTGACCTTCTTCTACCGCTTTATGCCCCAGCTGATCGATGAGGGCAAGGTGTATATTGCACAGCCTCCGCTGTTCCGCGTGGAGAAGAACAAGAAGGAGATCCACTATCTGTATCATGAGGAGGATCTGGCGCCCCTGCTGGAGAAGCTGGGCAACGATTCCAACATTGATGTACAGCGTTACAAAGGTCTGGGTGAGATGGATGCCAGCCAGCTGTGGGAGACCACCATGGATCCGGCTAACCGTATCCTGTTGCGCGTGGAGAAGGAAGATGCAGCGGCCGCTGATGAGATCTTCACCATGCTGATGGGTGATAAGGTTGAACCCCGCCGTGAGTTTATTGAGACCCACGCTAAGTTTGCTCAAAATATCGACGCTTAAAAGGAGAATTTAAATGGCTGAAATTATGAATCCGCAGCATGATAAGATCGAGGTCGTTAACCTCGAAAAAATGATGCGCGATAGCTATATCGACTATGCCATGAGCGTAATCGTGGCCCGTGCCCTGCCGGATGTACGCGATGGTTTGAAGCCCGTTCAGCGTCGTATCATGTACGCCATGAGCGAACTGAATCTGGCTCCGGACAAGCCCTACCGTAAGTCGGCCCGTATCGTGGGCGATACCATGGGTAAATACCATCCCCACGGTGACAGTTCTATTTACGATGCCATGGTACGTTTGGCTCAGGACTTCTCCACCCGCTATATGCTGGTGGATGGACACGGTAACTTTGGTTCTGTGGATGGTGACGGTGCCGCTGCAATGCGTTACACCGAGGCTCGTATGAGCAAGATCTCCATGGAGTTAATGGCCGATATCAACAAAAATACTGTTGACTTTGTTCCTAACTTCGATGGTTCCTTGAAGGAGCCTGCTGTTATGCCCGCCCGTTTCCCCAACCTGTTGGTAAACGGTACCGGCGGTATCGCAGTAGGTATGGCTACCAGCATTCCTCCCCACAATCTGGGCGAGGTGATCGATGCGGTTGCCAAGATTATCGATAATCATATTCTGGAAGATCGCGATACCACCATCGATGAACTCATCGAGATCGTAAAGGGTCCTGACTTCCCCACCGGCGCTACCATCTACGGTGTGCGCGATATTGAACAGGCTTACCGCACCGGCCGTGGCCGTGCTGTGGTACGAGCTAATATGGAAGTGGAAGAGATCGCCGGCCATCGCCAGCGCATCGTTGTTTCCGAGATTCCCTATCAGGTTAACAAAGCTCGCTTGGTTGAGCGTATTGCTGATCTGGTTAAAGATAAAAAGATCGAGGGCATCTCCGATCTGCGTGATGAATCTGACCGTAACGGTATGCGCATCGTAATCGATTTGAAGCGCGATGCCAATGCTCGTCTGATCATCAATCAGCTTTATAAGAACACTCCTCTGCAGGATACCTTCAGCATTAATATGCTGGCTCTGGTTAAGAATGAGCCCAAGGTGCTGAATCTGAAACAAATGCTGGAACTGTATCTGGATCATCAGAAAGAGGTTGTGACCCGTCGTACCCAGTACGATCTGGACAAAGCTCAGGCCCGTGCTCATATTTTGGAAGGCTTGCTGAAGGCACTGGATTATATTGATGAGATCATCTCTATCATCCGCGCTTCCGCAAATGTAGCCGAAGCTAAGGCCAACCTGATCGCCCGTTTCGACTTTACCGATGCTCAGGCACAGGCTATCGTAGATATGCGTCTGCGTGCTTTGACCGGTTTGGAGCGTGAGCGTCTGCAGAACGAATACGACGAACTGGAAGAAAAGATCGCTGAGTACCTTGCTATTCTGGGTAACGAAAACATCCTGTATAGTGTAATCAAGGAAGAGCTGCTGGTATTGAAGGCTAAATATGCCGATTCCCGCCGCACCTACATTACTTATGAGGATGGCGAGATCAATCTGGAAGATCTGATCAAAAACGAGCAGTGCGTAATCACCATGACCAACCTGGGTTATATCAAACGCACCTCTCTGGATATGTATCACAGCCAGAATCGTGGCGGCAAGGGCATCAAGGGCATCGAGACTCGTGAAGAAGACTATGTAAAACAGTTGTTTATTGCTTCTTCCCACGACTACCTGTTGTTCTTTACCAATCGCGGCCGCGTGTACCGCATGAAGGCTTACGAGATTCCCGAAGCAGGTCGTACCGCTCGTGGTACTGCCATTGTGAATCTGCTGTCCCTGAGTGGCGGTGAGCAAGTAAGCGCCGTGATCCAGATGAAGGAAAGCCGCGATAAGGGTTACCTGCTGATGGCCACCAAGGGTGGTACCATTAAGAAGACAGACCTTGCTGAGTATGGCAATATTCGCACCAATGGTCTGGTGGCGATCTCCCTGCAGGAAGGCGATGAACTGATCGAAGTTAAGCGTTCCAATGGTAAAGATGATGTGCTGATGGCGACTCGCGGCGGTCAGATGATCCGCTTCACCGAGTCCGATGTACGCACCACTGGCCGCAGCTCCATGGGTGTTAAGGGTATTACCCTAGCCGCCGGAGATGAGGTAATTGGTATGCAGTTGGCCTCTCAGGGTGACTCCGTGTTGGCTGTAACCGAAACCGGTATGGGTAAACGTACTGCACTGACCGAGTTCTCGGTTCAGAAGCGCGGCGGTAAGGGTAGCCTGTACTACCGCTTGACTGCTAAAACCGGCGAAGTTGTAAGCTTCAAAGTAATGACCAAAGATCAGGACCTGATGCTGATCACCAATGGCGGTATTATTATCCGCCTGCGTGTTCAGGATATCAGCGAGATCGGCCGTGTTACCTCCGGTGTGAAGCTGATGGGTCTGGATAAGGATACCAAGATCGTGAGTGTTGCTCGCATTAGAGAAGAAAAAGTAGACGAATAATTTCATAAAAGGAGGCCCATTTCGGCACTACAGTGGTATGTGCGCTCAATGGGCCTCCTTTTCCGTACTTTCTTCTTCACCTTTTTCTCTAACACTCGCCTCTTTCTTTTTATCATCATAATATAAATCCCTTAAGTATGAGTAAGAAGGCAGTGCCGGGGAGGCCGAGGAAGCCGCAGGTTGCGGCGGTGAATGGATTGAGGCCTACTTGAAATTGCAAACCGAATATACTTCCGACCGCCCACAGTAAAACCAAGCCTACAGCGGCATTACGAAAAAATCCTAAAAGAAAACGCCGCAGGCCGGGCCATACGACCATGACTACAGAAAACCCTAATACTAATATCATAAGTTCTACGATCCATCTTGTATTCATAAAAAAACTCCGAATCATAAGCCTAGTCCATCTTATGATTCGGAGTTTATTTTTATTCTTCGGTTTCTTTCGGTTCTTCCTGAGCGGCGATCACAATACGACCATCCACCACTTCCAGCTTAACCTTATTACCCTTAGCACCGATTTCCTGAAGCATTTGAGCCGGAATCTGAAGACGACCGGCACGGTCCAGTACGGTGAACTCTTCTTGCGTCATGACATCATCAGCCAAGCCGCCCAGATGACTCATCTGTTCACGATAGCTTTGGCGCATGATCATTTCGCTGGAGGTTTTTCCATCTCTGATGGAAACGACACGATTTACCTTCTTAGCAAGCAATCGGTCGTGGGTTACGATGACAATGGTAAGACCCAGCTCTTCGTTTAGCTTACGGAAAATATCCAGCAAGTAGTTACTGGTTCTTACGTCTACGCTTCCGGTAGGTTCATCTGCCAACAGCAGTTTAGGATTGTTAGCCAATGCAATGGCAATGGCAATACGCTGCTGCTCACCACCGGACAGCATGTTTAACTTACTGTTCTTTCGATGGCTCATACCCACCAGTTCCAACAGTTCGAGGGCTCTTTCCTTTTGACGCTTTTGATTGCTGAACATCATAGGCATCTGCACATTTTCCACAGCAGTCAGATAGGGCATCAGGTTTCGAGCATTATTCTGCCATACGAAACCTACAGTATCGCGCTTGTAAGCTACCAACTCGGCTTCTGTCATTTTGAACAGATTCTTGCCGTCTACGATCAGACGACCAGCAGAAGGTCGGTCCAAACCACCGATCATGTTCAGGAAGGTGGATTTACCACTGCCGGAGTTACCGATGATGGCCATCAGCTCGCCTTTTTCTACGGTTAATTCCAAACCCTGCAGCGCTAGTACCTCGATATCCTCGGTTTTATAGATCTTAACAAGGTTTTCACACTCGATCATGTATTCAGCCAACGACTTCACCATCCTCTAACTCATAAACTCGGTCACCGATTTCCATCAGACCTGTATCGTGGGTTGTCATTATGATTGTTACGCCCTCATTATGGCATAGTTCTTTAAAGATCTTTACCACCTGCAAACCGGTGTTGGTATCCAGTTCCGCAGTAGGCTCATCCGCGAAGAGTACCGCCGGTTTATGCGCAATCGCACGAGCGATCGATACACGCTGCTGCTCACCACCGGAAAGCTCTTGAGGCATGTGATGCATACGATTGCCCAAACCTACCATGTGGAGACATTCTTCCACACGAGCTTTCCAATCACCCTTGTATCCGGCCAAACGCAAGCTAAACTCCACATTTTCATAAGCCGTCATCATGGGGATCAGCGCAACTGACTGGAAAATATAGCCCACTTCCTTACGGCGCAGCATGGTTCTGGCCTTTTCCGATAGGGTTGGCAGTTCATTCTCTCCCAAAAATACCGTACCCTCTGTGGGTAGGTCTAGAGCACTTAAAATGTTCATCAGCGTTGTTTTACCGGAACCGGAACGGCCTCGCAAAATCGTTAGATGACCTCGAGGGATCTCCATATTAATATGCTTCAAGGCCCAGAATAGTTGGTCACCACCCACTTCAAAGCCACGGGAAACGTCTTTTACTACGATCATATTCTCTTCCATCTTAGTCCTCCCCAAGCTTCAAAGCCTGTGCGATCTTGATCTTCTTAATGATCCATCCCAAAATTACCATGCAGACGATCATTACCACTGCTACCACTATGTACAGTTTGATGGTATCACCGATCGCGGTTTGGATCTCCAAAGGAATCAGTTCATTGCCACCGCTGAATACAGCCTGAATCATGGGTACAAACAACTGCGACGATACTTTACCAATTACTATACCGGATGCAATCGAAATACCGGAAATGAAGATCTGCTCATTGAACAGCATACCCAGCACTTCACCCATGGTCATACCCATGGCTCGGAAAATACCAAACTGCAACGCTCTGGACTGAATCGACAAGATCCAATAAATCAAAAAGCCCACGCTACACAGTACAAGAATAACAATAAAGCTTACCGTTAAAACACCATTGGTAGCCTGGAAAACCGGATCGTTTTTAAGTTCGATGATGTCGGCATTGGTATCAATAAATGTTTCAAAAGCCAGACCATGCTTCTCAGCAAAGTCATAAATGTATTGTGAAGAACCATTCAAGTTTTTCATCCAGATCTCGTAGGGCTGAATACCCCACTTCGCCTGGATCTGTGCCAGATTGGCAATGATGAAGTAGGAAATACCCTCTTCACCAGCGGAGGGAGAAACCATGCCGGGCCAATAATCTACGAAGCCATAGATTACACCAAAATAACTTTCACCCTTTGCCTGACGGAAACTGATTACATCACCCAG
This sequence comes from Bianqueaceae bacterium, assembly GCA_045632125.1. Taxonomy (GTDB): domain Bacteria; phylum Bacillota; class Clostridia; order Lachnospirales; family Bianqueaceae; genus CALWPV01. Next base: position 49,575 of record JAZQWC010000049.1, read on the forward strand.
TTTGTAGCCCATTTCATCGCGGAAACTGGTGGATACCAGCACGCCTCGTGCATCCTGCGACATTGCATTCAAATAGTGATACCAGTGATCCGACAGCAGTCCATCTTTCATATTGGCAATTTGTCCGAATTCCTGAGTGTTAATAGCCATTAAGGAAGCTTCTACATCCTTTTTGCCGCTCACTTTAATACCAGGCCGACGCAGCACCTTCGTTATCGCTGCATCATCCTGCAGTTCTACATATTTATAAAAGTCCGGTTCGGTGCTGACTACCTCTGTTTCAGAACCTGTACTGCCATATTTCATCGTACTCCAACTTTCTGCTACTACCAGATCGGCACCATTTGCATGTCGGATCTCATCCTCTGCATTGGAGTTAATGGTGTGAGCCGTTTCTGCACTAAAGATACCCAGTGCCATGGTTAGAATCAGAAAGATCATAATAAAGTTCTGATTACTGCGGCTGCGCAGCATGCGCAGGAATGAGGCATACATAGCAGGCGACCAAGCCTTTTTGAAAACAGAGAAGATCAACTTGATCAGCAGGGGGAATATACGAGTTACAAACAGGGCCGCACCCAAAATGAACATTGCACTGCACAAGTACAGAAGCGGATCCAGAGCTGCACCGTTCTCCAGACGACTCGCCATAAATTCAGCCTGATTATGATAAGAATACAAGCCATAACCAGACACACCCAAAAGTACGATATCCAAAAACAGGGTCTGCCATAACGGCTTTTTCTGTTTATGTCTGCTTCGTTTATGATCGACAATACCCACCTTGGAATATTTTACCGCAGGCAATACCATGGTCATAATGGAAAGCACTACTGCGCCAACGCCAAAAAACCATACAGGAGGCGCAAAGCGAGCGGGCAATGATTTTCTGGATACAAATTCCAAGAAAGAGTTAGCAGAACCAACCACCTGACAGATCATATACGACAAAGGCATTGCGATCACAAATGATACCACTGCGATCAATGTGCTTTGCAGTAAATAGATGGTCAAAATCTGTTTTTTAGAAGCACCTCGACTTTTGATCACCGAGATCTCGTTTTGTTCCATTCCCAGCATCTGACCGGATACCATCAAGATGAAGGCTGCCAACATCATGAAGGTAGGAACCTGCAGTACCAACAGGGTGATATCCAGTTGGTTAGCTCGAATCAAGTATTCATCCAGCATTTCGTAAGCTGTGATTTTATAATTATCGTCTGAGAGATCCTCACCGTAATCGTCCAACGTTTCCAGCAAATCATACACCTGGGTACCTTTGATCTGCTGGTAGTCCATAATAATGTAATCCACACGGCCGAAATCCTGTCTTTTTGCTTCATCCGCTACCATTTTGGCAACAAAATCTTCTTGGTTCACATACATATAGTTAGACAAGCGATTAGGATTCGTTACCCAATAGGGATCTTCCGAATCAGCCGGCGTAAACACACCGGTAATGACAACCTGATAGGGCTTACCTCCCTTTCCATCTGTCAAACGCTCCAGCGTTAAAACTTCTCCCACAAACAAATTGGATTCCACCATGGTTTTTTCACTTACAATGGCTTCCAACACGGGCTCACCGCTTCTTACTTTGGGCAGCTCACCATCCAGTAGGGTAATATGATTCTCTAAATTTCCCGCTGCTTCCAAACGCAGATTGAAGGTATCGTCATATCGACCGCTCACTGCTTCGTGCGTTGCTGCAATACCCGACTTATAGTAAATGGTAACTGTATCGGCCACAGGAACAATTTCTTCAGCAGCCAACTCTGCGGCTAACGCAGCGGTTGCTTCTACTTTATCATAACCCTTATTTTTTACACCATGGTCATAATTGCTCCTGATTTCGATGAGACCAGGATACTTTCCTGTAGTCTCCAGCAAAGTCACCATATTCTTGTTCAACATTCTCTGCAATACTGCATCTGAATACATTGGACTACAGGCTGCAATACTGATCAGCAATATATTACCGATCAAGAGGCTGATGACCATCCATTTTTTACTCAATATTTTATTTTTTACAAATGCTAACATGGTCTCACCTCCCTTTAATCCACAACAACCTGCTGCCCCGGAAGCAAACCTTCGATAATCGTGGTATTTCCGTTGGTATCGGTTTTTCCAATGGTTACGTATGTTTTATATCTAGCACCATTTTCATTTAGAACATATACATAGTAGCTGTTGCCTTCTTTTTCCAATGCCTTCTGATTTACCATAACAACACTATCTTTTTGAAGAATGCATCCATCGACTTTAAAATATACGTCTTCACGCCCCTCTGGCAACTCCTCATCTAACTCAATAATTACATCTCCACCACTTTTACCTGTTACATTGGGGCAACTTACGATCTTACCGGTATAAACATCACCGGTTACACGATCTTTCAATGTAACTTCGCTCAAATAGGATACATCGTCGGCATTATTACTATTTCTAAAGGCCATCGCTTGGCTATCTAAGTCGCTGATTATAACAATGGGAGAGCCGGTATTCACCTTATTTCCCTTTACAAACTCACGACTTACCATCTCGATCCGTCCATCAAAGGGAGCTAAAAGCTGACGATTATTCTTCTTCTCCACCTGTTCACTCAAAGATTCCTGCAGCTTAGCAATCTGATACTCGGATTCTGCCAACCGCTGTGCATATTCGCTTTCCAGCTTTTGCAGTTCCAAATCGGCAATCTGATAATCATAGCCAGTCAATGTTTCCAGACTCTTCTTTTTGTTTGCTATGGAATTTTCATAGTTTTTAATGGTTTTATTTAATGCTGTTTGCGCTTCTTCCACTGCCAGCGTTCTTTCAAGTACATCAGCTTCCATACTGGAACTGCCCTCGAAAGTAGCAATTACATCACCTTTCTTAACAGTATCTCCAACCGATACCAAAATTTCTTCATAACGATCCTGAGAATTTTCCCAGTGTAGACTCTGCATTTGGGTATAGGTTACATAAGCATCTGTCTGATATGTCAGCTCAAAACTGCCTTCGATTACCTCTGTTGTTTCAAAACCACTTGTCTTAGCAATATTAACTGCATCTTCCGGCTTTAAATATTCAGATGAGCTACTATGTTCTAATGAAGTAGAGCAACCTGCGATGCCCAGCATCATGGTTCCTGTTAACACAGCCACCAACCATCTTTTCAAATTATTCGATGCCATATACTTCATCTCCCTCTTCCAGTCCATCCAGAATTTCTGTAAAGCTCTTTGTTTCAATTCCCACTGTTACATAGGTTTTTGTTCTTTGACCTTCTTCCGCTTTATATACATACTCGCCCAGATCATCACTCATAATACAGGAACTGGGTACCACGAGGGCATTGGTGCTGAAGTAATTATATACACGAATCATTCCGCTATCGCCAAAGGTGATGTCTTCCGGACAATCAAAAGTAAACCAAGTGGGTAATGACTGACCATTCATGATACCACGCAAATATTCATCTTCGTCATAAGGAACATATGTTACCTCATACACCTCGCCATCCAAAATAACATCTAGGTGTTCTGTTAATTGCAGAGCATCATTATAATATTTTTCACCTCGCAGCATTTTAACGTCTTCGTTTACGATCATGATCACTACATCGTATTCCTGCACATATTGGCCAACACTGTAGTTGATCTCAACCACGCGACCGTCAAAGGGGGCCACCATGGTGTCCTCACCAACTTTATTCATCAATGACTGCAATTCATTTTGCATTTGTGCCATTTCCTGCACATACTGATCGTATAGCTGAGAATAAGCCAGTTCTGCAGCCTCTACCGAAAGCTTTGCTTCCTGAAGATCAAATAAAGTTACCTTTTTCTTGTCTGGATCCTGCTTTCCAGGCTTCAAACTATCGGAATTCTCAGTGTTACCGGAATTCTCGGTACTGCCAGAGTTCTCAGTGTTACCGGAATTCTCGGTATTGCCAGAGTTCTCGGTGTTGCCAGAGTTCTCGGTGCTGCCGGAATTTTCGGTGTTGCCGGAGTTCTCAGTATTACCAGAGTTCTCGATGTTACCGGAATTCTCAGTATTACCGGAATTCTCGATGTTACCAGAGTTCTCGGTGTTACCGGAATTTTCAGTGTTGCCGGAATTCTCGGTGTTGCCGGAATTCTCGGTGTTGCCAGAGTTCTCGGTGTTGCCAGAGTTTTCGATACTGCTGGAGTTCTCCTGTTCCTTTTTAGCCGCCTCTTCTTCAGCTTTCTTATTAGCCTCTTCCTCGGCTTTTTTCTTAGCTTCCTCTTCGGCTTTTTTTCGTGCCTCTTCCTCGGCTTTTAATCTTTCCTGCTCATCATACTCTGCCTGCAGCTTTTCCAACTTAGTCTCTTCAATTTGAACCGACAAATCAGCCTGTGCCAAACGCAGACTATATGTATTCTCAGCATGAGAAATGTCTTCCTGTAAATTTGAAATATTATCCAACAAGGTTTCCTGACTCAGTGTCACCAGCACGTCACCCTGCTTTACTTCCTGTCCCTCCACTACCTCAATGGATAATACTTCGCCATCCATTAAAAAGTAAAGTTCTTCTACTTCCGGCACCACAGAGGCTTCCAAATATTTGGCATTATATAGATCCATTCGCGACACTTCAATCGTATTCTCTGCTTCTGCGCCTACCGGTGACAAAAGGGCAGGCTGCATCGTATCTTCTTGGCCGCTACTACTGCATCCACTTATCATCAGCATGGATGCCATGATCAAGATCATACTTTTTTTCATACTTCTCATTTGATCCTGTCCCCTTTTCCTTAATCTAAAATTACCATTTCGTTTTCTTCTAGTCCGCTGATAATTTCAATAATCTTTCCATTATCGATACCGATTTCAACTTCTCGCATCTCACGGAATCCTTTTTCATCTAAACAATATACAATATGTTTATCCCGCATTTCACGAACAGCATCGGCCGGTACCCACAATGTACCTAAGCTTTCTTCCACCGTCAAATGTACTGTTCCCGATGCTCCCTGTTCCAGACTTGGATCTGCAATCACTAGACTCAAGTATACATGTCCTTCTTTTACATTCGCCAGATCCAGTTCCTCCGCATAATGTGCGATCACTTCATATTCTTTGTCACCGGATTCCAAAATATAGGTTTCACCGCTCTTCAATAAATCACCATTTTCAGAATATACTTCAAATAACGCAGCACTCATATTAGATAATGTCACTACATTTTTTCCCTTTACTGCGCGCTCACCATCCTGAAAATCATACATATCGGTAATTAAACCATCAAAGGAAGCAATGATCTGTCTGTCTTCGATCGCCTTTTGCAGTTCACTCAATCGCATCTCAGCCAGCGTGATAGAGTTTTTGATACTCTGTGCCTGATCGGCATAATCCTCTAAGATCGTATCGACCTGCGAGGTCCAATCTGTCACACCGTTTGCTGCTGCTTTTTCATTCTCCAGTTCAGCCTGACTTAGATCCAGATCCTGTGACTCATAAAGATGTTCCAACTGCAAATACAGATCATCCAGTCGATCCTGCTGCTGACGTAGTTGGTCCTGCTGTGCGCTAATATCCAGCTCCATCAGCACATCGCCTTTCTTTACTTCGTCGCCAACCTGTACATATACATCAGCTACGAGTTCACCGCCGGTTTTAAAGCTTAATTTTTCTGATTCAGATGCTACATAATTAGTTCGAATTGTCTGTGTAACACGCACATCACCTCGAACCACACTGGCTACTGTATATTCTTCAGTTTCTGTTTCAACCAAAACAGGAGCCGTTGGTAATTCTTCTTCTTTTGGCAACAAACCACAGCCCGTTGTTCCCATTACCACAGCTCCTATTAACACGAATGTACATATCTTCTTTTTCATTTTAGCCCTCATTTCTCCACATAATCCACAGAATGATAGTTAGAGTCATTATATCACGCGAGGCTCCTATATTCCATAGATTATTAAAAAAATGATGAGAATTCACATATAATTAACATTCTTTTGAAAGGTTTGTCCGCTCCTCCAACACACGCACATTATGATAGTGATAATCATATTTAGCCTCCTGTGACTTGATCTCATAGATGATACTATCCACCAATCTTTCATCTGTCACATCTTCCAATTTCCAATATAATCGATCTAATTCCTGTTTTGTCACAGCCAGTTGACCAACTTCGTAATCCCACACCTTCATCAACTGCTTTTTCTGTTTTTTCTCATCTCTTTTATTCACAAAAAACCCTCCCTCAAACCAATATCGTATCCACCGATGTGGATAGTATATCCATTTGAAGAAGGGTTCATTCTCATAATTATAGTATTCCAGCCGTTACAGCAGTACTCTTCCTTCCAACGCTCTGGCAAGGGTCACTTCATCAATATATTCCAGATCTCCCCCAACCGGAACACCGTTAGCAATACGCGTCACCTTCAAGCCCAAAGGTTTGATCAAACGACTCAAATACATGGCCGTCGTTTCTCCCTCTACTGTAGGATTGGTCGCAATGATGATCTCTTTTACGGCATCATCTTTCAATCGTTCCAAAAGCTCCTTGATCTTAAGATCCTGAGGGTTAACTCCCGAAAGGGGCGAAATCACACCTTGCAATATATGATAAACACCTTTATACTGCCGTGTTCTCTCATAGGCCGCCATATCACGGGCATCCTCCACTACCATGATCACTGAATGGTCACGAGATGCATCGGCACAAATCGGACACAACTCATCGTCTGCTAAAGAGCCACACTCTTTACAATAGCGAACTTCCGTACGCGCAGACAGAATCGCATCAGCTAAAGCCTGTGCTTCTTCTTTTGGCATACGAATCACATGAAAGGCCAACCGTTGTGCACTTTTACGCCCAATACCTGGCAAACGTGAAAGCTCCTCAATCAGCCGAGTAACCGGACTGCCAAAATAGTCCATTAGAATACTCCGGGAATATTTACACCGCCGCTAATACCATTGATCTTGGTATCATGATACTCATCGATCTTGCGCAGCGCTTCGTTAGTAGCAGCCATGATCAGGTCCTGCAGCATCTCAATATCATCGGGATCTACAACTTCAGGCTTCAATTCTACATTAACAACCTGCTTTTTACCGGTAACAACGATCTTAACTGCCTCGCCACCAGCGGTACCTTCAAACTCCATGGTCTCCATTTCTTTCTGCATTTCTTCCATCTGACGCTGCATTCTCTGAGCCTGCTTCATCAGATTACTCATATTACCGGGCATACCGGCAAAACCACCACGTTTAGCCATGATTAATTCCTCCAATTTACATCCGTATGGATTTGATTCATAATATCACTCAGATCTCCACTGTGAACCTTCTGCCGCTCTTCACTCACGGTTTTCAATCTCACTTGGATCCCTGTAGTTTCCTGAATTTGATCGGCGATCAGCTTTAATTTTTCGCCATCTTTCATTTCAAGCTGCGTACAATAAATCGCCTTCGGCGACTTCAGCACCAACTCATCATCTCCGCGACCTGGCTCTAATCTCATTAGATTCAACGTATAAAAACTTGGCCACTGCACTAAAATTTTTTTACGAATCTCCGGCCACTTAGCAATCACCTTCGCAAGACCACCGCTAGGTGCTATATTCTCAGAGGATCTCGGCGCAGCCGAAACCGGCTTACGCTCCTCCTCTTTCGGTTTGATAACAAACTTCTCTTCAACTGGTATCTCCCGTACGACTTCCCTTACGACCTCACGTACCGGAGCAGCCATTCGAATCGATTTTTCCTCTTCTTCCTGCTTTAACAATCGGATTAAGCCAACTTCCAAAATGACACGTTTTTGTGTAACACCTTTTAACTTCGCTTCCAACTTCGCCAGTTCTTCAATATAATATGTCAACTGCTCTGCCGGAATCTGATGTGCCTGTTTTCGGATTCGTTCCAATTGTTCAGGATCTGCTTCAATCAAATCATTGCCTTTATCCGCCAGTACTCGACTGACCAAAACATTGCGAAGGTATCCATTCCAAGCAGTAATAAACTGCAGCGCATCACGGCCTTCTGCAAACACTTGATCTACCGTTTGAAGTAAAGCTCCCGCATTCTGCTGAACTAAGGCATCTGTCATTTGTGTAAAGATCTGAGTATCGACAGCTCCCAAAACATCACGTACCTTAGCTAAAGTAATACTATCATGCATGTAATAAGCATGACATTGGTCCAATATACTCAAGGCATCACGCATACCGCCATCTGCAATTGCAGCAATATATTGCAAAGCGTCTTTTTCCGCTTCGATTCCCTCTTGTGCACATACATTCAAAAGATGATCTGCAATCTCAGAAGTCGTAATACGCTTGAAGTCATATCTCTGACACCGAGACAGAATTGTTGGTAGTACTTTATGAGGTTCCGTCGTAGCCAGTACAAAAATAACATGTTCCGGCGGCTCTTCCAATGTTTTCAGTAATGCATTAAATGCTGACTGCGTCAACATATGCACCTCATCAATAATATAGACCTTATACTTTCCCTTTGAAGGCGTATATTGGACTTCTTCTCTTAAATCACGAATATTTTCAACACCATTGTTAGATGCCGCATCAATTTCAACCAGATTAAAACCACTTTCAGCTTCTCGGCATAACTCGCATTCGTTACAGGGATTTCCATCTTTAGGATTCAAACAATTAACAGCTCTTGCAAACACCTTAGCTGTAGATGTTTTGCCGGTACCTCGTGTTCCACAGAAAAGATATGCATGTCCTACTTGGTTATATTTGACCTGATTCTGCAATGCTTGAATCACCGCAGTTTGTCCTACCATTTTACTAAAAGTATCCGGACGATATTTACGATACAAAGCTAAATATGACATGCTAATCTCCTTTCTAAAAAGGGTATTGTAATACCTTATCTAACATTGATAAATATACAAGACTCCGCGCAAATAGCTCCACCCGGCGGATCATATCACATAGAAAGATCCTCTTAGTGCTGCTTCCTTCCGGACCTGACACGGTTCGAGGTTTCCTATTGTATGGACCGAATGTTACTACTCACGCGGAGCATATTTATTATACATGACATTGATTGTTATGTCAACAAAAAAAGTTTGCGAACAAAAAGTAAAAAGATCCACCTAAGGTGAACCTTTACCATTAGTTTCTTATAAGGATGATTTTCTTTCAAAGAGGCACGCCGAAGCGTGCCTCTTCAATTGTTAGACTATATTTCAAGTATCAAATAATTTTAAATTATTTGCCCAAGAAACGGTCGTACTGACCCTGACGGATTTCTTCACAGTCGTTCAGACCCAGAGCTTCCAGATCAGCAACTACGGAGTCGATTTCGTCGATAGACTTCTGACCCAGTACCAGAGCAGCGATAGCCTGCTTGGAGTAGGAATCCAGATCGTTCCATACCAGGTTGATCTCTTCTACGTCAGCGGGATCTGCAGTAGCCCATACACCAGTGTTATCGATGGAAGTCCAGTGACCGAAGTCAACGGTTGCATCCTGATAGGTGTACTTGCCTTCTGCCCAACCCAGAGTGATGCAGCCTTCAGCGGCCTTATCCAACTCGTAGAAGTTCATATCAGCGGTAATAGCACGAGAGTACAGGATCTTACCATAAGCAAGTCTCATTTCGTACTTGTCAGGCAGATACTGGTTCAGCTGGTCAGCGTCAAACATCTTGCCATCTTCGGAAGCCTGATACTGTTTGAATACACGCTCGCCGTCAACCATCTCATAGTTAACGCCTTCGGTACCATAGTTGATCAGGTCGATGTGCTCCTGGCTGTAGTAGCAATCCAAGAATGCTGCACCCAGTTTAGCGTCTTCCATGTTGGAAGTGAAGCAGAACTCATCCCAGATGTAAACCGGATCTTCCAGAGCCAGCAGAGGCTGAACGCCTTCTACAGCTGCGAAGGGAACCATGGGCTGATACAGAACAGGGTTCTCG
>JAZQWC010000050.1:0-1751 GCA_045632125.1 Bianqueaceae bacterium
AAAGGAGTAGCTGAAGCAACCGTTGGATCTTTAATAATAGGTGAAATCAAACGTTCTAGCCAATTCTGCGGCAATTCCACATTGGCACTTAACAGAACCACATGATTTCGCGCCATCGCAAGACCTCGGTTAATCGAACCCACAATGCCAATATTCTGAGAATTTCGAATCAAATCCACATTCTCATGAGTATGTGCGTACTGCTGCAGCATCTTTTGCGTATTCATATCGTCACTGGCATCATCGATCAAAATCAATCTAAATTGAATATTTGTCTTCTGCACTGACTCAAAAAAAGCAGGCAGACTTTTTTCGGCATTATAAACAGGCACAACAATATCAACTTTTGTGCCTGTCATTCGACTTTCGATTTCATAACTCCGTCTTAAGTATCGTTTTTGCCACTGGGAATATGCAAAAGAATTTTTTCCGCCGGAAACTTCATACTTCCTGCGTCTTTTGAGCCACAACTTACGTATACTCATCGACACCCTCCGTTTATCTCACTGGACAAGTCCAGATCGGTTTAGCGTTTTTTTACTAGGATAGCCCCTTCAAAAGCTCCTTCAGGTAACTGAATTTTGAGTTTTTGTTGTGCATGGGGAGCACTCTCCTGTAAGTTACCGTTTTCATCCATAATCTGCTCCACAGTAAACGGTTCTAGTTCTCCTCTTAATGTAAGCAGATACAAAGTCTCGCCCACAGAAAATTTACCACGTTGTTCAACCATGGTTATTCCATCTTCTGGTTCTTTTCGAATCACCTTGCCCACAAAATCAATATGTTTAATATAATCCGCCGAAGTATACACCTGCTCCTGCGCTCCGGGCTTTTGCAAATAAAATCCAGTTGTATAGCTTCGATGGCTTACTTGACTTAGCATCATTTTATAATAGGATTTTTTTGCTTCATACAGCTCACGGCTTTCATTTAAGTCATCTAAAGCTTCACGATAAATCTTGGTTACCATTGCCACATATAAAGGAGTCTTCATACGTCCTTCAATCTTAATACTTTCAACACCTGCTTCCTGCAGCTCCGGCAAATACTCCACCATACAAAGGTCTTTCGAATTAAAAATATAGGTTCCTTCTTTACCTTCTTCCACCGGAAAATACTCACCCGGACGGCTTTCTTCCACCAAATGATACTGCCATCTGCAAGGATGCGTACAAGCACCCAAATTACTGTCACGGTCTGCCAAATAATTGCTTAGCAAACAGCGCCCGGAAATTGAAATACACATTGCGCCATGCGCAAAAGCCTCGATGGTTAAACTTTCGGGAGTATTCTCACGAATCTCCTTCATTTCCGCTAAAGATACTTCTCTGGCTGCGACGATACGTTTTACGCCCTGTTTATGCCAAAAATTAAAGGTAGCGTAATTGGTAGCGCTTGCCTGAGTACTCAAGTGAATCTCCATTTCAGGCACTACTTCTCGCGCAATGGAAATCATACCTGCATCAGCCATGATCAAAGCATCCACTCCAACATCCTGTAAGAACAGCAAATACTCTTTTAATCCATCCAAATGCTGATTATGCGCAATAATATTAACTGTTACATGTACTCGTACACCATGTGCATGAGCGAATGCAACACCCTCTGCTAATTGACTTTCATCAAAATTTTTTGCCTTAGCCCGCAGTCCATACATCTCTCCACCTACATAGACCGCGTCTGCTCCGTAGAGCACCGCGGTCTTGAGAGCTTCCAAACTACCGGCCGGTGCCAATAACTCCATCATATTG
>JAZQWC010000051.1:0-14577 GCA_045632125.1 Bianqueaceae bacterium
GAAGTAGTAACTAACAGCACCAAGAAAAACCTGCAGCTGAGAGTAGATGCAGAGAACGGTGCTACCGCTGGTAAGTTTGATCTGGCTAAGCGCGCTAAAGAGCTGAATCTGGATGCAATTCATGACACCGTACATGAAATGGCTCGAGACGAAGCTAGACACGGCAAAGCATTCGAAGGTCTGCTGGCTCGTTACTTTGGTTAATTCAAAGGCTTTGTAAAATCAAATACAACAATTATGAAGAGGCTGCCTCAATATGAGACAGCCTCTTTTAATATGTGTTGATTCAATTGTTGATCTTATCTGATCTTATCTTAGAACATAGTCGTAGGCTACGTCGTCAATGTAAATCGTAACGATTACGCTATTACCGCTTTCATCTATTTCAACCGGACATTCGATAATGCTGTGGGTTCCTACAGTTTCCAAAGGAGTAGCAGCCACATAGCTGCCAACCCAGTCGAAACGGTTATCATCGTTGACAACGGTGAAACCAGAATAAGGATAAGCACCATTATAGAGGGCAGAAGCGGTATAGAGATCATCGATTCGAATATCTCGCGGCATAATATTCTTAATATCTGCTTCAACGTGAACGAAGACCTTGCCGCTTTCTGCTACATAACTGGAGTAAACGCTGCTAGTGTTAGGAGGAAATACTTCGTAACAAAGCTCAACATTCTTTAATGTAAATTCGTAGTTGTTAGCATAGATGGTTTCGCCAAGAGAAATCGGTGTGTTGCCTGCAAGGCCGACTTCTTCCATAGCAGCTGCTTGCATTTCTTCCTGGGTAGCTGCCTGCATCTCTTCCAATGCTGCGGTATTATCGCCAAGACCACCAATGAGCGAGTAGGTGATATCCACTTCAACAGTACTATTACCGTTCATATCCCAAACAGTGGTGGGAATAGAAAGATCGTCGTTGAAGCCAATGGTAAGGGTAGCGGTCTCGAATTGTTCTGCCAGTTTTTCAGGCAAATTCGCATAAACAACAAACTCCAGATCTGTATAGGGGTCGATCTCATAGGAATTGGCTCGCAGGAAGTTCATGCGTACATCATAGCCATCAATCAATACTTCACCATTGATGAGCATGGTACGGGAGAAGGAACTCTCGGAAATGCTGGAGGTGCCCAGATTGGTAAAGTGACCGGTGAATACCAACAGTTTATAACCCGGTTCTACATACAAAGAAGTGCTGGAATACTCGCTGGTATCATAAGAATATTCGTCATAAATTTCTACGCTATGGAAGAACATGGAAAAGTCCGGATGATCAATGCTGTCACCAAATTGAACGGGGAAGGTGTTTTCAACAGCGGCCTCGTGTTGGTCTTCCTGTTGCTCAGCCTCTTCTGATTGTTCGGCCTGAATTTCTTCCATAGGAGGTGCTTCAATGGCAGAATTATTATCGCTTTTCATAGCGATGACAAGAAGTACAACAATAAGGAGCAATACAGCAACAGCGCCGCCAATGGCGATGAAGAGCCATTTCTTTTTAGATAAAGAACTAGCGGGTGTCTGTGCCGGTGCATCGGATGTCGGCTGGAAGGTCGGCTGCTCGGAGGAAGTAGGATCGACTGCTTCCACTGGTTCGACATATTCCGGAGGGGTCGGTTGGTCGGGGGTGACGAATACCGGCTGCTCGGGAACTATAGGGGCTGGCTGTTCGGGTACTACGGGCAGCGGTTGTGTTGCTGCAGTAGGCACCGGCTGAATGGGTGCCATGGGTACAATAGGGGTGGAAGGAATTGTCATGTGTGCGCCATAGGACAGTGCCAAAGTACGATCTTCCAGAACTTTGACCCGTTTCTTCAGTTTTGCAACCTGATGCAAAGCGATGCCGGCGCCAAGAACGCACAGGCAAATGAACAAGCCTGATAGCCACATGAGGGCTACTACAGCGATCAGTTCGGGGTCATTTGCGGTGATTTCATCCACAATAATGAGTGCAGCGCAGCCCAAAGTATCAAGAATGAATAACAAAATACTGAGGATCTGCAAAAAGATGCCTAAAAAACTCATAAGATGTGCTCCTTTTCGTTTAGTATAATGAATTGATTATATGGGGAACGAAGAATTTTGTCAACAGATACTCATAATGAACAATATATTTGCTTTTCGCTCGATTATCGATTACAATATGATAAAGTTGTAATTGATAAGGAGAAAGAGAGCTATGCTGAAAGAAAGAGTCATTTATTATTATATTGAGAAAAATAAAAACTGTGCGGTTGCTATGCTGCAGGCAGCCAGTGATGTATATGGATTAAATGTAACGGAAGAGATGGCTGAATTATTTACCGGTTTTGGCGGAGGTATGGGTTGCGGCCTTACCTGTGGTGCTTTATCGGGGGCCATTGGAGCGATCAGTGGAAAATACCGTGGTATGGATCGCGAAACCAGTCATAAGTTGTGTGCCGAATTTGTGGCAAAGTTTAAGGAGAAATTAGCTTGTGATTCGGTGGATTGTAGTGTGATTGCAGAAAAATATAAGGTGCCGGAAACCAGATGTTTGGCCGCTGTGCTGTTAGCTGCCGAGACCTTAGAAGAGTTTATGGCAGAATAATAGGAGCATTTTCATGATTACTGCTGAAAAATTAACTTTTGGATTTGATAGTACGCCTTTGTTTCAAAATGTTTCATTTACGCTGGAGGAAAACTGCCATTGTGCAATGATCGGCAGCAACGGAACCGGAAAAACCACATTAATGAACCTGATTCGTAATCCGGAAGAGTACACGTATGAAGGTAAATTAAAACGGGAGGGCGCGGGTCGAATTGGTTATGTAAGTCAGTTTTCCGTGCGGGAAGGAGACCAAACAGTCACAGTTTACGACTATCTGTGTCAGGACTTTCACGCATTGGAACAGGAGATCAGTGATGTATGCCTGCAAATGGGGACCGCTGAGGATCTGGATGCATTAATGGAACAGTATCAAAATTTGCTGGATGAGAGCGATGCAATTGATGCTGTGAATTATGATGTTAATATTCAAAAGCAGCTGAAGCTTGCTGACTTGGAAGATAAGAAAGAACTGGAACTGGAGAAACTCAGCGGCGGTGAATTGAAACTAGTACAGGTGATTCGTCAAATGCTGCGCCGGCCGGGACTTTTGATTATGGATGAACCAGATGTTTTTCTGGATTTTGAAAACTTAAATGGCTTGAGAGATCTAATCAATGCATATAAAGGAACCCTGTTAGTGGTCACCCATAGTCGATATTTGTTAGCTCATTGCTTTGACCGGCTCTGGCATCTGGAGAACGGAGACCTGCAGGAGTTTGAAGGAAACTTTACGGAATACAGCTATTTGCGATTGCAGAAGAAGATCGATCTGCAAAGGGAACATCTGGAAGATGAGGCGGAGATCGAGCGCGTAACCAAACTTGTGGAAGGGCTGCGGGAAAAGGCCAGTGAGATGGCGGAGGCACAGCACGGCCGTACCTTGAAGAGTAAGGTGAGTTACTTGAATCGACTGCTGAGCAGACAGATCAAGGCCCCCTTTGTGGAGATCCGCCAGCCGATTATTCAACTGCCGGAAGTGGAAACTGCAGAAGAAACGACAGAACTGCTGCGGTTGGATCAGTATTCTTTAAGCTTTGAGCAAACATTGTTAGAGCAGATATCTTTTGCTGTGCATGCCGGTGAAAAGGTAGCGCTTGTGGGAGCCAACGGTACAGGAAAAACTTCGATGCTGCGTGAAATTTGGAAAAACGAGAATCCGGCCGTCGTTTTTTCCGCGGAAGCGGAGCCGGCCTTTTTCTCTCAGCTCCATGCAGAGATTCTGAACGAAAAGAATACAATTTATGAAGAGTTTTTCGCGATAGGGTTTGAGACCTATGGGCAGGTGGAGGAGTATTTGAAAAAATACTGTTTTGATCCGGATAGTTTGGGCCGGAGGGTTGGCTGCTTGTCCGGCGGTGAGAAGAATTTGCTGCAGCTTGCAAAACTGGCGGTGGGTCATGCGAATTTACTGCTGTTGGACGAGCCTTCCAGCCATTTGGATACGTTTGCTCAAATTGCGCTGGAGGATGCCATTGCAAATTATAAGGGTGCAGTGCTGATGGTTTCCCATGATTTTTATACCATTGTAAACTGTGCGGACACCATTTTGTTTGCGGAAAATGGTGGTATTCGGCAGATGAGTGCCAGGGCTTTTCGAAAGATGATTTATAAGAAGCATTTCAGCAAAGATTATTTGGAAATGGAATTAAGGAAAAAGGATTTCGAGACCCGCATTGCTCAAAGTCTGGAGGCCGGAGACTGTGTTGAAGCACAGCGTTTATGCGATAAATTGGCTGTGGTCGTTGAAGAAATGAAGAATGTATAAAAGAAAAAGGACTTTGCAGGTTTGCAAGGTCCTTTTTGTATAGAAGAAAATTTGGAATTGTTACATATCGCTTCCGTCGTATTCGCCGCCGTGCAGTTTGTCGTGGTAGATGCGGGTCAGTTTGCCGCCACGTACGGCAAACCCATGGGTACCTTCGTCGGAGGCGAAGAAGACCTGATCGTCAGTTCTGCTTAAAACCAGACGGGCGTATTTCCCTTTATCATGATTGGTTTTAGATTCCACACGGGTCGGAACCAAAATGTATTCAGGCTCCGCAACATCGTAAATGTAATATAGGGTATTGAATAAGTGATGAGCCGCTTGCACCAGATCAGATTTCAAAGTAGCTTCGCTGTAATGCTTCAGTAGCTGAGCCTCTCCAATTTTATTCACGTCGCCCAACATCAAAAATACTTTGTCGTCAAAAGTGATTTTTAAAACGGTGGAAGTATCGTTGAAGTCCTCCGGCATTTCGTTGCAGCCGTAGGCAGTATAGCATTCATGGGTTTGCAGGATCTCGACTTTAGCATTGCTGAGCGTAAAGTTTTGACCGGCATGGGGCTTTAAATATGTTACATGAGGATAATACTGGTTGATTCGATTGATGGTCAGGTAGCACTGTGGCTCAAAGATGCGATATTCGCTGGAAGGAAAATTAAACATGACGCGCTGCAGGTCGATATCTTCGTGATGCTGACGCAGCATCTTTGCGAATAGAATCATGTGATCCGCATGGGCGTGGGTACAGAACCAGCAGGCGATTCTGATCTTATCGCCGGAAGCCTTTTCTCTCATAAATTGATAGATCGTCTCGACTGTTTCATCGGTGGCCTGCTCGATGGCACCGCCATCTGCCACAAACAAAGAACCGTCGGAAAGTTTGATAATATACAACATGCCGCAGTCGGTGACAATACCATCCACACGCTCACTCTGCTTTAACGCATACTGATAGACCTCTGTGGCCTCTTCAACAGAAGGAGTTTCGTAGCCGAATTCGTTGATGGGGCAGCTCACCTTATCATCAATGAAACGGGCGGTGCGGTCACCTTGGGTGAAGTAGGCGTAGATGAGGCGGTCGTCTTTTTTTAACTCGTAGAAAAGATTTTCTTCCAATTTATTTTCGAAAATCACTTCAAAGCCTGCGGCCTTCAGCGCATCGATATAGTTTAAAAACTCTTCGGCCTTTGTTTTAATAACAGCACGAAGATAAGAAGAGCGATCTTCATTTTGAGGTACATAGTCGTCAGCATAAAAGGCGGTGATTTTACCGGTCGCCTTTTCGTAGCGAACCTGCAGTAGACGCTGATTAAAAAAGATCTTGGCACTCAAAATAGTTTCGGGGCATCTTTCCCAACGGCCGCCGTAGGTTTTTAGAAGTGAATTGATCAAAGTCTTGAAGGCACCGATGGGCATAACACTGCCATCCTCAATGGGCATAGGTAGGTTTGCGTCGATGGTTCTTTCGTCATACAGGCCGCCACCGGCATTATACACATTTATGGAAGTTTTGCCGCCCGCATACGGAGGAAGACCGGGCAGAAGTTCAGGTTTTAGGCTCATTTTCAGTTCTCCTTTCAATCAGGGCAAATCGGTCTCCGTCACTTGTGATACAATTTGGCCCTGGACTCTGTAGCCGTCAGCTCCTTGCCGCAGCGCGGCAACCAATTCATGGTTGTTGCGGATGCGGGTGGCAAAGGCAAGGCCGGCAGTACCAAGTTTGGGATCGTTAATGTCGTGAACATCGCCGCCGCAGGTGAGGATGAAATTTTTTTCGTAGCTGAGGACTAGGGCTTTACCGTCTTCGCCGGGGTGATTACCGGCATTGTGGATCTCGATGCCGTCTACGATATCTTTGCGGGGACCTACATTCATGTTGATGTAGCTGCGGTCGCGGTAGGGGTGGGCTTGTACAACGAGGCCACCTGCGGTATGCACGCGGTCAATGAACTCGTCCAGCGTGATATTGCACAGATCCGGATTGGCCAGCAGAAAGTCCAGATCAATGCCATATACAAGGACTTCTTTGCCATCGCCATAGGCATGTTCAATGCCGAACAGTACGTCGAAATCGAAATCAGCCACAGCTTCGCGGGCATCCAGATAAGCTTGATAATAGGCTTTTACCTGAATATCCCAGGGCAGGCTGCGATCGAGGGCGGTGTTGCCGCTAATGAAGTGGTCGGTTAAGATCATGCCGGCATAACCGGCTTTATAATAAGCCAAAGCTAGTTCCTGTGAAGTACTGCTAGCACAGTGGCTGCACTGGGAGCAATGGCAATGTGTTTCGTAAAGATACATATAGAAGCCTCCTTAGAAGTTTTCACTTATTATACAGGGGAAGAGTATGGATTACAAGAGGCAGTTTGGTGTGGATTTTGTTGATAAATTCTACATTTTGTATCCTGTTGGCCTACTAAAAATATTGCATTTTTCGATGGGATACTGTATAATGTCGTTGTTAGCATGGCGAGACTGTTTTACGACGCTGTGCGTGAAGTTGGATATTGTATCCTATGTTGTCAATAATTTTTAATTTATATTATTAAAGAGAGGTATTCACTTATGGAAAATCTTGAACTGTTGTACACCGGTAAAACTAAAAACGTGTATGCTCTGCCCAACGGCAACTGCTTGCTGCTTTTCAAAGATGATTGTACCGGTAAAGACGGTGTGTTCGATCCCGGTGAAAATTCTGTAGGCTTGACCATTGAAGGTGTTGGTGATGTAAATCTGCGCATGAGCATTTACTTCTTCGAGAAGATCAATGCTGCCGGCATTAATACTCATTATGTTTCCGCTAACCTGGAAAATACCACCATGGAAGTTCTGCCTGCTAAGGTATTTGGTAAGGGTCTGGAAGTTATCTGCCGTCGTAAGGCTGTTGGTTCCTTCTTCCGTCGTTATAACGAGTACTGCACCGAAGGTCAGGATCTTCCTTACTATGTAGAAACTACTTTCAAGAACGATGCTTTGGGCGATCCTCTGGTAACCAAAGATGGTCTGGTAGATCTGGGCGTTATGACCTCTGAGCAGTATGACTCTTTGAAGTCTCAGACTCAGGCTATCACCAAGATCGTTGCTGATGATCTGGCTGAAAAAGGCATGGAGCTGTACGATATCAAGTTTGAGTTCGGTTATGCTCCCGATGGAAGAGTAATGCTGATCGACGAAGTTGCTTCCGGTAACATGCGTGTTTACAAGAACGGCGAGTACATCGATCCCATGACTCTGAACGGCCTGTTCTTTGCATAAGTTTTAATTTAACAATCTTATTACGGGGCGACCATACCAGTCGCCCCGTAAATACATATCTCTAAATTTTACGTTTAACTGAAAAATATTCTTATAGAATCAAAGGAGTATATATCATGGATCACAAGAATTCCTTTTCTGCCAGCTATGCAGCAGCCGGTGTAGATATCACCGCAGGTTACAAAGCAGTAGAACTGATGAAAAAGCACGTTGCCAGAACCCGTAATGAAGGTTGTTTGGATGATGTAGGCGGCTTTGGCGGCTGCTTCGGTCTGGGTAGTATTGCAGGTATGCAGGAGCCCGTATTGGTTTCCGGTACCGATGGCTGTGGTACCAAGGTTAAAATGGCGATCCTGATGGATAAGCATGACACCATTGGTATCGATGGGGTAGCTATGTGTGTAAAGGATATTATCTGTGTAGGTGCTAAGCCCTTGTTCTTCCTGGATTATATTGCCTGCGGCAAGAATATTCCTGAGAAGATCGCTGCCATCGTTGGCGGTGTTGCAGAAGGCTGTGTTCAGTCCGGTGCTGCCCTGATCGGCGGTGAGACTGCTGAGCATCCCGGTATGATGCCTGTTGAAGAATACGACCTGGCAGGTTTTGCTGTGGGCGTTGTGGATAAAGCTAAAATGATCGACAACAGCAAGATGGCTGTGGGCGATGTAGTGCTGGCTCTGCCTTCCACCGGTATTCACTCCAACGGTTTCAGCCTGTGCCGTAAGGTATTCGATATCGATAATAACAATCCTGAATTGTATGTACCCCGTGAAGAGCTGGATGGCAAGAGCATTGCTGAAGCTCTGCTGGTTCCCACCAAGATCTACGTTAAACCCGTTCTGGCTCTGTTGGAGAAGGTAAATGTAAAGGGTATTTCCCACATCACCGGTGGTGGTTTCTACGAGAATATTCCCAGATCCATTCCGGATGGTCTGTGTGCTAAGATCGACAAGAGCGCTGTTAAGGTTCTGCCCATTTTCGATGTAATCGCTAAGTGGGGCAACATTCCTGAGCGCGACATGTTTAACACCTACAACATGGGTGTTGGTATGAGCATCGTGGTTCCTGCTGAGGAAGCTGAACTGTCTCTGTCCATCCTGAAAGAGAATGGTATTGATGCTTACGTGATCGGTGAGATCATCGAAGGCGAAGAAAAGGTGATCCTGTAATGGCAAAACGTATTGCGGTTTTGGTTTCCGGCGGCGGTACCAACTTACAGGCCCTGATCGATGCACAGCAGCGCGGAGAACTGGGCGGCGGCGAGATCGCAGCTGTTATCTCCTCTAAAAAAGGCGCTTTTGCGTTGGAGCGTGCTGCCAAAGCCGGTATTCCCGGTTATGTGCTGTCCCGTAAAAAGTTCGAATCCAATCAGGCTATGACGGTAGCACTGGTGGATATGTTGAAAGATCTTAATATCGATCTGGTAGTTCTGGCCGGCTGTATGGTCATCTTCAGCCAGGAACTGGTGGATGCCTATCCCAATGCCATTATGAATGTGCACCCTGCTCTGATTCCCTCCTTCTGTGGAAAGGGTTTTTACGGCCTTCATGTGCATGAGGCGGCTCTGGCATATGGCGTTAAGCTGTCCGGTGCGACTGTACATTTTGTAAGTGCCGAGTGTGACGGCGGTCCGATCATTGCTCAGAAGGCAGTGGAAGTGCGCTGTGATGATACGCCTGAAACCCTGCAGCAGCGCATTATGGAAGAGGCTGAATGGAAGCTTCTGCCTGAGGCTGTGAGCCTGTTCTGTCAGGATCGTATCACTGTGGAAGGCCGTACCGTCATTATTAATTAATGACTCAAGGCATATTAAACAACAATAACGAACATAAGAAAATTTGATTTTCCGTTTAGGAGGTTACTATGAAACTTCTTGTTGTAGGTGGCGGCGGCCGTGAGCATGCCATCATCCGCTCCTTGAAAAAGAATCCCGAAGTGACTGAAATTTTTGCCTGCCCCGGTAACGGTGGTATGGCAGCCGATGCTACCTGTGTGAATATTGGTGCTACCGAGATCGAAAAGATCGTTGCCTTTGCCGTGGAAAACGCCATTGACTATGCGGTAGTTGCTCCCGATGATCCGCTGGTACTGGGTTGTGTGGATGCACTGGAAGAGAAGGGTATTCCCTGCTTTGGTCCCCGTGCCAATGCTGCTATTATTGAGGGCAGTAAGGTATTCTCTAAAAACCTGATGAAAAAGTACGGTATTCCGACTGCTGCTTACGAAGTATTCGAGGATATGGAAGCTGCTCTGGAGTATCTGGAAACTGCACCGATCCCCACTGTTATTAAGGCCGATGGTCTGGCACTGGGTAAGGGCGTAATTATTGCTGAGACCCGCGAAGAGGCTAAGACTGCTGTTCGCGATATGATGGAAGGCGGCATCTTCGGTAAGTCCGGTTCCCGCGTAGTTGTTGAAGAGTTCCTGACCGGTCCTGAAGTGTCTGTGCTGGCCTTTACCGATGGTAAGGTGGTAAAACCCATGGTTTCTTCCATGGATCACAAGCGCATCGGCGATAACGATACCGGCCTTAACACCGGTGGTATGGGTACCGTAGCTCCTAATCCTTACTACACTGCTGACATTGCTGCTGAGTGCATGGAAACCATTTTCCTGCCTACTATCAACGCTATGAATGCAGAAGGTCGCACCTTTAAGGGCTGCCTGTATTATGGTTTGATGCTGACTCCGAATGGTCCCAAGGTAATCGAGTACAACTGCCGTTTCGGCGATCCCGAAACTCAGGTAGTACTGCCTCTGCTGGAAAGCGATCTGCTGACCGTTATGCAGGCCACCACCAACGGTACTTTGGCTGAGACTGAGGTTAAGTTCGCTGATAAGCATGCTTGCTGCGTAATCCTGGCATCTGCCGGATATCCCACCAGCTATAAGAAGGGCTTTGAAATGACCTTCACCGAGGAAGCTCTGGCAGCTACTTTTGTAGCCGGCGCTAAACTGGAAGATGGTAAGCTTTTGACCAACGGTGGCCGTGTAACCGGCACCACCGCCATTGCTGATTCTCTGGAAGAAGCAATTAAGGAAGCATATCGCTTGTCCGACGGCGTGAAGTTTGAAGGTGCTTATCGTAGATCCGATATCGGTCAGCGTGCACTGAAGGCTCTGCAGTAAAATAGAATAAAAATTTGTGCTTATATGCGGCAGGGAGATGGGATTCTCTCTGCCGCTATTTTATATTTTAGTATAATCATAAAGGAGTCTGCGTGTATGCATTGGATTACAAGAGATCGAAATTACTACCATAGTTTGATTGCGTTGGCGATTCCCGTGGCACTGCAAAGCTTGATCACCTTTTTGGTTTCCTTTGCGGATAACTTAATGGTGAATTCGCTGGGAGATGCTGCAGTGTCCGGTGTGTATATGGGCAGCCAGATCCAGACTTTTATTCAAATGTTTACCTCCGGTGTGGGAGGAGCCATTTTGATCATAGCAGCCCAATATTGGGGTAAAAAGGAAACCCAGTCCATTCGCACCATTATTGCCATTGGGCTGCGCATCTCGCTGATCGTGGGACTTGTGTTTACCTGCATTGGCTTGTTCGTGCCGGAGCAGATCATTCGCTTTTTCACGCAGGATGAGGGCGTAATCGCAGAGGGCACCATTTATCTACGTTGGGTATGCCTGTCCTTTGTTTTCTTCTGTATTACCCAGGCGTTGATATCGGCAATGCGTTCTGTGGAGGTGACCCGCATTGGCATGCTGGTGTCGCTGGCATCGCTGGTGGTTAATATTAGTTTGAACTATGTCCTGATCTTCGGTAAGTTAGGCTTCGAGCCCATGGGTGTGAAGGGTGCGGCCATTGCCACGGTATTTTCCAGAATTACAGAAACAGCCGTAGTCGCCTACTATGTGTTCATCCATGATAAGCGCCTTGGTTTCAAACTAAAGCATCTGCTGCTGAAAAACCGTTTGCTGACCAAAGATTTTATTCGCTACGGTCTGCCCTTGGTAGCCGGCGAGATCGTATGGTCGGTGAATATGATGTGCAATTCGAAAATCCTGGGCGGCTATGGTGAAACCGTTATTACCGCAGCCAGTGTGGTAAATACCCTGAATACCTTGGCGTACATTACCATTGGCGGTTTGGCGTCGGCGGTGGGCATCATCACCGGTAAGACCATTGGTGCCGGCAAAACAGAACTGATGAAAGAATATGCCCGCACCACACAGATCTTATTCTTGTGTGTAGGCGTGCTGAGCGGTGCCTTTGTGTTCCTGATCGGACCGGGTTTTGTGGGGCTCTACGGTGGTATTTCCGCGGAAGCGGCAAAACAGTCGTTGAATCTTGCAAGGGTATTGTCTGTCACGATCATTGGAACCGGCTACCAGATGCCCTGTTTGTTCGGACTGGTGAAGTCTGGCGGTGACATTAGTTTTGTGTTCCGCAATGATTCGATTTTTGTATTTTTAGTGGTGCTGCCCTCAGCCTTTTTAGCGGCGTATTTGGGCGCACCGGCCTGGATCACCTTTGCCTGTCTGAAGTGCGATCAAATTTTGAAGTGCTTCGTGGCGGTGGTAAAAGTGAACCGCTATAATTGGATGAAAAAATTAACAAGAGAAGCGTAAGGAGGAAATCGCTATGTCGATGCAGGTGATGAGTCAAAACGTAATGAGTTGGGAAATGAAAGGCGGTGCGCTGTTTGCAGAGCGCAGACCTTTAATGAAGAGAGCGGTGCAGGGGGCTGATGTGATCGGTTTTCAGGAGGTGATCCCCTTCTGGAAGGCAGCCTTTGATGAGGATCTGCCGGAGTACGATTCTATTTTGGTGTATCGCAGTGAGTCTAACTCGGAGGCTACGCCGATATACTGGAAGAGAGCGCGCTTTGAGAAGAAAGATGCCGGACATTTTTGGCTGTCGGAAACACCGGAGAAGGAATCCTTTGGTTGGGGCGCGGCCTGTGTGCGTATTTGCTGCTGGGTACAGCTTCACGATAAGCAGGATGGTAAAGATTTTGTGTTTGTGAATACCCATCTGGATCATGTGAGCGAAGAGGCTCGTATTAAGGGAATTCAGCAGATCTGTGAGTTTATTCGCAGCAAGTTTGGGGAGAGCATGCCGTTGCTGCTCACCGGTGATTTTAATGCAGTACCCGGTACGCCCACCATTGATGCGGCGGACGAGCTGCTGACAGATGTGCGTAGAGCATCCGGAAGCAATAACTTTGAAAAAACATATCATGGTTATGGAAAGAATGAAGGCAGCTGCATCGATTTCATTTATATCAACGAGCAGCTGGGCTGCAGTAAGTTTGAAGTAGTAAAAGAGTGTGAAGGTGAGGCGATCCAGTCGGATCACTTTGGCCTTCGTGCGATGATTGAATTTAAGTAAGTAAAAAAAGGACAAAAGCTTCATTATGAGGCTTTTGTCCTTTTTTATTGTTCATTTAGCAACTTAGTTTTGAACCATAGACATTGCAATCGTCTCGGGGGTGATGGGCAGCTCGCGGTGCCATACACCGGTGGCACGATAGATTGCATGGGCAATGGCAGGAGCCGGGGTGTTAATTACGATCTCGCCGATGGATTTGGCACCGAAGGGACCGGTGGGCTCATAACTATGCTCGAATTCAACCTTGAGTTTACCCATATCTAGGCGTGTGGGCAACTTGTATTGCATAAAGGAAGATTCGATCGGTCGGCCCTGATGATCATAGGTAACATTTTCAAACAAGGTATGGCCAATACCCTGAACGATGCCGCCCTCTGTTTGGATGCGGGCCAAAGCCGGGTTAATCGGAATACCACAATCGACAACGGCCATATAGTCAAGAATCTCAACCTGACCGGTCAGCTTGTCCAGTTCGATCTCTACCATACCAACCATGTACGGAGGAGGTGAAACCGGAGAAGAGTGAGTGGCGGTGGATTCAGCCGCAATGGTATTAAAGACCTGTGATTTATAGGCGATATCGGTTAACGAAATCGTTTGTTCTGTATTGATGCGGCGAACGCGGGAACTTTCGAATACAACTTCTTCCTCATCGCAGTTGAGCATACCGGCGGCGATGGCACAGATGCGTTTTTTTAGCTCGGCGCAGGCTTTAACAACGGCCTGACCGGTGATATAGGTGGTGGAAGAGGCATAAGAACCGGAGTCGTAGGGGGAAACATCGGTGTCGGCACCGAATACAGCTACGTCATCCACGCTGCAATCCATGAGCTCTCCAACCATTTGTGCAAGGATCGTATCGCAACCGGTACCCATGTCGGCAGCACCAATAATCAGATTATAGGTGCCGTCCTCACTGAGTTTAAGGGTAGCGGAACCTACGTCCACATTGGAGATACAGCTGCCCTGCATGCCCATTGCAACGCCGGCGGTTCGTACCTTGTTGTTACCCATATCGCGCACTTTGGAACGCTCTTCCCAATTAAACATCTGGCGGCAGTGCTCCATGCAGCGATCCAGCGCGCAGGCATTGGCGATTTCGTTATAGTAGGCAGGCATGACCATGCCCTCTTTGATCATGTTTAGGTCACGAAGCTTAGTAGCATCCATGCCTAACTGTTCAGCCAGTTCACTTACGATGGACTCCACAGCGAAGATACCCTGAGTTGCTCCGTAGCCACGGTAAGCACCGGAAGATTGGTGATTGGTGTAAACTACATCGTAGCCGAAACGGTGGGCTTCCAGTGAACCGGTATACATGGGGATGGACTTGTGGCCGGACAGGCCAACGGTAGTAGGACCATGCTCACCGTAAGCGCCGGAGTTGGACAGGGTATACAGGTCCAAGGCCCGGATGGTGCCGTCCTTGCTTGCGCCCAGGCGAATACGGATCTCCATTTCGTGGCGGGGAGAACCGGCAATCTGAGATTCTTCACGGGTATAGCAGATCTTTGCTGCGCGGCCGGTCTTCATTGCGACGAACGCAGGATACACGTCGCAGACAGCAGTCTGCTTTGCGCCAAAGCCGCCACCAATACGAGGCTTTTCCACGCGGATCTTGCTCTTGGGAATACCCAAAGC
>JAZQWC010000052.1:0-7273 GCA_045632125.1 Bianqueaceae bacterium
AGCAGCTCGTGATGTGATGGTACAGTATAACGTACACAGCTGCACCGATGTCACCGGTTTTGGATTGCTGGGTCATAGTTATGAGATGGCCCAGGGGAGTAACTGCTCGGTGCATATTCGGGTAGATGAGGTTCCGTATCATGCGGAAGCACTTGAACTGGCCTCCATGGGTCTGATACCGGCAGGGGCGTACCGCAACCGCGAATATGCAGAAAAAGGTGTTGCAGCCAGAAGCAACATTTCCCTTGCTATGCAGGATATTCTGTATGATCCGCAAACCAGTGGCGGCCTTCTGTTTGCTCTTCCGCAAGCGGAGGCGGATCGCTGCCTTGAGCAGCTTCAAAAGACGATCCCTGCTTCTGCAATTGTGGGCTATATTAGTGAAAAAGAAAATGCCTATATTATTCTGGAGTAAACTATGAAAGATCTGATCATTGTCCGTGGTGGCGGGGATTTGGCTACCGGAACTATATATAAATTGAAAAAAAGCGGCTTTCCTGTGCTGATTCTTGAGGTGGAAAATCCGTCTGCCATCCGTAGAAATGTTGCCTTTTCGGAAGCCATTTACCAAGGACAGCAGACCGTTGAAGATATGACCTGTTTTAGAGCCGATTCTCTGCAGCAGGCGGAGGACTTCCTGCAGGAAAATAAGCTGACCATATTGGTCGATCCAAAAGGAGAGGCCATTGCGAGGTTAAAGCCCGTGGCCGTGGTGGATGCGATCATAGCAAAACGCAATTTGGGCACTGCCAAAACAATGGCTCCCATTACAGTAGCCCTTGGTCCCGGTTTTGTGGCCGGAGAAGATGTAGACGCGGTTGTTGAAACGAAACGTGGTCACAACCTAGGAAGGGTCATTTGGAGCGGCAGCGCCGCACCGAATACCGGAGTGCCCGGCCTGATCGGTGGCTTTGGCAAGGAGCGGGTGATGCATTCACCGGCACAGGGCATTCTCAAGAATGTTAAGAAGATCACCGACACGGTAACGAAGGGTGAGGT
This sequence comes from Bianqueaceae bacterium, assembly GCA_045632125.1. Lineage (GTDB taxonomy): Bacteria > Bacillota > Clostridia > Lachnospirales > Bianqueaceae > CALWPV01. The sequence goes on from JAZQWC010000052.1 coordinate 1,000, forward strand.
GATTGCTGTGATCGAAACAGGCTCCGATATGGTGCCGGTGGAAGCCAGCCTCGATGGCATTTTGCGCGGCTTGATCCGAGATGGATATCCGGTAACTAAGGGCTTTAAGATTGCGGATATTGATCCTCGTTCTGAAGAATATGAGAATTGTTTTACAATTTCCGATAAGGCGCGATGTATTGCCGGCGGCGTGCTGGAAGCAATTTTGCAGCTGAAGAAGGAGAAAAACTTATGATTATAGCATTGGTTGGATCCGGAGGAAAAACCACTCTGCTTAAGAAGATGGCTAATGAGTTTCGAAATGAGGGAAAGAAAGTTTTTGTTACCACCACAACTCATATGTTTGCTGAAGCGGATACTCTGCTGACAGATGATGCAGAGGTGATCATTCAGCAGTTACAACGGGATGGGCATGTTATGGCCGGCGTGCCGGAGGGTGGAAAAATAAAAGCACTTTCCACTGAAACCTATCATAGAGTTTGTGAATATGCAGATGTTGTACTGGTGGAAGCGGATGGTTCCAAACGTCTTCCTTTGAAGTTCCCCAACAGTACTGAGCCTGTGATTCCCGACAATGTCGATGAAATCATTGTGGTTTGCGGCCTGTTTGCGATTGGACAGCCTGCAAAAGCTGTATGTCACCGATTGGAACTGGTCAAAAATTGTCTGCAAATCGAAGATGACACAGTAATGACGGCAGAACTGGTTCAAAAACTGGTTATGAATGGGTATATTGAGCCGCTTAGAAAAAAATATCCAAATGCTAAAGTCAGCCTTGTTCCCAACCATGATGGAAGTCTGTATCAAAGGGCAGCAGCTGCGCTTATGACAAGTGGACAAGATGTTTCGATTTTGAAACAAGAATGGTTTACTCCACAGCCGGAGCTGTTTATTTGCGGTGGCGGTCATGTGGCAAAAGAAGTGGCTGCTATGGCAGCACACCTGGATCTTTCGGTTACGGTGATGGACGATCGTGATGATCTGGCAAATCGTGAAAGATTTTCAATGGCCGAAACTGTAATCTGCGATTCCTATGACAGGCTGGCCAACTATTTAAAGCCGAATGCCTGCTATGTGGTGGTAACTCCGGATCATAAGGCTGATCTGCAGTGCGTAAGTGCAATTTTGCCTACACAGTATCGATATTTGGGCATGATTGGCAGCAAGCGTAAGGTTGCCGCAACCTTTGAGAATCTGCGTAAAGCCGGGTTTACAGAAGCACAAATCTCTAGTATTTTTGCACCCATCGGCTTGGACATAAAAGCAGTGACACCGGCGGAGATCGCCATCAGCATTTTGGCGCAGATCATACAGGAGAAAAATAAGTATCATGCAGCATCGGTTGATAAGGTGCTTTTGGAGCGAAAAGAACCAGGCATGCTCTGTGTGATTACAGAAAAACAAGGTTCAGCTCCCAGAGGAGTCGGAAGCATGATGTTTGTGGGTGAGAATGAAGTGCTAGGCTCCATCGGCGGCGGAGAGCCGGAATATCAGGCGATTCGCCATGCAAAAGAAACTCTGGGTTTTTCCGTCCAAAGATATACACTCAACCGCGCAGCAAGCAACGGTCTCGATATGATCTGCGGTGGATCGATTAGCGTAGTATTTATCCCTGTTGCATGAACATACAAAAAGATCCCGAACGTATTGCAAGTGTACGTTCGGGATCGATTTATTTTAGAAGAGATATGTTTTATTTTTCAGCTGCTTTTTCCTTGGGAAGAATGATGTTCAGCAAAATAGCAACCAAAGCAGCGGGAACAATACCGGAACCGCCAAAGATCAGCTGAATGGCCTGAGGAGTCTGAGCCAGAATACCGGTGTTAGCGCCCATACCATAACCTACGCCAAGAGCTACAGCTACGATGGAAAGATTACGACCGTTCAAGGGCTCTTTGGTGATCAGCTGAATACCGCTGATTACGATGGAAGAGAACATCATAACGGCAGCACCGCCCAGTACAGACTGAGGCATCATGGATACCAGAGCTGCGAGTTTGGGGCACAGACCGCACAGGATCAGGAAGATGGCGCCGGTGGCCAGAGCAAAACGATTTACAACTTTAGTCATGGCAACCAGACCTACGTTCTGGCTGAAGGAAGTGTTAGGCAGTACACCGAACAGAGCAGCGAAGGAAGAACCAACACCATCACAGATAACACCGCCGGAAAGCTCTTTATCGGTGGCTTCTCGGCCCAGACCGCCTTCCATTACACCGGAGATATCACCGATGGTCTCTACAGCGGTAACAATGAACATGATGATAACAGGCAAAATCGCGCGCAGATCAAAGATCGGCTTCACCGGCATGATGCTGGGCAGTTCAAACCAGGCAGCGCTGGCAACCTTATCCCAGTTCAAAACCCAGGCCTTGGTATATTCAACGCCATCAGCAGTAACGCCGGTGGTGGGCAGAACCAGACCCATAATGAAGGCAGCAACATAACCGCAAATGATACCTAGCAAAATGGAAGAAGAACTGGTAAAACCTTTGGTACCATGCTTAAAGAACAAAATCATGGCCAGTACGAAAAGAGCCAGAAGCAGGTTTTCCATGGAACCAAAATCCACAGCAGTGTTGCCGCCGCCGAAGGAATTGATACCTACGGAGATCAAGCTCAAGCCGATGGAAAGTACAACAGTACCGGTTACCACAGAGGGGAAGAATTTACGAAGGGGTTTCAGGAAGAATCCAAGTACGCCTTCGAACAGACCGCCGATAATGGAAGCACCCATGATGGCACCATAAGCCAGCAGACCACCGCCCATGGTTTTGGTAACGGATTGGAATACTCCGATAAAACCGGAGGAAGTACCCATGATGATCGGCACATTACCGCCAACGGGGCCGATGGCGAATAACTGTACCAAAGTAACAAGACCGGCCACCAGCATAGCGTTCTGGAGCAGGTGAAGCTGCAGGGCAGCAAATTCACCGCTGGCAATACCACAAGCACCGGTGATGATCAAAAGGGGAGTTAAGTTACCCACGAACATGGCCAGTACATGCTGCAGACCCAGCGGAATGGCCTGTTTCAAAGGCATTTTTCCATTCAGCTGAAAAGCTGCCTCTGATAATTGATTTGTTTTTTTCATAGAGAAACCTCTCTTTCACGTTAGTATTGGATTTAGTATATCATTAGAAGGCGATTCTGTAAATTAAATATGACAAATAAAGAAGAAATTTGTGAAAACACCTGTTTTTTCCGGAAGAATATGATATACTGAAAAGAACGTTAGGAGGTATAGAGGATGAATTTTTTAGAAGAAAGAATTATGAAAGACGGCATCGTTAAGGCCGGAAATGTATTGAAAGTAGATAGTTTCTTGAATCATCAGATGGATATTCAGTTAATGGAAGAGATCGGCAAAGAGTTTAAGCGCCGCTTTAGCAATAAAGAAATCACCAAGGTACTCACCATTGAAGCATCCGGTATTGGTATTGCAGCCTTTGTTGCCAAAGAGTTTGGTGTGCCTATGGTATTTGCTAAAAAGTCTAAATCCATCAATATTGATGGTGACATGTATGTGGCAGAGGTAGAATCCTTTACCCATAAAAATAAAAATCAGGTAATCGTTTCCAAAAAGTTCTTGACTGAGCAGGATCGTGTACTGATCATCGATGATTTTCTGGCTAATGGTTGTGCTCTGCTTGGTCTGATCTCCATTGCTAACAGTGCCGGTGCATCGATCGAAGGTCTGGGCATTGTAATCGAAAAGGGCTTCCAGATCGGTGGCGGTGTAATCCGCAATCTGGGATATCAGTTGGAATCTCTGGCGATCGTGGACGGCATGAATCATGAAACTGGAGAGATCATCTTCCGCGAACAAAAGGCGTGAGTCATTTTATAAGAAATAAAATATACATAACGATAAAATCATCCGGAATTTGATAGAACTATTAGAAAGGAATCGTGATGAATGTTAAAACGATTTATTAGTTACTATAAGCCGCATACCAAAATGCTGAGCTTGGATATGCTGGCTTCTCTTTTGATCTCCATTATTGGTATGGTATATCCTGTAGTTACCAATAATATGTTAAACACCTACATTCCGCAGAAGATGTACAAAACCATTGTCATCTCCGGTATTGTGGTGTTGACCCTGTATGTGATCCGTATGCTGCTGCGTTACTTCGTTCAGTACTATGGCCACATGATCGGTGTACGGATGCAGTCGCAGATGCGTCAGGACCTGTTCCGTCATCTGCAAAAGCTCCCCTACCGTTTTTACGATAATAACGAAACTGGCCGTATCATGACCCGCATCACCAGCGACTTGTTTGAGGTGTGTGAATTGGCGCACCATGGTCCGGAAAACCTGCTGATCAGCTCAGTTATGATCATCCTGTCCTTTGGTTATTTGGTGACCATCGACTGGATCCTCACTTTGATCATCTTTGCCTGCGTGCCGGTGCTTGTATTTGTAACTCTGTACTGCCGTAAGGCTATGAAGCAGGCTTTCGACGATCGCCGTAAGAGCAACGCCGTAATCAATGCTTCTGTAGAAAGCAGTGTGACCGGTATTCGCGTGACCAAGGCCTACACCAATGCCGAGCGCGAGGTGGAAAAGTTCAAAAAGGGCGATGATCTGTTTGTAGATGCGTCCCGCCGTGCCTACGATGCCATGGCGAAGTTCCATTCTTCCACGGCTTTCGTAACCGATATTTTCAATGTATTCATCCTGATCGCCGGTGGTTTGTTCCTGTATGCCGGCCGTATCTCCTTTGGTGATTACTCCACCTTTATCGTATCGGTGAATCTGTTCATCAATCCTGTCAACACCCTGATCGGTTTTATGGAATCCTTCCAGAACGGTGTCAGCGGTTTCCGCCGCTTCGTGGAGATCATGGAAGAGGAACCCGAAACCGATGCTGCCGATGCTAAAGAGCTGACCAACGTGGAGGGTGTAATCGAATTTAAAGATGTAACCTATTCTTATAATGAGGCAAGTGAAGTACTTCATAACGTAAATCTTCGTTTGGAGCGTGGTCGTAAGCTGGCCCTGGTAGGTCCCTCCGGAGGAGGAAAAACGACCCTGTGCCATCTTCTGCCGAACTTCTACAAACTCGAAGAAGGAAACGGTTCGATCATGATCGATGGTACCGACATCCGAAATCTGACCTTGGAATCCGTTCGTAAGAATATTGGTATCGTGCAGCAGGATGTATTCTTGTTTGTGGGTACTATTAAGGAAAACATTTTGTATGGCCGTCCCGATGCGACCGATGAAGAGATCTACGAGGCAGCTCGCCGAGCTAACATTCATGATTACATCATGACCCTGCCCGAGGGTTATAATACCGAGATCGGTGAACGTGGTGTTAAACTTTCCGGTGGTCAGAAGCAGCGCTTAAGTATTGCCCGCGTGTTCTTGAAAGACCCTGCAATTTTGATTTTGGATGAAGCAACCAGTGCCCTGGATAACACTACTGAAGTGCTGATCCAGCAGGCGTTGGATGAGCTCTGTAAAGGTCGTACCACTCTTGTGGTAGCACATCGTTTGTCCACCATTCGTAATGCAGATGAGATCGCCGTAGTGATGAATGGAAGTATCACCGAACGAGGTACTCATGAGGAACTGATGAATGCCGATGGTATTTACAAGAGCCTGTACTCATTGCAGTTTCGAGACAATGATTTGTTTGAATAAAAAGCAATAAAAAAAGCTAAGCCGTGAGGCTTAGCTTTTTTTATGTAATAAGCAATTATTCTACGCACTTGTTGACAAGCTTCTCGATTACCGGAATCTTGAAGTTCTTCTTTGCCAGAGCAAAAATTGCCATCAGGATGAACAGAACCATTTCGCCCAGTTCTGCGATCTGACGCAGCAGGCCGAAAACGCTTTCTACAGCACTGAAGTACAGGTTGATGCCACCGATGCCAGCGCCGGTATAAACCAGATCCAGGAAAGTGGGGATCAAACCGATTACGGTGTACAGTACAGAGAAAGTAAGCATCAACAGAACGGTTTTAACACAGTATTTCTTCAACCAGGGATTCTCTTCGGTGAACAGAATAGCGATGGCGAAAATACCGGTGATTACATAACCACCATAGTAGCCCAGCAAGCATACGATAGCAGCCAGAACATTGTAGGCAACACCCAGTTTAGCTTTTTCCATGATAAATCTCCTTTGGAAATATTAAGAATAAATTATTTAAAGTATAGCACTGTTTACAATAAAAAGCAACAAGGAATCAAAAATGAAAAATGAGGCGAAAATCGGAATATATCCGTTGATTCGCCTCATGAAAATCAAAATTATAA
>JAZQWC010000053.1:0-33567 GCA_045632125.1 Bianqueaceae bacterium
TTGACGTTGGTGCCGGTGGGACCGGTCATCACCAAAGCGTTCACGGCACTTAATGCATGGTAGGCATCATTGTTTCGAAGCACATCGTCAATATCAATACCTTGCGCACGAAGAGAGCCAGCTGTGTCACCGGTTACGATGCCGCCGGCAGCATCGGTGGGACCATCGGTACCATCGGAGCCGATGGAGAAAACAGTGGTGTTTGTCAAACCATCGATTCCTTTGGCGGCAGCAAGGGCGATCTCCTGATTGCGGCCACCCAAGCCGTTACCGGTTAAATGGACGACGGTTTCACCACCGGCAATGAAGGCCAGAGATTCCTTTGTGTCTGCATGGTAAGCTGCAATGGAAGCAAGGAAACTTCCGGCATCACGAGCTTCGCAGGAAAGGCTGGCAGTCAACACAATGGGCTTATAGCCCAATTGGACGCAGGCTTCGGATGCAGCAGCGCAGAGCTGGCGAACGGAACCGGTGATATGGGTCTCCACATTCGAGAGTTTCTTGGGAGTTTCTTCGGCAAGCAGCGCGCGGGCGCGATCGGAGAGTTTAAGATTATATTTGGCAGCAACGGCCAGCGCCTGATCAGCGGTGGAACTATCGGGATAGGCTGGACCGGAGGCGATCATATCTAAGGGATCACCAATGATATCTGAGAGGACCACAGAGAAGACGCGGGCCGGAGCACAGAGGGCAGCGAACTTGCCGCCTTTTACAGCGGAAAGCCGTTTGCGAAGGGTATTCATCTCTACAATATCAGCACCACAGGCTAATAATTGACGGGTAATATCGTCCATTTCGGTGTCGGGAACTAAGGGTTTCTCAAACAGAGCGGAACCACCGCCGGAAAGCAAGAACAGGATCAGATCATTTTCAGTAAGGGAAGATACTAGATCGATGGCTTCCTGTGTGGAAGAATAGGAAGCGGCATCCGGCACAGGGTGACCGGCTTCGCGAATCAGCAGATTCCCAATGGGACCTTGAGAATGGTCGTGCTTGGTGATTACAATACCGGAGAAGATCTGGTCTTGCAATACATCATGGGCAGCTTTGGCCATCTGCCAGGCGGCTTTGCCGGCAGCTACCAATACCAGATGACCGGAAACAGGAGGCAGGTTAGCGAGAGCCTTTTGTACGGCGGTATCGGGAAGGGCAGCTTCCAATGCTTTGTTTATAATCAGTTTAGAATCAGATAGTATACTCATGGATAATACCTCAATATTGCTCAAAATATGAAGTTATTGTATCATAAAAGTGTAAATATGTCAGCGCATGAATCAAAAATATGATACAATGTGAAATGAAATATGAATTGGAGAGGTGGATTTTATGAAAGCTTATGAAGTGATGAACCTGTTGTACGGATATGGAGCAGAGGCTGATTATTCCAATACCTGTGATACATTAAAAGCCGGAGATCCGGAGAATGAGGTAACTAAGGTTGCGGTGGCTATGTTTGCTACGCTTGGAGTGGTAAAGGCTGCTAAGGAATGGGGAGCGCAACTTCTGGTGGTGCATGAACCTACCTATTATAATCATATGGACCTTCATTCTGATGAAAAGGTGGAAACTGAAAAACGCGCCTTTTTAGAAAATGCCGGTTTGGCAATCTATCGTTTTCATGATCATCCCCATTATAACAAGCCGGATATGATCGCTGTGGGCGAATGGAAGTATATGGGCTTTGAGGGAGAAACAATTTATGGTGATTCATTTGGACATTCCGAATTCGTGCTGGAGGAACCGCTGACACCTCTGCAGATTGCTAAACAGATCGAAGATAAGTTAGGGATCAAGCATGTGCGGATCTGCGGAAATCGCAATACACCTGTAACGAAGCTTTCCGGAATGTTTGGCACACCGGGACAGGTGTTTGAAAAGTTAAAAGCTGAAGAAACGAAAGTTGTACTGACCGGTGAAGCCTGTGAGTGGGCATTGGGAGAGTATGCTCGGGATGCAGCCGATTTAGGATATGCAAAGACTCTTATGATTCTGGGTCATATTGGTTCGGAAAGAGCCGGTATGGTATATGTTTCGGAAGTGCTGGCGCAGCGCTGCCCGCAGTTGGAAGTTCAATATTTTGAAGGCGGAGAAGTGTATACCTATACCGATAGTGAGTGAATTCAAACTAAAGATAGAGGAATATAAAATGAAGATCTTAAATTTTGGCTCGTTAAATTTAGATTATGTATATCAGGTTGAACATATGGTACAACCGGGAGAGACCCTGTTGAGTGCCGACCGAAAGGTTTTTTGCGGCGGTAAGGGACTCAATCAGTCCATTGCGTTGGCAAGGGCTGGAGCGGAAGTATATCATGCCGGTTTGATTGGACCGGAGGGCGGTATGCTGGTGGATATATTAAAGGAAGCAAAGGTCAATGTAGATTTGGTGGATCAAATCGAGGAGGCGACCGGTCATGCGATGATTCAAGTAGATATTGAAGGTCAGAATTGTATTTTGCTCTATGGAGGGGCCAATCGGAAGATCGATCAAGTCATGGTGGATCGAGTATTGGCACAATTTGAAGCCGGCGATATTTTAGTATTGCAAAATGAGATCAGCGAACTGGAATATCTCATCGATAAGGCCTATGAAAAGAAAATGAAAATCGTTCTGAATCCGTCACCTTGGAGCGAAAGCCTGACAAAGATCGATCCTGCAAAGATCACCTTATATATCTGCAATGAGATCGAAGCACAGGCTATGACGGGGCAGCAGGAGCCGGAAGAGATATTGCAGGCAATGCGTGGAAGTCAGCTGGTATTGACCCTGGGTAAAAACGGAGCATGGTATCAAAGTGATAAAGGATCTAGATGTTATCAGGAAGCTTTTAAAGTAAATGCTGTGGATACCACTGGTGCCGGGGATACCTTTACTGGATATTTTGTGGAAAACTGGAGCAAAGGCGTTGATCCTCAACTGTGTTTGAAATATGCCGCCAAGGCAGCGGCTATATCGGTTTCCCGCCCAGGGGCGGCGGTTTCTATACCCGGTAAGGCTGAGGTATACGAGGACTAATATAAGATACAAAGGAAACGGAGAGTGCAATGGGAAAAGTAGCAGTGGTAACGGACAGCAATAGTGGTATTACCCAGGTTCGGGCAAAGGAGCTTGGAGTATATGTGCTGCCCATGCCGTTCTATATTAATGGGGAACTGTTTTATGAGGATGTTTCGCTGACGCAGGCGGAATTCTATGAGAAACTGGCGCAGGAGGCGGAGATCAGCACTTCGCAGCCGGCACCGGGTGATGTGCTGGATTTGTGGGAGAAGCTTTTGAAGAGCCACGATGAAGTGGTGTACATTCCCATGTCCAGTGGCTTGAGCAGTTCCTGCGATACAGCGATGATGTTGGCACAGGAGTTTGAAGGCCGGGTGCAGGTGGTAGATAATAAGCGGATCTCGGTAACCCTGTGTCAGTCGGTGATGGATGCTGTGGAACTTGCTGCAGTGGGTACGAATGCGCTGCAGATCAAGCAGCGACTGGAAGAAACGGCGCTGGATTCCAGCATCTATATTACGGTGGAAGATCTAAAGTATTTGAAAAAGGGAGGCCGTATCACGCCTGCGGCGGCAGCGCTGGGAACGGTGCTGAACTTGAAACCGGTGTTGACTATTCAGGGAGCAAAGCTGGATGCTCATGCCAAGGTGCGCGGTATGAAAATGGCGCGTAAAGCCATGATAGATGCCCTGCGTAAGGATTTGGATACGCGTTTTGCGGATCTGTATCAAAAGGGTGAGATGCGGCTAGAGATCGCCTATAGCGGCGTGGATGAGGAACTGGCTAAGGACTGGCAGAAACAACTGTCAGCAGCATTTCCGGGACACACCTTTGACATGGCACCCCTTTCCCTGAGCGTTTCATGCCATATTGGCCCCGGAGCATTGGCTGTGGCTTGCACGCGCAAGGTTGGCCGTAAATAACTAAACAAGAAAACAAAGCCTTCTGACAGCATAATTTGTTGAAAATGTGCCGCAGGAGGCTTTTTATTTGGTTGGAAGGGGAAATATTTGTAATTATGACTATACATTTAGCGCGAAAATTGGTATAATAGGGCGTTCCTTTGAAGCAGAAATGTTGGTGAGAAGGAAAAGTTTCGCGTAAGCGAAAAAACGGAGAGTGTAAATATGTGGATCTTGATTGTGATCGTTGTATTGGCCGGAGCGGGTACTGCCCTGGGCGTATCGGAAAAGAAACGGCAGGAAAAACGCCGCCAAATGGCGGAAGAACGCCGTCAAAAACGTGCTGAAGCTTTGGCTAAGGCAAGAGAGGCAAATAAAGCTTCCTATGATAATATGCCTCAGGAGGAAGAAAAGAGTGAAGAGCTGGATGTGGGAGCACCGCCGGCTTATGAGCCTCCAGTGGAGGAGCCAGTATCGGTTCAGGAAGAACTGGAAAAGACTCAGGTATATGAACCCATGACTGCTAAAGATGAGGCGGTGAGTGAGGATACAAAAGTCGTTCCGGAAAAACTGATCGAGGATGAAGTGCAGCAGCCGCAAAAGAGTTTTGCGGTGGATGAAAGCGCGCTGGACGTGTTGACCGGTAAATTTGATTATATTACTGAAGAAATTGAAGAGCGTGAAGAAAAAAGACGCTTGAAACAGGAAAAAAAGGAAGCTAAGCAGAAGCAGAAACAGGAGAAGGCTCAGGCTGCTAAGACAGCAACGGAAGGCAAAACTGAGAAGCCTGAGAAACCTGCAAAAGCAAAAAAGAAGGAAGATGGCGAAGAAAAGACCAGTAAACTAGCGGTGCTGGGCTGGACACTAGGGGCCATCGCCTGCTTGGCAGCTGTGTTTGTGGGTGCCTATTTTCTGCTGAAACCTGCCGGAGAGCAGGTAGGAGCTTTGACAGATGGTTATACTGAAGTGGACAATTCTGCACAGACTGCAGACCAAAATGATCAGCAGGAGAGTCAGACGGTAGAAGAAAATCAGAGTATTGATGAAGGCAACGCAACAGAGGGCGAAACTGAGTTGATGCCGATGAAGACCTTTGTAGAAAAACCGCATGCGGTTACTTCTACTCAGCCCTCTAACTGGAGTATAGATTGGGAAATCTATGGAGCCGATGATGTTAAGTTGCTGACCGGAGATACAGAAGATGATCTTACCTTTTCTGATGTGACAGAGTATTTTGCGCTGCCCGGCGTTGCGACCTTCCGTGGTAATCATTTTAGAAATGATGCATCATATGGAAATGTTAAATTGGAAAGCAAGACTTTTTCGGAGAGAAAGTGGACCAATTATTCTGCATCCATCACGACCGGTGACGGCGAGAGCGCCTGGACAGGAAGCGGATGGACCGGTCAGCCCTTGGTGGTACAGTGGGATGAGGAAACCAAGCAACATATGAATTTGTATGAAAGTGCAAAAGCAAAAGAAGGCTTGGTGGAAGTGATCTATGCCACCTTGGATGGAACGATCTATTTTATGGATCTGGAAACCGGTGAATATACCCGTGATTCCATGTATCTGGGCATGACCTTTAAGGGGTCCGGTGCGCTGGATCCTCGTGGATATCCTTTGATGTATGTGGGTTCCGGTGATGACACGGTGGAAGGCAAGAAGCCTCGTATGTATATAATCAGTTTGATCGATTGCTCCGTTATGTATGAGTATGGATCCAATGATCCGGTTGCACTGCGCGGCTGGTGCGCGTTCGACTCCTCACCTCTGGTGGATGTGGAAACCGATAGCTTGATCTGGCCCGGCGAAAATGGTGTGCTGTATAAGATCAAACTGAATACCCAGTATAACGTAAGTACGGGTGAGCTGAAAATAGCTCCTGAATTGATAACACGTGCCCGTTATAATACCGGACGATCTAATGAAACGAATTATTGGCTGGGTTATGAAGGAAGCGTGGCTGTGATCGATCGCTATGCGTACTTATCTGAAAATGGCGGTATGTTCTATTGTGTCAATTTGGACACACTGGAATTGGTATGGGCACAGGATACGAAAGATGATTCCAACTCTACAGCAGTTGTTGAGTTTGATCCGGAGACGGGTCGCGGCTATATCTATACTGCTCCGTCCCTGCATTGGACTGCCAAGGGCGGCTGGGGCAGCACTGCAATCTATAAATTGGATGCCATTACCGGCGAGATCATATGGCAGAAGGAATATGAGTGCGGTACGGTTGAAGGTGTATCCGGCGGCGTGCAGGCTACGCCTGTGATTGGTAAAGAAGGAACCAATTTGGAAAATCTGGTGATCTACCCCATTGCTCGTACCCCTGATCTGTGGGGCGGTGCCATGATCGCCTTTGATAAGGAAACCGGCAAGGAAGTATGGCGTTGGGATATGGATTACTATACCTGGAGTTCTCCGGTAGCGGTATATACGGAGGCAGGCGAGGGCTATTTGGTTTCCTTTGATTCCCAAGGCGGCGGATTTTTGCTGGATGGTGCTACCGGTGAGATTTTAGATACCACCGATGTGGGATCTTTGGTAGAGGCCAGCCCTGTCGTGTATGAAAATCGACTTGTGGTAGGTACCCGAGGTCAGTTGATTTTGGGAATGGATCTGCAATAAAAACATAAAGCTCCGATCGAGCTCTTTGTGCTACAGTAGTAAGCATGGAGAGTATGATCGGAGCTTTTTTGATAAGAAATAGGGAAAGAAAAACACCTGCTGACTTCAGCAGGTGTTTTATTTAGCAGGGGCAACAAGAGTCGAACTCGTATCGACGGTTTTGGAGACCGCTGTTCTACCATTGAACTATGCCCCTTTGCTTAACGCTCGTATATCTTACCTCATTTTGCACACAATGTCAAGAGAAAAAGTAAAAATTCTTGAAAAGTATTTGTGTTTGTGGTAGAATAACCAGTATATATACTGCCAAGAATAGGCGCATTTATAAGAGAGTAGGCGCTGCTGGCAGTGAATCAATCATTACAGTTACCTTTACAAGGAGGAGACGCGATGGAAATTAAAGAAGCCGCCATAAAGCTGGTTGAGTGCAATATTGAAAAATTGGTTCTCAGCAGTCCCAAAAGCAAGAGCAGTGTGTATCGCAAGATGACGGTTCGACCGCTTCTCATCCAAAAGCAGAATATGTATCAATTGGAGCGCTTTACTGAAAAACAAGCGTTTCAGGAGAATATTAAGCCGGAAGAATTGGTGGATGCTTTGGTGAAAAGTTTAACCGAAGAATTCTCACAATTGGATGGATGGAGCCGCAAAGGTACTCATATGATTAAGATTTCGAAAAAAGGCAAAGTGTTATATAAAGAAAAGATCGAGGCTGATAAAGCTGCAGGTAATGAAAAGTGTGGCAATTGTGATACGGTAAATAAGCAGGCTGAGGAACTTTTCAAACCTCAAAATCGTCAAAAGAAATATCTGTTGGAGGCGAAAGATGCCCCGCAGCCGTTGGTGGACCTGGGGGTCGTTACCAAAGATGGTAAGGTGGTGGCCTCACGTTACGATAAATATAAACAGATCAACCGATTTATTGAAATGATCGATAATGGAATTGGTCCAAGAGTACAGCATTTGAACATCATCGATTTTGGCTGCGGTAAATCGTATCTGACCTTCGTGCTCTACCACTACCTGGTGGAGGTGCGTGGAATCGATGCCCATGTGGTGGGGCTGGACTTGAAGGCTGATGTCATCGAAAAGTGTAACATCATTGCGAAGCGCTATGGCTATAAAAATCTTCGCTTTGAAGTGGGTAATATCGACGGTTATACGCCGGATTTTCAGGTGGATATGGTAATCACCCTGCATGCCTGTGATACGGCCACCGATTTTGCACTGTTTAATGCCATTCAATGGAACACGCCTCGCATTTTCAGCGTGCCTTGTTGTCAGCATGAACTTTGCCACCAGATGAAGCGTCAAACTGCCGGCAGTCTGACCGAATATGGTTTGATCAAAGAGCGGTTTGCAGCGCTCCTTACCGATGCCCTGCGGGCTGATATGCTCAAAGCACAGGGATACCAGGTGGATCTTTTGGAATTTGTGGACATGGAGCATTCTCCTAAGAACCTGCTCATTCGCGCCGTGAAAGAAACGGGAGCTATTTCTGCCCCCGGCGCTGGCCAAAGCGCGCGCAGCGCGAAGAGTCGGGTGGAGGAAGCCATGGCCGAGTATAACGTAAAGCCGACCCTATATCATCTTTTGTACGGAGAGGGCAGCCAGGAATGAATCGATTTGTAAGAGATAAAAAGCTTTCGGTGCCGGAGCTGACGTCGATCTATACGTCGCAGGCTTTTGAGCAGAAGTTTACCTACTCAGGTAACGATCTGGGTGCCAATTATTCGCCGAGCGAGACTACTTGGAAGGTGTGGTCGCCGGTGGCGGATCAGGTTGTGCTAAAGCTGTACGCTACCGGCAGTGATGCCGAAAAAGGTGCGCGGTCATTGGGCAGTTTTCACATGGATGTACCGAATAAAGCGGGGGTGTGGCAGCTGACTTTGGTGGGCGATTATCGCAATGTGTACTATACCTATGAGGTAACGGCACTGGGAAAGACCTATGAAACCATGGACCTGTACGCCAAAGCAGCGGGTGTCAATGGCAAGCGAAGTATGGTGGTGGACTTGTCCAAAACCAATCCGAAGGGGTGGGAGGCCGATTATTATCATTTTGATAAGCCCTCTACTCAGGCAATTATTTGGGAAGTGCATGTACGGGATTTCTCCTTTGCGGAAAATTCCGGCATGAAGCATAAAGGTAAATTTTTAGCTTTTACTGAAACGGGAACCACCGTAAATAACGACGGTGTGCACCCTACCGGTGTGGATTATTTGAAGCAGCTGGGTGTGACCCATGTGCATCTGCTGCCGGTGGCAGATTATGCCACGGTGGATGAGGCGCATCCGCGCAAGGAACAGTTCAACTGGGGCTACGATCCGCTGAACTATAATGTGCCGGAGGGCTCCTATTCAACGAATCCTTATGATGGCAATGTGCGCATCAAGGAAATGAAGGAAATGGTGCTGGCACTGCATAAGGCGGGAATTGGTGTGATTATGGATGTGGTATACAACCACACCTATTATACCGAAGAGTCCTGGTTCCAGAAAACCGTACCTTATTATTATCATAGAACTCTGCCGGACGGCCGCTTTGGTGATGCTTCCGGCTGTGGTAACGAGACGGCCTCGGAGCGGTCGATGGTGCGTAAGTACATCATTGATTCACTGAAATATTGGGCGACGGAGTATCATATCGATGGTTTTCGTTTTGACCTGATGGGTGTGCACGATGTGGACACCATGAACGAGATTCGCAAAGAACTGGATAAGTTGCCCCACGGAATGAACCTGATCACCTATGGTGAGCCTTGGTCGGCTCTGCCTACCTGTATGCCGGAGCCCTTTATTCCGGCAAATAAATGGAATGCAGACAAGCTGAATCGACGGATCGCTATTTTTAACGATGAAACCCGTGACAGCATTAAAGGCAGTACCTTTGATGTTAAGCATAGTGGTTTTGTGAATGGCGGCAGTGGGTTGGAGGATGATTTGGAATGGGCGATTCGTGCTCATTGTGGTCCGGAGGAGCGGCTCAAAGCTCCCACGCAGACCATTACCTATGTGTCCGCTCACGATAATTACACTTTGTGGGATAAGATCACCGAGACGGTGCATGGGGATGACTCCGGCTATGATTCGCCGGAATTGATCCGCATAGCAGTGAACAAAATGGCGGCAGCCATTGTGATGACATCTCAGGGAATTCCCTTCTTCCAGGCGGGAGAGGAGTTTGGCCGCACTAAATATGGTGATCATAACAGTTATAAATCGGCCAGCAAGATCAACGCACTGGATTGGACGCGAACCATTACCTTTGCGGAACTGCTGAATTATTATAAAGGTCTGATCAAAATCCGCAAGAGCTTTACTCCTTTTTCGGAAAAGTCCGACCGCAGTGCGCGGCGGATCCATTTTACGACGCTGAAAGAATATCAGGTGGCGTATACGTTGGAAGGTATGCTGGAAGGGGAGCCGGCGATGGTAGCGGTGTGCTTTAATGCGGGTCCGGTAAGCCGTAATATTGAATTGGTGACCTGGCCCGGTAAAACGGTGCCGGAGGATTGGCAGATCGTGGCCAATGAGGCGGTGGCCGGAGTTAGGCCGCTGTCGGAGGTAAAAGGAAGTATGCTGAGGGTGTACACCCGTGGAGTGCTGATTGCTTTTTCTAAGGAGAAAAAGCAACCGGACGAGAAGGCAGATACAGAAAAGGTCAATTCGAAGGAGAAGGAAGCCTTGTAATAAACATCTAAGGCGAAAGTCTTGGAAAGGAGATACAGTATGATTTCTAAAAAGATGAGTGACATGGCAAAGAACGGTTCAGCGATCCGTGCCATGTTTGAAGAAGGTAAAAAAATGGCTGCTTTATATGGCAAAGAAAACGTATATGACTTTTCACTGGGTAATCCCAATACGCCGCCTCCTGAGTGTGTACGTGAAGCTGCCATCGAAATTTTAAAGGAAGAGAATCCGATCTTCCTGCATGGTTACATGAGCAATACTGGTTACGAAGATGTGCGCGATATCATCGCGGCCAGCTTGAATGAAAAACATGGTACTCAGTATGATCGAAACAATCTGATCATGACGGTGGGTGCTGCCGGCTCTTTGAATGTGGCGTTGAAGACTATTTTGAATCCCGGCGATGAAGTGGTGCTGCTGGCTCCCTTCTTTGGTGAATATAAGAATTACATCAGCAATTTTGATGGCGTAGCTGTTGTGGTGGAACCTGACTATACCGCTTTCTCCATTAACTTTGAAGATCTGGAAAAGAAGTTAACTGAAAAAACCAAGGCCCTGATCATTAATAGCCCCAACAATCCCACCGGTGCGATTTATCCGGAAGCGGATCTGAAGAAGCTGGCCGATCTGCTGCGCAGCAAACAAAAAGAGTACGGCCATGCCATTTATCTGATCTCCGATGAGCCCTACCGTGAGATCGTGTTTGGCGGTCAGACCGTACCCTATTTACCTAACTTCTATGAAAATACCTTTGTGGGCTATTCTTACAGTAAGTCTCTATCCTTGCCCGGCGAGCGTATCGGTTATCTGGTGATACATTCTGAAATGGATGAGTTTGCTGAAACCGTGGGTGCGGCAGCTGTTGCAAACCGAATCCTGGGCTTTGTAAATGCTCCTTCTTTATTCCAGCGCGTGATCGGTCGTTGTGTAAACGAAGTTTCCGACATGACCATTTACCGCGAAAATAAGGAGATCCTGTACAAGGAACTGACTGCTATGGGCTATGAAATGGTGGAGCCTCAGGGGGCGTTCTACATGTTCCCGAAATCTCCTGTGGCCGACGAGAAGGTGTTCTGTGAGGCTGCTAAGAAATATCATATTCTAATTGTACCCGGCAGTACCTTTGCCTGCCCCGGTTACTTCCGTTTGGCTTTCTGTGTAGCTAAGGAGACCGTACTTAATTCGCTGGAAGGCTTCCGTCAGCTGGCACTGGAGTTTGGTTTGACTCCGAAGAATTAACTCCCAGCAGAGGACGAAGCAGCTGGTTGAAAATTTGACCCAAAGTGGCTTTTTCGGCATTGGAACCGGCGACCAACGGGAGCCGGGCGATCTCGGTATCGCCGTCGAAGTAAAGGACTTCGCCCACTGCATCGCCTGCCTTGATGGGCAGTGACGGTGCATCTTGATAGATAAGTTCAAAGCGTAAGGCATCGCTGTTTATGGCGGTGCCTTTTTTAGTTAATACATTAACGTCGCCACCAATCTGAACCGGCAGAGCAGTAAGGTTACTGCCGGAGAGGGGCAGGTCATCGATATGCTGGCCGTTGGTTTCTAGCCGAAGAAAATCATAGTTTCCAAAACCATAGTTCAGTAACGAGGTGATCTCGGCACTGCGGATCTCTTTGGTATCGGCTCCCATAATGACGGCGATGAGGCTCAGGTTGCCACGGGTGGCGGTAGCGGAGAGTGAGTAACGAGCCAGACGGGTATAGCCTGTTTTCAGCCCGGTCATACCTTCGTAGCTCTGAATGAGCTTGTTGGTATTAGCCATGTCGGTTTCGCCGGAGCCTTTCTTCCACTGATGGGGCATCATTTCGTGCCAGGTGGTGGTGTATTCGGTCACTTCCGGAAAATTCACGATCAGCTGGCGGGACATGAGAGCGATGTCGTGGGCGCTGGTTACATGGCCATCGGCATCCAGTCCGCAGGGGTTGACAAAATGGGTATCGTTCATGCCCAGTTCAGCGGCCCGCTGGTTCATGAGCTGCACGAAACCATCCTGACTACCGCCTATGTATTCAGCAGTGGCAATGGCTGCATCATTGCCGGAGGCGATGCACATGCCTTTGATGAGATTGCGCAGGCTGATTTGCTCACCTTCCTCAAGCAAAATAGTGGATCCACCATAACCCGCTGCATTTTTACTGACGGTGACCATATCGTCCAGTGTAGCGCGGCCCTGCTGCACTGCTTCATATGCTAACAGGATCGTCATGATCTTGGTGACGCTGGCAGGACGCAGCTGGGTGTGGCTGCCTTGTTCATACAGAATGGTGCCGGTGTGAGCCTCCATGAGGATGGCACCCGGGGATTGGATTCCCAGATCGGTACGGACGGAGGCGAGCGTTTCTGATGCAGTGGTTTCCGTACTGAAGTCGGAAGAGATTTCCGTGGCCCAGATTGATGAAGGAAATGCGAAAAGCCCCAGAGTGAACATAGCGGAAAGAAAAAGAGCTAAATATTGTTTCATGGTTCAATCTCCATATGATTTATCATCATTATAATGATGTTTAAACGTGTTTTATGACGGAATACTAGACAAATCACAGGACAGGAAGTCAAATTGATGGTGGTATGAAATACTAAAGCGATTGACTTTCTTTTTTGACAATGGTAAGATAACGGAAGATATAATTCGTGTAAACCTTTCAGTCCTGCATATTTTGCGCTGTGCGCTTCGAAAGGAGATTGTATATGAGTATTCGTAAAAATTGGCCCTTGGCCCTTTCGGTGGGTCCTGCCGTGATCATCGATGATGAAAAACTAGATGCGCTGGCTGCAGCCGGCATCCATCAGGTGGAACTGTCCTCCGGCGCATGGGAGCCCTATATTGAGAAATTGGATTTTGTGAATAACTCCGTGGAGATTGCTGAAAATGCTAAGGCTCACGGTGTATCGATCACCTCGATCCACCTACCCTTCGCACCCTTTAGTGATATTGATCCGGCCTATGAAAAATGCCGTGAGATGTTTATGGAAGTGCAGAAGACTCTGCTGGAAGCGGCTGCGAAAGCCGGCATTCCCATTGCCGTCGTGCATCCCAGCGGCGAACCCTATACAGAGGAGGAACGCCCGGAGCGCCTGGCCTGTGCCTGTGATGCTATTGCGGAATTGTGTGCCTTTGCAAAGGAACTGGGCATCCAGCTGGCGCTGGAAAACCTGCCGCGAACTTGCCTTTGCCGTGAACATCGTGACATGGAATACTTCCTCGAGAGAATTCCTGATCTCAAGGTTTGTTTCGATATGAACCACAATTTGTCGGAAGATAATTTAGACTATATCCGCGCGGTAGCGGATCGCATCATTACCCTGCATGTATCGGATTATGACCGGATCGATGAGCGGCACTGGCTGCCCGGTAAGGGTGTGAACCCTTGGGAAGAGATCATCTGCTTGTTGGAAGAATGTGATTATCAGGGACGTTTCTTGTATGAATTGGCATCTGGCCAGGGAACGTATGAGGAGATCGCTGCCAACTATCGCCGTCTGATGAAATGTATGGAGGTGAGCGAAATTATTGAGCCCTTTACCAAGGTGCAGGGAGTGAGTGCTGTTTATTTTGAAGATCTGTTGACAGGAGAAACGGCAGGTTTTGGCGAGCATATACCCATGAGCGCTGCCAGCGTGATCAAACTTCCCATCATGATGACTCTGATGGAGATGGCTGATAAAGGCGAGATCGATCTGAGCGAAAAAGTGAAGGTGGGGACCATTACCAAAGTTCCATCCTGTGGCGTGATCGCCTATATGCATCCCGAAGCTGAGGTGACCATTCAGGATATTTGTACGGCTATGATCATTGTGAGCGATAATACCGCCACTAACTGGATGATCGACAAAGTGGGAATGGATAAAGTGAATGACTATATGCAGCGACATGGCTGCCTGCACAGCGCGCTGCGTCGTAAGATGTTCGACAGAGCAGCATCCCTGCGTGGGATGACCAATCATGTAACTGCGTATGACATGACTCAGTTGCTTCGTCAAATCTACAATAAAGAAGTACCCGGTGCTGAGCAGATGCTGGAGATCCTGCGAAACCAACAGCTTAACGGAAAGATTCCGGTGGGTCTGAGAGGCTTGGCAGGAGAAGAAGACTGTGCCCATAAAACCGGAGAAGATGATGACATTACCCATGATGTTGGTATTGTGCTTACAGAGAAGCCGTTTATTATTTGTTTTCTGACGAATCAGTCGCCGGATGTGACCGAGGCAGAATATGCAATGCATCGTATCGTCCGTGACCTTATGTTAAATCGAAATTAATTCATACCTAAGGAGAAATCATTATGAAGATTAAAGAAATCCAGATCGGTGAGATGCAAATTCCGTTGGTGACCCCTTTCCGTACTGCTCTGCGTACCGTAGATGCAGTAGATGATATTGTGATCCGTGTGATCGGCGATAACGGCATGGAAGGTTTTGGTGAAGCGCCTCCGACTGCGGTGATTACCGGTGATACTAAGGGTTCGATTCGCACTGCGATTCAGGACTTTATTGCGCCTGCTTTGATCGGTATGGACATTGAAGATCTGGACGGCGTTATGAAAAAGCTGCGCACCTGCATTTTGAAGAATACTTCCGCTAAAGCTGCAGTAGATATGGCAATTTACGATTTGTATGCGAAAAATTTGAACCAGCCCCTGTATAAAGTATTGGGTGGTAACAGCAATGTAGTGGAGACCGACCTGACCATTAGTGTAGGTCCTATCGATACCATGGTAGCTGACAGCGTAAAAGCTGTAAATGAAGGTTTCAAGATTTTGAAGATCAAAGTTGGTAAAGAGGGTATGGCCGATGTGGAGCGTATTCGCGCGATCCGCGAGGCAGTAGGTCCGGATATCAAGATCCGTGTAGATGCTAACCAGGGTTGGAATGCAAAGGATTCCGTACGTATTATCAGCGCTATGGAAGATCTGGGTCTGGATATTGATCTGGTGGAGCAGCCCGTAGGTGCCCATGACTTAGATGGTATGCGCTATATCACCAGCCGTGTTTATACTCCTATTCTGGCAGATGAAAGTGTATTCACTGCAGAAGATGCCATCAATATCATCCAGACTCATGCAGCAGATTTGATCAATATCAAATTGATGAAGACCGGCGGCATCTATGAAGCACTGAAGATCTGCAGCATCGCTGAGATCTATGGTGTGGAATGTATGATGGGCTGCATGTTGGAGAGCAAGATCGCTGTAAGTGCCGGTGCTCATTTGGCAGGCGCCAAGGGAGTAATTACCCGAGCTGACCTGGATGGCCCCGGTTTGTGCAAGATCGATCCTTATGTGGGCGGACCTGAGTACAAGGCTAATATGATCTATTTGAATGAGACTCCCGGTTTGGGCATTACCGGTGTTCCCTGCTTCAACTAAGTGAGGAATGGAAGCAATGAGTAACGGTATTATTTGTGCTACAGTTGCGGCTTTGTATGATAAGCCCGAGGATCATCAGATCATTATTGATGAAGGTTTGTATGGAATGGAAGCGGAGATCCTGGAGAAGGGTGAAAAATTCTGGAAGATCCGCATGGAATATAACTATGAGGGATATGTACGTAAAGAGCATATTCTGGAAGGCAATTGGGCTGAAGGCAAGAAGCTGCGAGTCCTGAAAAATCAAATTGCGATCATGGATAAGCCGGATGTGACCAGTGTAATGCTGGAGACCGTAACCCGCGGTGGTGTGATCGTAAAGGCACCTGCCTGTGAGGCTGATGCTGAGCTGAAGCCCGGTTGGATCCGCGTACTATTAGCAGACGGAACCGAAGGATTTACTAAAGAAAGCTTTGTAACAGACTATATTCCGCTTTCTTTTGAAAAGCCGGAGCCTGCGGAGGGTGAGGATCCCGAAGAGTGGGAAACAAACCTGAGAGAGAGCCTGGTGGACGCTGCCCTGGGTTATCAGGGCACGACTTATCGCTGGGGTGGTAAGTCGCCCCAGGGAATCGACTGTTCCGGTCTTTGCTCTATGGCGTATCTGTTGAACGGTATTAAGATCTATCGCGATGCCGCTATCAAGCCCGGTTTTCCTATGAAGGAAATTCCGGTGGAAAATATGAAGCGGGGCGATCTGGTGATGTTCAAAGGGCATGTGGCGATGTACTTGGGAGGCGAGCGTAAACTCTATATACACAGTACAGCCCGCAGCGGCAGCGATGGGGTAACCTTCAATAGCTTTTTGCCCGGAGATCCGATCTACCGTCAGGATCTGCACGAAGGAATTTTAGAAGTAGCAAGTTTATTTTAAGTTTGAAAGAGGAATACAATGGATACATTGCAGGTAAAACTGCCGGTATTTGAAGGACCGCTGGAACTTTTGCTGCATCTGATCGAAAAGAATAAGCTGGACATTTACGATATACCGATCTTCGAGATCACTAAACAGTATTTGGCCTACCTGCAAAATTGGGATAACATGAACATGGAGGTGGCCAGCGAGTTTATCGTAATGGCCGCCACCTTGATCAGTATCAAAGCAAAACGTCTGCTGCCTGCGGCTCAAAAACAGGAAGAAGACGAAGAAGATGAAGAGGCTGCTTTGCTGCGCCGCTTGCTTGTATATAAGCGATACAAGGAGGCTTCCAGAAACCTGGGACAGCTCCTGCACAGCGAGCACGAACTTGTACTGACCAGAAAGCCGGAAACGATTCAGGGCAAACGTCCTGTTCCGCCCCCGGCGGAATTATTAAAAGATGTGGATCTGCAGCAATTGCATCAGCTCTTTACCAGAGCGATCCGCAGCAAACAGGAAAGTTTTGATACGGTGCGTGCGCATTTTCGATCGGTGCAGAAGGAAACGTACACTGTTTCTGAAAAGATTCGATCTTTGCGAGAGGCACTGGAACTATTTGAGCAAGTTAGTTTTTATGATTTGAAAGAAAAGAGCCGATCTAAGTCGGAGGCGATCACCTATTTTATGGCAATGCTGGAACTGAGTCGTATGAATCAGGTGATGCTGGATCAGGAGAGGTTGTTTGGCGACATTATTATGAAACCGAAGACAATGGAGGAAAAGGCATATGGAGAAGCGCTGCCCGAAGAGGGAGTATAGGACCTTGGAGGCCCTGCTGTTTGCGGCGGGTGAGCCGGTATCGGTTTCGAATATGAGCAAGGTGTTGGGACTGACAGAAGGAGAATGCCGCCGATTGGCGGAAAATCTGGCGCGTATCTATGAGGAAGAAGAGCGTGGCATGCAGATCATTCGTCTGGAGAAGGCCTACCAGATGACGACCAGACCCATGTATTATGATGATATTAAGGTGCTGTATCAGTCGTCACAGAAGGTGCGTCTGACGGAGACGCAGCTGGAGACGTTAGCCATTGTGGCGTATAAGCAGCCGGTGACCAAGCAGGAGATCGACGATATCCGCGGTGTTAAGAGTGACAATGTAGTGAATCGTTTGATGGAATTTGGATTGGTAGAGGAAGCAGGGCGACTTAAAGCGCCTGGACGTCCGGCCTTGTTTAAAACCACCGATGAGTTTTTAAGAAGTTTTGGCTTGTCCAGCATTAAGGAGATGCCCGGACTACCGGAACAGGAAACTGTGGACTTTGGTCAGCAACTTAGTTTGCCGGAGCAGGATGCAGAAACTGTGATGGATGAAGCGGAACAGGCGGAGGAAGTGTCCGCGGATCAGGAAACAGAGGAATAAAAGAAGCCCTTTTGCCATATACAGAAAGTATGGATGATGGCAGGAGGGTTTTTACTTGAAACATAAAGGAAAATGGTGGCTGTGTCTGGTGTTAGCAATAGTAGTGTTGTTGACGACGGGGAAAGGAGCCGTTTTAGCGGAAGAAAAAACGCTGGATGCGGATGATCTTCATGCAGCCGCTGCTGTGGTGATGGATGGTGAAACGGGAGAGATCCTGTTTGGAAAGAATGCCGACGACCGGAGGGCAATGGCCAGTACCACGAAGATTATGACATTATTGGTAGCGTTGGAATATGGTGATTTTACAGAGCCGGTTACGGTAAGTGCCAATGCAGCGCGGCAACCGAAGGTGAGAATGAACCTGAAGGAAGGCGAGACCTTTTGGCTAATCGATCTGCTGTATGCCATGATGCTGGTGTCCTATAATGATGCGGCGGTGGCTGTGGCAGAAGCGGTAGCTGGAGATGTGGAGTCCTTTTGTTACTTGATGAATCTGAAGGCCAGAGAATTGGATGCTTTCGATACTCATTTTGTTACGCCCAATGGCCTGGATGCAGAAAATCATTTCAGCACAGCGGCTGATATGGCACGAATTGCCCGGGCAGCCTTGGATGATGAAGAAGCTATGCAGATCATGCAGACCCGAAGCTATACCATTCAACAGGATGAGATCAATTGCCGCAATGTGCAGTTGCTGAATAAAAATCCGCTGCTGAGTACATATACCGCAGCCAATGGAGGAAAGACAGGCTATACCAATGAAGCAGGTTTGTGCCTGGTTGGCTTGGCGGAGCGGGATGGCGTGCAGGTGGTAAGTGTCGTGCTGGGAAGTGGTTGGCCTCCTCATTCCAACTATCGGGTGTCAGATACAGTCAAGTTATTTGACTATGGATTTAAAGAAGCAAGTCGACAGAAAGCTCTGCGGGAGGCAGCAGAGAAAGAAATCGCAGAAGAAAAATGGTTTAGGAGAATCGTATGGAACGTTTGCAAAAGTATATGGCCCAGTGTGGCTGCGGATCCCGCAGAAAATGTGAAGAATGGATTGCGGCAGGCTTGGTAAAGGTGAATGGTCAGGTGGTAAAGGAACTGGGTACTAAAGTGGATCCGGTGAAAGATACCGTGGAATTTCGCGGAAAGGCGGTAAAGGCTGAACAGCAGATTATGACGGTGATGCTGCATAAACCCGCTGGGTATGTGACCACCAGTCATGACCAATTTGGTCGTCCTGATGTAACTCAGTTGGTGGATATTCCCGGTGTGCGTCTGTATCCGGTGGGTCGATTGGATTATCAGACAACGGGCCTGCTGCTTTTGACGAATGATGGAGACTTGGCCTTCCAGCTGACCCATCCCGGAAACAAAGTACCTAAAGTATACCGGGCTTTGGTGCGTGGTGAAATTAAAAGTGAAGAACTGCACCGCATGGAGACCGGTGTTGTACTGGATGATGGCTATAAGACTGCAAAGGCAAAGGCTCGTTTAGTTTCCCGTGCCGGAACAAACAGCCGAATCGAAGTGACTATTTATGAGGGCAAGAACCATCAGGTGCGTCGTATGGCTAAGGCTGTAGGACATCCTGTACTGCGTCTGGAGCGAGTAGCAGAAGGTCCGTTGGAATTGGGAAGCCTTAAAGAAGGCGAGTATCGCGTGTTGACTGCATCGGAAGTAAAGATGCTGAAAAGTTTAAAATAAGAAGTCGATCAAGCTCATGCTGAAGGAGAAAAGCATGAGCTTGTGTTTTGTTTTGGGGGAAAATGGAAGATGTAGTGCTGAAAGAAAAATGATGCACAAAATATATAATCCTGCAAAATCATCAATAAGAGTTTGAAATACCCTTGAAAAAACCTTGATAAAAAGGTATAATAAAAGGTAGCTGCGATTTCACATTTTGAATGATTTGAAGGATGGGTTGCATAATTATGAAAGTTAAACAAGATGATGTACTGATCCGGATCCACGATGGATACCCTAAAATGAGTAAAGGCCAGAAGCTGCTGGCTGATTATATCACCGATCATTATGATAAGGCGGTGTATTTGACTGCTTCTAAATTGGGCAGCGTTGTGGGCGTTTCTGAGTCTACTGTGGTACGCTTTGCCGGCGAACTGGGTTACGATGGTTATCCGGGATTGCAGCGTGCACTGGAAGATATGATTCGAACCAGATTGACTGCTCTGCAGCGTATGGAAGTGACCCATAGCCGTATGGATGAAGACAATGTTTTGCCTTCCATTTTGCAGTCTGATATTGAAAATATTAAAGAAACTATGAATGTGGTGGAGGAAGCGGCATTCAAAGAAGCTCTGGATCTGATTTTGAAGGCTAAGACCATTTATATTCTGGGTGTACGAAGCAGCGGACCGTTAGCAAGCTTTTTAGCTTACTATATGAATTTGATCTTCGATAATGTGAAGTTGGTTCAAACCAACAGCATCAGCGAAACCTTTGAACAGATGCTGAAGATCGGACCCGAGGATGTGATGATCGGTATCAGTTTCCCGCGTTATTCCAAGCGTACGGTAAAGGCTATGGATTTTGCAAAATCCAGAGAAGCCAGTGTCATTGCAATTACCGACAGCCATCATTCACCGATTGCTGCCAGTGCCGATTGTGTACTGAAGGCTCACGGCAACATGGTTTCCTTCGTGGATTCCATGGTAGGTCCTCTCAGCTTGTTGAATGCTCTGGTGGTAGCTCTTAGTATGAGCCGACAGGATGAAGTAAAGCAAAATCTGGAAAGTTTGGAAAATATTTGGAAAGAATACGATGTATATGAAAGTGTCGGCGATGATAGCGATACCTTCGGAAAGATACTCTCATGAAATATGATGTAATTGTGATCGGGGCCGGAGCCGCCGGACTGCTGGCAGCAGGAAAAGCTGCCCAGGCCGGTGCCCGGACTCTTTTATTAGAAAAAAATGAAAAAGTAGGCCGCAAGATCGGCATCACAGGAAAGGGTCGCTGCAACGTGACCAACGCCTGCGATGACAGAACCTTTATGGCCAACATCATTAGTAATCCGCGCTTTTTATATTCCGCGCTGGATCGCCTCAGCAGTCAGGATGTAATGGACCTGCTGGAGGAAAATAAAGTAAAGCTGAAAGTGGAACGTGGTAATCGGGTATTTCCTGTGTCTGATCGTTCCTTTGATATCATCGATGGCCTGCTGCGTTTTGCCAAAAAATCGGGCGCCAAGGTGCAGACCGGTGAGAGCATGCTGCGGGTACTTCCACAGTATGCGGCAAAGCCGCAAAAGGACGAAGAGGGTGCTTCGAAAGCTGCGATTCAGAGTCCGACCCACTTTCTGGTACAGACCGATAAGCAGATGCTGGAGGCTAGGTGCGTGATCTTAACCACCGGAGGACTGAGCTATCCTGTTACCGGATCCAATGGTGACGGCCATCGCACGGCCAAGGCTTTAGGCATCGACATGATTCCCGGCGTGCCGGGCTTGATCCCGTTGACCACTAAGGAGAACTGGTGCAGAGATATGATGGGCGTGTCGTTGAAAAATACCGGCATTCGCATCACGTTGGGGCCGGAGGGCAAGACGGTGTATGAGGACTTCGGTGAAATGCTGTTTACTCATTTTGGAGTGAGCGGCCCGATGATTTTGAGTGCGGCCAGTCATTTGCAGGCCTATTTGAGGAAGAAGAAGCAGACGTTTGCACAGGCGGATTTTTGTTTGCACATCGATTTGAAGACCGGTTTGGATAGCGATGCGTTGGATCAGCGGTTGCAGAGGGATTTTGAAAAGTATAACACCCGTAACTTTGGCAATGCACTGGACGATCTGCTGCCACGGAAGATGATTCCGGTGATGGTGAAGCTGACCCAGATTCCGGCGCAGCAGAAGGTGAGTGACATTTCCAAGGAGCAGCGTAAGCGTTTGGGAAGACTGTTGAAAGATCTGCGACTGACGGTAAGTGGAACGCGACCGCTGGAAGAGGCGATCGTGACCATGGGCGGTATTGCTGTGAAGGAAGTGCAGCCTTCGACTATGATGATCAAAAAAGTGCCCGGTCTGTTTGCAGCGGGTGAGCTTTTGGATATTGATGCTCTGACTGGTGGTTTTAATTTGCAGCTGGCTTTTTCCACGGGTGCCGTGGCAGGGGAAGCTGCAGCGGAGTATGCTTTGAGTGATGGAGGACAAATATGTTAAATGTAGCATTGGATGGCCCTAGCGGCGCAGGTAAAAGTACTGCTGCTAAGGCGGCGGCCATAAAAAAAGGTTTGAATTATGTGGACACCGGAGCTTTGTATCGCGCGGTGGGCTATGTGCTGGCGGAGAGCGGTGTAAATCTGGAGGATGAAAGTCAGGTGGCACAGCAGGTCCCCCAGCTAAAGGTGAGACTGTATTATGAAGCAGATGGTCAGCATGTTTCTGTAAACGGTGAGGATGTGACTCCCTATTTGCGTACGGCTCAGGCGGGTATGGGTGCCAGCAAGGTGGCGGTGCATGGTTGTGTGCGTGAATTGTTGCTGGAGATTCAGCGTCAGGCTGGACGGGAATATGATGTGATCATGGACGGCCGCGATATTGGTACGAATGTGCTGCCGAATGCGGATCTGAAGATCTATATTACGGCATCTGCAGAGGAACGTGGACGCAGACGTTACGGTGAACTGGAAAAGAACGGAACCCTGGATAAAACTCTGGAACAGATCATTGCGGAGATCAATGAGCGCGACTACCGCGACATGAACCGCGAGATCGCGCCCCTGAAGCAGGCTGAGGATGCAGTGTTGCTGGATACCACCGAGATGAATCTGGAAGAAGTGGTGGAAGCGGTGTGTAAGTTGATCGATGAGGCTCGAAGCAAAAAGTGAAAATTACGGTAGCAAAAACAGCGGGCTTTTGCTTTGGCGTGCGTAATGCCATTAAGATCGCCCAAGAGGAAAGTAAAAAAAGTGATCAGATCGTCTACACCTACGGACCACTGATCCATAACAATGATGTGATCAGGCAGTTGGAGAGCCAGGGCGTGTATGCGCTGGAAGTGGATGATCATAATCCGGATGGCAAGGCTCCGGCAGAGGTGGACTTTGCTCCCGGCAGCAAGGTGGTGATCCGAGCACACGGAGTGGGAGAAGCGGTGTATGAAAGCTTAAAAGCGAAGGGTGCAGAACTGGTGGATGCCACCTGCCCTTATGTGAAGAAGATCCACTCTATTGTGCGAAAACAGAGCGAACAAGGAAAGAGCATCATCATTTTGGGTGACCCTAAGCATCCGGAGGTGCAGGGAATCCGTGGATGGTGTTTAGGGGAACCACTGATCTATCGCAATGAAGAAGAGATTCTGGAGAATCCGCCATCGAAAGACGAAGAGTATACTCTGGTGGCACAGACAACATTTGATCAATATAAATTTAAAAAAATTCTTGAGTTGTTTGAAAAGATGGAGTATAATCTATATATGTGCCCTACAATATGCAAAGCTACAGCCCAGCATCAAACTGAAGCACTGGAATTAGCCAAGCAGAGCGACATGATGATCGTAATTGGAGGAAAGCACAGTTCAAACACACGTAAGCTATACAATCTTTGTAGTTCCCAATGTCCTCTCACGTACTTTGTGGAAAATGCGAAGGAGTTGTCTAGTATAAATTTCAATTCGGATGCTTTGACTGTTGGTGTAACAGCCGGAGCTTCAACACCGGATTATATTATTCAGGAGGTAGTAAACAAGATGAGCGAGAACAATGTTTTCGAGGCAATGCTGAACGAAAGCTTTAAGGAGATCCATTCCCGCGATATCGTTACCGGTACTGTTGTGCAGGTTGCAGAGAATGAGATCGTCTTCAATATTGGTTATAAGTGCGATGGTACCATGTCTAAAGCCGAATTCGGCGGCAGTGATGCTCCTTTGACCGAGCAGGTTAAAGAGGGTGATACCATTGAAGTAATGGTAGTAAAAGTAGGCGATAGCGAGGTTACCCTGAGCCGTCGTCGTCTGGTACAGGATCGTGCCTATATGGAACTGGAGCAGGCTCTGGAGAACAAGACCGTGCTGACCGGCACTGTTGCTGAGGCTCTGGAGAACGGCATCATCGTTATGCACGGTGAGTCCAAAGTATTCATTCCTTCTGCACTGGCTGACATTCGTCGTGTAGATCTGAAGACCTTGGTAGGTCAGGAAGTAGAATACCGCATCATCCGTCTGCAGCGCAAGCGCGGCCGCATCATGGGTGACCGCAGAAGCGTTATGGCTGAGCAGAGAGCAGTTCTGCGTGCAGAGACTGTTGAGAAGCTGGCTGAGGGTGCACGTCTGACCGGTACCGTTAAGAACATCACCAACTACTGTGCATTCATCGACCTGGGTGGTATCGATGGTATGCTGCACATTTCCGAAATGGGCTGGAGCGCAGTTCGCAATCCTAACCGTTATGTTAAGGAAGGTGAGCAGATCGAAGTTATGGTTAAGTCTTACGACGCTGAGACCGGCCGTATCTCCCTGAGCACCAAATTCCCCGAGGCTAATCCTTGGAAAGATGCTGCTGAGAAGTTCGCTATTGGCAACATCGTAACCGGTACTGTAGTACGTTTCGCTGACTTCGGTGCTTTCGTAGAACTGTCTAAGGGTGTAGATGCGCTGGTACATATCTCCCATCTGTCCCGCAAGTTCGTTAAGCATCCTTCCGAAGTTCTGATCATCGGTCAGGAAGTTGAAGCTAAGGTTATCGACTTCAACGAAGAAGCTAAGCGCATCAGCTTGAGCATGAGAGAGCTGGAGCCCGAAGTAGCTGCTGAAGAGGCTGAGGTTACTGAGGAATAATTCCTACCAAAACAATGACATGAGTTCGCTGCGGCGAATTTTCAAAGGGCTGTTGCGTATACAACGGCCCTTTGATTTTCTTATTTAATTTTTCAAATGCACCGGAAAGGAGTCAGCTATGCGAATTATTGAAAGCATTTTACCCCAAACTGCACAGCAAGCGCAGGCACAGTTGGACGCATGGCGGCTTTTAGGCGATCCGGAGCAGGTGGTGTTCATCGATATCGAAACCACTGGTTTTTCTCGTCTTTACGACAGCATCTATCTGATTGGACTGGTGTATTTGGAAGAAGGCCACTTTGTGGCCAAACAATATTTAGCAGGCAGCCTTGCCGACGAGGTTCAGGTTTTGGAAAAAGCCTTGGATCAGCTGCAAAACTTCAAGATTTTTGTTACCTATAATGGTGACATGTTTGACCTTCCTTTTATTGAAGAAAGAGCGAAACGACTGCGGACTTGGAGAGAAGCCGACCGTAGTTTGTGGGAAAACTACCGCTCGGTGGATCTGATGCGGCGATATCGCATCCACCAATCCTTCTTTGGCTGGCCAAACATGAAACTGAAAACGATAGAAGCCTTTTTGGGGATCGATAGACGGGATCCTTTTGATGGAGGACAGCTGATCGAAGTCTTTTATGAGTACGCACGCACCGACGATGAACGATTGGAAAAGGTGCTGCTGCTTCATAATTATGAAGACATTGTATATTTGCTGCCGCTGCTGAAGATCGAAGAATTTATGACGGATCTTAAAGTGGCGCAGATCGAAGAAGTTCGCTATGAAGACGGGGAGCTATTGGTATTTTGGGATCGACCCTTTGCGCTGAGTCATCATTCACGAATGGCACTCAACCGAAAAAAGAGGAAAGATCCGGACTATCCTAAAGCGGAATTTATATTCGAAGCAGGCAATCACTGCAGCAGGATCTTATTGCCTTGGTGTTGTGAACCGGTCTATTACTATTTGCCGAACGCAAAGGATTATTACTTTTTGCCGGAAAAAGGAGAGATCGTTCATAAATCGCTAGCCTTTGATGTGCCCAGCAGCGAAAGGCGCAAGGCCAAGCCCTGTGAATGTGTGTTGAGTGGCCAAGGCAGTTTCGTGCAGGCGCTTCCGGCGATCGCTGGCATGGAAGGAGCGATGGGAAGTGTACTGCGAAGTTATAAAAAGGCATATAAAGATGCCGATATTTATGTGGAAGAAAATGAATTGAAAGCGTGGCTGAGCGCTCAAAAGCCGGAGTTGGCTGCTGAGTGGGCGCGGCAGTTTTTCAAGTTATTATAAAGGAGAAGGACGATGGGACGACATAATTTACGACCTGATTATATAGAAGAAGGACGCGAGGAAGCGGAGCGTCAGCGGGCGATCATTGAGCAGTTGAAGGGCCGCAGCGATGTGCCCAAGAGTTATTATGTGGTGACCATGGGCTGTCAGATGAATGCCCGTGATTCAGAAAAATTGGTGGGTATTTTAGATGAGATCGGCTGCAAAGCCAGCGAGACGGAAGAAGCGGCTGATTTGGTGATCTATAATACCTGCTGCGTGCGTGAGAATGCGGAGCAGAAGGTATACGGCCGTTTGGGCTACCTGAAGAGCTTTAAAAAGAAGAATCCTAATATGAAGATCGCTCTCTGTGGTTGCATGATGCAGGAGAAGGTGGTACTGGATAAGCTGAAAAAGTCTTATCCGCAGGTGGATCTGATTTTTGGTACCCATAATATTTATAAATTTGCAGAGCTGCTGCAGGCAATGCTGGACAGTCAGGGACGCATCATTGATATTTGGCAGGAGCATCAGGAGATCGTGGAGGACCTGCCCTCTATTCGTAAGCATAGCTTTAAGGCTTCGGTGAATATCATGTATGGCTGCAATAATTTCTGTACTTATTGTATTGTTCCCTATGTGCGCGGCCGCGAACGCAGCCGTAAGCCGGAGAACATCTTGGCAGAAATTCGCAGCTTGGTGGCGGATGGTGTTAAGGAGATTCAGCTGCTGGGTCAGAATGTGAATTCCTATGGTAAGAATTTGGAGAATCCCATCAGCTTTGCACAGCTATTGGAACAGGTGAACGAGATCGAAGGATTGGAGCGAATCCGCTTTATGACTTCTCATCCGAAGGATCTGTCCCAGGAACTGATCGATGCCATGGCTAAATTGGACAAGGTGTGTCCTCATTTTCATCTGCCGCTGCAGTCCGGCAGCAGCCGCCTGCTTCAGGTGATGAATCGCCATTATGATCAGGAAAAATATTTGGACATTGTGCGCCGTTTAAAAGAAGCTGTACCGGAGGTGTCCATTACCACCGATATTATTGTAGGTTTCCCCGGTGAAACCAGAGAAGATTTTTTGGAGACTTTGAAGGTGGCGGAGGCTGTTCGCTTTGACGGCGGTTTCACCTTTATCTATTCGAAACGCGAGGGTACCCCTGCTGCTACCATGGAGCAGGTGGATCCGGAAGATGCAAAACGTAATTTCGACGAACTGCTGGAGGTCATGAACCGCATTGGCTATGAAAATAACCAAAAGTGGGTGGGCCGCACAGTGAAGGTGTTGGCAGAGGAAGTAAGTAAAAATAATCCTCGTATGCTGACCGGTCGTACGGAACATAATATTTTGGTACATTTTGAAGCAGATCAAAAGCTGCTGGGCGAGATCGTTACCGTAACTATTACTCAAGCCACAGCATTCTATATGGAGGGCACGATTTAAAACTTTGTTTTAAATCGGCAAGTTGCATCAATGCTGCAACTTGCGCAATAGGATAGATTATAATCTTTGGAGGCAATTGTGAGTAAACTGACCCCTATGATGGAGCAGTATCTGGAAGTCAAGAAGACGATTCCGGATTGCTTGCTATTCTTTCGCTTAGGCGATTTTTATGAGATGTTTTTCGAGGATGCGGTGACTACCTCCCGTGAACTGGAGCTGACCCTCACCGGCCGCAGCTGTGGCCAGGAGGAGAGGGCGCCCATGTGCGGTGTGCCCTACCATTCTGCCGAAAATTATATTCAGCGTCTGGTGCAAAAGGGCTACAAGGTTGCCATCTGCGAGCAGATGGAGGACCCGCGTCTGGCCAAAGGCCTGGTGAAGCGTGAGATCACCCGTATTGTTACTCCCGGCACCACTATGAATGCCGATAACATTGGCGAAAGCAACAACTATATTATGTCGGTGAACCGTATTGCCGACAGCATCGGCCTCGCTGTGGCGGACATCACCACCGGTGAGTTTTTGGTAACGGAGTTCGCTGAAGAAGAAAAACTTTGGGACGAGGTTGCCAAGTTCCGTCCCTCTGAAATTTTGGTCAATGAAGAAATTCAAAACATGCAGAGTCTCGATCTGGACCGTATGAAGGAACGCATGGATCTGTATGTGAACACCTATGCACCCTACCATTATCAATATCAGCGCAGTAAGGAATTACTGCTGCGTCAGTTCAAGGTGCTTCATCTGGAAGGCCTTGGTTTGGATGGCATGGACATGGGTGTCACCGCGGCTGGTGCACTGCTGGAATATCTGACCGATACCCAAAAGCGTGAACTGACCCACATCAATCAGGTGCGTACTTACTCGGTGCAGGAGTACATGATTCTGGATATGGCTACCCGCCGCAATCTGGAACTGACTGAAACTATTCGTGACAAGAGCCGCAAAGGAAGTCTTTTGTGGGTGCTCGATCACACCCAAACCGCCATGGGCGGAAGACGTTTGCGCAAATGGCTGGAACAGCCGCTGATCAACAAGACTGCCATTGATAATCGCCTTGCCTGTGTGGAATGCTTTGCCGATGATCCGATGATCAGTGCCGAACTGAAGGAAACACTGGGCGAGATCTACGACATGGAGCGCCTGATGGGTCGCATCAGCTATGGTACCGCCAATGCTCGGGACCTGTTGGCACTGAAAAATTCACTGCGCAGCCTACCTGGCATCCGCATGATGCTGGCTGACCTGACCGCAGAAGGCTTTACCAAACTCTATGAGGATCTGGATCCGCTGGAAGATATTTGTCAGCTTTTGGAGGAGGCCATCGATGAAGAGCCTCCGGTGAGCATTCGCGAAGGCGGTATTATTAAATCCGGCTATAATGAACAGGTAGATAAATTTAGAAGTGCAGCCGTTGACGGTAAGAGCTGGCTGGCAGAACTGGAAGCAAAAGAAAAAGAAGCCACCGGAATTAAGAATCTGAAGGTGGGCTACAACCGAGTATTTGGTTATTACATCGAGGTCAGCAAAGGTCAGTCCCATATGGCACCGGATCGTTTTATCCGTAAACAGACCCTGACCAACGGTGAACGATATATTACCGAAGAATTAAAAGAAATCGAAGATACCCTGCTTGGCGCAAAGGAAAAAGGGGAAGCTCTGGAATACGAGATCTTCTGTCAGATCCGCGATCAGGTGGGTAGCGCCATGGTGCGCGTGCAGAGAACGGCTGACGCTGTGGCTGAGCTGGATGCGCTCCGTTCCTTGGGTGAGGCAGCCTATCGGAATCACTATGTGAAGCCGGAGATTTTGCCGCCCGGCAAGGAGATCCGCATTGAAAATGGCCGCCATCCTGTGGTGGAACAGATGATTCCGGAAAATACTTTTATTCCCAATGACACTTTCTTAAGTCAGGGACGCGACCGCATTGCCATCATCACCGGTCCCAACATGGCTGGTAAGTCCACCTACATGCGTCAGGTGGCAGTGATCGTATTGATGGCTCAGATCGGTTCTTTCGTGCCGGCGGACATGGCTCATATTTCCATTGCTGACCGTATTTTTACCCGTGTGGGTGCTTCGGATGATCTGGCCCGGGGTCAGTCTACTTTTATGGTGGAAATGAGTGAAGTGTCTAACATCCTGCGCCATGCCACAGAGCATAGTTTGTTGATCCTGGATGAGATCGGCCGTGGTACTTCCACCTTTGACGGTCTTAGCATTGCCTGGGCTGTGGTGGAGTATATTAGTGATAAGAAAATCGTGGGTGCCAAGACGTTGTTTGCCACCCATTATCATGAACTTACACAGCTGGAGGGACAGCTCTCCGGCGTAAAAAATTATTGCGTTGCCATTAAAGAAAGCGGCGATGATGTGATCTTCTTACATAAGATCAATCCTGGCAGTGGCGATCAGAGCTATGGTATTGAAGTAGCAAAGCTGGCGGGTCTGCCCCATTGGGTGCTGGACCGTGCCCATGAAATTCTGGATGAGCTGCTGGATCATGATATCGCAAAACGAGCTTCCAACATCGTGGCTAAGTCCTCTGCTTCTGATGTGGACGATATGGACAATGAGGATCAAATGTCGCTTTTCGCGCCGGGCGCGGAGGGCGGCGAAGCTGCTGATATGGCGAGTGCTGCTGTTTCGTCAGCCCAAATGGCGGTGATGCAGGAATTGCAGGAGATCGATGTGAATCGATTGACGCCTTTGGAGGCAATGCAGTTGATTTATGATTGGCAGGAAAAAGTACGTAATTTGTAAAATTGATTAAGGATACGCGTGCAGATGAATGAATAAGGAGGGAAACTATGCCACAGATTCGGCTTTTGGATCAGGCAACGATCAACAAGATCGCGGCGGGTGAAGTAGTGGAGAGACCGGCTTCCATTGTGAAGGAACTGGCAGAAAACGCGGTGGACGCGGGTGCTACGCAGATTACCGTGGAAATTAAAGAGGGCGGTATTGGCTATATTCGCATCACCGATAATGGCTGCGGCATCGAAGCGGAACAGATCCGCACGGCTTTTTTGCGGCATAGTACCAGCAAGATCCGGAAGGTGGAAGACCTTTTGGAGAGTCTGACCTTGGGCTTTCGCGGTGAGGCTTTGGCCAGTATTGCGGCGGTGGCGCGGGTGGAGATGCTGACGAAACCGGCTAAAGCGCTGACGGGTATTCGGTATGTGATCGAAGGCGGCGTGGAAAAAGTATGGGAAGAGGTAGCGTGTCCCACCGGAACGACTATGTTGGTGGAGAACCTATTTTTCAATACTCCGGCTCGTAAAAAGTTTTTAAAAAAGCCCACGGCTGAGGGGGCGGCGATTACCGATTTGATGCAAAAGATGGCGCTGGGCCACCCGGAGATCTCCTTCCGGTATTTGAATGGTAAAAAAGAGCCCACGCTGTTTACGCCGGGCAAAAATGATTTGAAGAATTGTATTTATGCAGTTTATGGACGTGAACTGCTGGATAAGATGCTGCCGCTGCAGGGCGAGATCGCTCTGGGAGAGGAAGGCGATCCGGAGGCAGCTAACAAAAAGATTTGCGTGCGGGGCTTTATTAGCCGCCCGCAGATGACCAGGGCGAATCGAACCTATCAAAATTTCTTTATTAATGGACGTTATATTCGCAGTGCTTTGTTGGAAAAGGCACTGGATGAAGCTTATAAAGATTTTATAGTGCCGGGGCAGTTCCCGGCGGTGGTATTGCATTTGGATATGGATCCGGATGCGCTGGATGTGAATGTGCATCCCACCAAAATGGAGGTACGCTTTATGCAGGAGGAGGCCACACGGCATGCTCTGTATGAGGTGGTACTGGACTGCCTGCGTGGAACGAATCTAATTAGTCGTGTGGGCAGCTTTTATAAGGAAGAAAAGAAAATGGTTCCTCCAAAAGCCGAACAGCCGAAAGCGGTTTTTGACTTTTATAAACCGGCGGCTAAACCAAGTCCGTGGCAGAAAAATGATCCGCCTAAGCGGATGACCATGAGTGCAGTTGATTTGGCAAAACTTGCGGAGTCGATCGATAAGCCTATTGAAATGGCACCGGTGCAGCCTGCTGCGCCTGTATGGCCGATTTCTAAGCCGGATCCGAACGTGCCTTTTATCGTGGAAGAACCGGACGAGCCGATTCAAGCGGAAAGGACATTAAAACCGGAGGAAACGAGTTCGACTCTTGCTGCAGACTTGGATCAAAAGAAAACGGAGAAACGTCCCGTTTACACCGGAGACCAGATCAAAGTGCATGAAGAGGTGATTGAACCACAGGTACCTATGATTATGGAAGAGGAGGCGACTGCTTATGTGGCGCCGCCGAAAAAGCATAATCTTCGCCTGGTGGGACAGATCTTCCGCACATATTGGCTGGCGGAGGAAGAAGATGTCTTCTATATTATAGATCAGCACGCGGCTCATGAACGGGTGTTGTATGATCGGTATCGTCAGATTCTGCGGGAAGGTAAGATGGATTCGCAGATCTTGATGGAACCGGCGGTATATACGGTAAGCCCTAAAATGGTGGCAGAACTTGATAAATATCAAATCCTGTTTGAAAAAACCGGGTTTGAGGTGGAGGTGTTCGGTGAGGATGCGGTAATCGTTCGGGCGGTTCCTTACATCTTTAATGGAGCACTACCTGCTGATGACTTTACAAAAATGTTGGATATGCTGCAGGAAGGCAATATCGACACTGCTCGGGATCTTCTTATTGAAAAAATCGCTATGATGTCCTGCAAAGCTGCTGTAAAAGGTAACATGGGCATGAGCGAAAAAGAGGCTAACTCACTGTTAGAGCAGCTTTTTGCATCTGAAAATCCCTATAACTGCCCTCATGGCCGTCCTACCATCATATCGATGACTCAATACGAAGTGGAAAGAAAGTTTAAGCGCGTATGAAAAAGCAACCTTTACTCATTATTGCCGGACCTACAGCTTCGGGAAAGACCGCTCTGTCGGTGGAACTGGCAAAACGGCTGAACGGCGAGATCATATCGGCTGATTCTATGCAGGTATACCGTGGCATGGATATTGGTACTGCTAAGGTGACGGCCCTTGAGATGCAAGGGGTACCGCATCATTTAATCGATATTTTGGAGCCGCATGAAGAATGGAATGTAATGGAATTTTGCCGCTTGGCGGCGGAAAAAATTGATGAGATTGCGTCTCGGGGGAAACTTCCCATTTTGGCGGGTGGAACGGGCTTCTATATCCATGCGTTGGCGTATGGAGCGGAGTTTGAAGAGGAGACGAAGAGCGAAGTGCGGGAACGTTTGGAGCAACGTAGCGATGAGGATTTATATTCCTATTTGCAGCAGGTGGATCCGGCAAGTTGTGAGACGATCCATATGAATAATCGTAAAAGAGTGATTCGGGCACTGGAATATTATGAGCAGACAGGAAATCGCATGAGTGATCTGAACGCGCGATTGAAAGAGAAGGAAGCGGTGTATGATCTGTGCTTTTTGGTTCTGGATTTGGACCGGGCGGTTTTGTATGAACGGATCGACCGTCGTGTTGACATTATGCTGGAACAGGGCTTGGTCGATGAGGTGCGCAAATTGCGTGATGCCGGATATCATCGCGAGATGGTTTCGATGAAAGGGTTGGGGTATAAAGAAATCCTTGCCTATTTAGATGGTGAGATGTCATTGGAAGAGGCGGTGTATGTCCTCAAGAGGGATACACGTCATTTTGCTAAGCGACAACTGACCTGGATGCGCCGAGAAAAAGATGTCACTTTTTTGGAACGGGAACCGGTGGAAACTCTGGTAGAGCGGGCTGAAAAAGTGGTAAAAGAGAAGATAATGGTATAATTATAGTGCAAAGTGCACAACTGAAGCGAGTTTTGATTGTGCGCAATAGACTAAAGGAACCAAAGTAAAAAAAGTTGAAAAAAGTCGTTGACAAAGCGCGGACGGTATGATATTATATCACCTGTTCGCGCCAAACGAACGACATCGAAAAAGATTGAAAAAAACTTGAAAAAAGTTGTTGACAAATCGAAAACGATGTGATAAGATAACCAAGCACTTCGCGCGAAACCGAAAGGAACGAACGAAAGTGCAGAACTTTGAAAATCGAACAGTGTAACATCTGAGAAGAAAAAACTTTATCGAGTGAAAACAAGATAAAGGGAACGGTAAAAAAATACCGGTCAATTCAAAACCAAGTAATAACGAACGAATCAAATTAAGAGTTTGATCCT